>JBAWXM010000206.1:0-8953 GCA_037144075.1 Lentisphaerota bacterium | reverse complement strand
ATCGTTATCACCGCAAAACAGTTATTCAACATGCTGAATTGAAGTAAGTTGAGTTGAATGGAATGGACAACCGGAATATTGACAATCCGGCAAGTCCGGCAGCGGAGGGGGTACGAGCAAAAATCACGTTTTTGACGACTTTTTTGAAAAAAAATCGCATAGGGCGTGTCAAAATGGTTTTGACACGCAAAAAATAGTTATTAACAGGCAAAAGCCAAAGACTTTTGAAATTGGCTCTCATATATAAATATCAGAACCGAAATCGGAAACCACTTTATGAATAATAATAATCAGCAGCAGATAATGGACGCCGCACTGAAAATATTGTCCCGCCGCGCCCATAGTGTCCAGGAACTGCGCAATAAACTTTTCAAGAAAGAATTTGCGCGCCGTGATATTGACAAGGCAGTTGCCGAATGTGTGCGTCTAAATCTGGTAAATGACCGTCTGCTTGCCGAAGACTACACCGAAGAACTGAAGAGCAAAGGCTGCGGTCCCTATAAAATCAAGTTAATGCTGTATAAAAAGGGAATCGATAGAGATACCATTAATAACGTTGCAGGCGGCAGGGAGAATAACGAATCCCAACTGGCGGCGGAAGTATTCGCCAGAAAAGTTAAATCACTGGAAAGAGAACCTGACCATAAAAAACGCAGGGAGAAAGCCTTCCGCTTTATGATTTCCAGAGGATTTTCCTCGGATATCATCAGAAAGCTGTTTGAAGATCAGGATTTCACTTCATAAAAATAAGCATCAGCGGAATTGTCAGCAGGGAAGTGACGGTGGTAAAGATAATCGACTGTCCGGCAAACTCCGGGGAACCGCCGAAACGCTTGGTAATAACCGCTGAAACGGCTGACACCGGCATCAGCGCGACAATATAAGTGACTTTATACACTTCAGCCGGCAGCGGCAGATTGTTCAGAATAAGAATGGCAAGCCCCGGGATGACAACCAGCCGCACCGCAGTCATATAAAAAATATCCCATTTATCTTTAAACAATTGCGGGGAATGATAAATCGCCGCGCCAATCAGCAGCAGAATCAGCGGAACAGAACAACCGCCCAGCTTGTGAAAAATATTTCCCGCGATAGCCGGCACCGGTATCCTGCAAAAGCAAAAGGCTAATGCTAAAACTACCGCCGCCTGATTAATGCTGAAAATATTGTTAAACGTCTTCCTCGCGTCTCCGCCGGCCAGGAGACCTACTCCAATCGTCCAGAACCCGATGGTCGAGCCAATGTTCATGATAAACAGCAGCGCCAGATACTTATCCCCCCACAGGTTGAAAATAACTATCAGCGGCAGGAAAAGATAATTGTTGACAGCGCAGAAATGATGAAACGTCACCATCCGGTCATGGGTGCGGTTGCGCATACCGTATCTTAAGCCGAAACCTAAAATTCCACCAAACAGCATCAGTCCGAAACCCAAGGTTGGCATCAGCCATAACTCTTTAAGCTGGGAAGGATCGAAATTGCGGGTGATCGAGTCGAACGCCAGCATTGGAAAAAAGATATCTACAATCAATCTGCTCAGCTTGTTAAGGTCTTTTTCATCCAGAAATTTAAGATGCATGACCAACGCGCCGACAGCAAACATTCCAAATGTCTCGACAATCGCCAAAAAAACCTGAGTCATCATTTCAGGGCTGTTTCCTTTTCTTCAGGTACGGTTTCAAATAAAGCCCGGTAAACGAACGCGGGTTTCCGGCAACTTTCTCCGGCGTTCCCTCCGCAATCAGATAACCGCCTTTGTCGCCGCCCTCAGGACCAAGGTCAATAATGTGGTCGGCCACCTTGATCACGTCCAGGTTATGCTCAATTACCAGCACCGTGTTGCCGACGTCACGCAGCCGGATCAGAACTTTCAGCAACTGCTCAATATCGGCCAGATGCAGGCCGGTCGTGGGTTCATCCAGTATATATAATGTATGGCCGCGCGGTATCCTTGCCAGTTCAGCAGCCAGTTTCACCCGCTGGGCTTCCCCCCCGGACAGCGTGGTGGCCGGCTGACCGAGATGAATATAACCCAGACCGACCTCCTGAAGTGTTTTTAGTTTCCTGTACAGCGACGGAAGCGAACTGAAAAAATCCACGGCCTCGTCAACGGTCATATCAAGAATATCGGCAATATTCCGTTTTTTAAAATATACGCTCAATGTTTCGCGGTTGAAACGCTTGCCGCCGCAGGTCGAACACTGCACATAAACATCGGACAAAAACTGCATTTCAATCTTTTTTATGCCGTCGCCCTGACATTCTTCACAGCGCCCTCCCTTGACGTTAAAGCTGAAACGTCCAGGTTTATAGCCGCGGACTTTCGATTCCGGCAGTTCGGCAAACAGATTGCGGATAGTACCGAACGCATCAGTGTAAGTCGCCGGATTCGAACGCGGCGTGCGCCCGATCGGACTCTGGTCAATAACAATCGCCTTATCTATATAATCAAGGCCTTCAATCGACTCGTGAGCGCCTGGAATATTATCGCCAATGCCGAAATGGCGGTTTAACGCCTTTTTCAGAATTTCATTGACCAGTGTGCTTTTGCCGGAACCGGAAACCCCGGTAACGCAGCAGAAAGTACCCAGCGGAATTGCGACATTTATTTTTTTCAGGTTGTTATGGGTTGCGCCTTTGATCAGCAGTTTTTTACCGCTGCCTTCCTGCCGTTTTTCCGGGACCGGCACGAATTTCGAACCGTTCATATAAGCGGCAGTAAGAGATTTTTCGGATTTCTTCACCATCGCCGGAGTACCGCAGGCGACCACTTCGCCACCGTGAGCACCTGCTCCCGGCCCCAGATCAACCACATAATCGGCACGGTTAATCGTATCCAGGTCATGCTCCACCACAATCACGGTATTGCCGATGTCGCGGAGTTTTTCCAGCGTATTAAGCAACCGCTCATTATCGCGCTGATGCAGGCCGATGCTGGGTTCGTCGAGAATATACAGCACCCCGACCAGGCCGCAGCCAAGCTGCGTCGCCAGCCGGATGCGCTGCGCCTCGCCGCCGGACAGCGTGCCGCTTTCGCGGTCAAGCGTCAGATACGCCAGCCCGACATCCTTTAAAAATCCGAGGCGAGCCGAAATCTCTCGGACAACATCCGCGGCAATCGCTTTCGCCTCATCTTTCAGTTCAAGCGTGGCAATAAAATCAAATGCTTCGTTCACCGACAGCGCGTTGAATTTGTGGATCGGCATCCCCCCGACCGTAACCGCCAGGATGACCGGATTAAGCCGGGCTCCACTGCATTCCGGGCAGAGCCGACGGCTCATGTATGTTTTCAGCCGTTCGCGAACGGACTCGCTCTCGGTCTCGGTCATCCGCCGCTGAAGATTGGCGAGAACGCCCTCGAAAGGCTTAGACCAGCGCAGTTTATGCCCGCGAATCGTATAATCGAACTCGAGATTTTCCGCGCCGCTACCGAACAGCAGCACATGTTTAAGCTTCTCTGGAATGTCGCGGAACGGCATGGTCAGCATTTCCGGACAATCATATGACTCGGCAAGTTTTCTCATAAGCATATTATAATATATGATAAGGCGGCGCGGTCCGCGCCGCCAGCCGGGGATGGCGCCGTTGCGGATGGACAGCGAATCGTCGGGGATCACCATCGCCGGGTCCATAATCAGTTGCGTGCCAAGTCCGTGACAGGCGGCGCATGCGCCGTAAGGGCTGTTGAACGAAAAATTACGCGGGGCCAGTTGCCCGAAGCTCATAGCGCATTTCAAGCAGGCCAGGTGTTCGCTGACCTGTTCCTCAATCCACGAATCCGGCTTGCCGTCCGCGTTTTCCAGCAGCAGGGTCATAATCCCCTCCCCGTGCTTCAGCGCCACTTCCACCGAGTCGCTCAGCCTGGCGCTGTCGAGCTTGCCGGTCACCAGACGGTCCACCACCGCCTCCACCGTATGACGTTTGGTTTTCGCCAGATCGGTTATCTTCTCTTCCAGCATGACAAACTTGCCGTCAATCCTGGCGCGGACAAAGCCGTCGGCACGCATTTTTTCCAGAATATCCTTGTGCTCCCCTTTCCTGCCGTTGACATAAGGAGCCAGAATCATCAATTTGCGGCCTTCCGGAAAACTTTCTATTTTTTCGCAGATGGATTGCGCGGACTGCGGATGCAGTTCAGCGCCGCACTGCGGACAGTGCGGTATCCCGGTGTGAGCATATAAAAGTCGCAGATAGTCGTAAATCTCTGTGGTGGTGGCCACCGTGGAGCGCGGATTGGCCCCGGCGGAGCGCTGTTCGATGGCAATCGCCGGCGAAAGTCCTTCAATATGCTCGACTTTAGGTTTCTGCATCCGGTCCAGAAACTGGCGGGCATAGGCGGAAAGACTCTCGACGTAGCGCCGCTGGCCTTCCGCATAAAGCGTGTCAAACGCCAGCGAAGATTTGCCGGAACCGCTCAAGCCGGTGATTACAGTGAATTTATTACGCGGCAGTTCAACATCAATGTTCTTGAGATTGTGCTGAGATGCCCCTTTAATTATAATATTCTTAAACATTCCAGTCTGCTTTCATAAAGATACATAAATACAAATAAATGCAAGCAAGACTTTAACGCCAAAACTGTAAAATATCAATAGCCCGACCGTCAAAAATACTCCGCATCAGGCGATGGATTTCATCCCGGTAATCAGGAATATGGGATATTCGCGGAATATTCCGGAAGGCAGAGTCTTGACCCGGGTATATGCAGTTCTGGAATAAATATCGGTAAAACCGACATTTTCCAGAGTTCGCCCCAGCGGTTCCGGTTCGAAACCGAAATGAACCACTCCGGTTTTGTCATCATGAAAAGAGCCGTCCTCTTTTTCCAGATCAATCAGAACCAGATATCCGCACGGGGTCAGCATCTTGTAAAAAAGACGCAGCACGCGCTCAATATCTTTAATATGGTGAAACGTCATACAGGTATATATCAAGTCGAAACTCGCGTTCGGAAAGCTATCCTCATCAAGCTCGGTCAAAAGCGGTTTGATATTTTTTATATCTGATCCCGCCAGCTTCTTCTCTATCGCCTTAATCATGCCGGTCGAAGAGTCAACAGCGGTTATTGTTCCGACCAGATGCGCCAGGCCAATGGCGACATTTCCAGTGCCTGACCCGAAATCCAGTACCTGCATACTCGAAGCCAGAGGAATAATATCTTCAATCGCCGTGGCAAAGTGCTTCGCCATTTCGACCCGTTCAGGAACCTCATCCCAGTTCAACGCCGCTTTGTCAAAACGATTTTCCTGCATAACAACCTGACCTTTTGAATTGTTCCGCGCAAATTCCGGAACCATTTCCGGAACTGTATAATAACTATGCATCGTCATTCGGAAAATGCAACTGAACTCCGTATTCCAGCCGGAATTTTAAATGAGATTTGAACTTTTAATGAATAAAGGGTAAATTCATCCTGTTATATTGTGGAGGTGGATAATTGATGGAAAACACTTTTGCCGATCCGACATATATTGTCATCAACGTGCCGTCCCCTGCGGCGGACGCCGTCCGTGAAATCCGGCGCAGATTCGATTCGGTGAGGGCTGATATGTCTGTCGAAATCACGCTGGCCGGTTCAGGCGGACTCGGAACTGTCATGGAAGGACAGTCTCCGGCAACAGTCTTTGCGGCAATTGACCGTATCGCCGCCGCGACAGAGCCGTTCGCCGCGCATTTCGGCGCAATCAACCGTTTCCCCGACTGCGATATCTGTTATTATGCTGTTCAGCCGGTGGAACCTTTTGTCGAAATCCAGCAGATGCTGGCGGAATCGCCAATCCGCTTCTCCCCCTGCCATTTCCCCTATACTCCGCACTGCACCTTAATCCTGCATGAAGACGAGCGGGAGTTGAAATTACAGGAATTGCTGAGTCTGCCGCGAACTGACGCCGGATTCATGCTTGATACCATCTCGGTTTACACCCTGACGGACAATATGCTTGAACCGGTTCTTCTTCACCGCGCGAATTTTTCCATGAAATTAACTGGATATACTTGATTACAAGGTGTATTTTATTATAGCGATTTAATTCTCTACAAAAACAGGAGAAATCTGTAAATGAGAAAGAAATATATCAAGCTTACATCAATGATGTTTGCGGCAACCATGGCTATTTTTATTTCGGGATGCGGCAAAAAAGCTGTGGAGACAACAGCGTCGGCGGTAAACAACACTGTTGCTTTCCAGCAGGCGGTTGACAGTTTCCTGCAAGTAAAAAGCTACGGTCTCAAGGCCGTCAAAATGGATATTCTGAAAGATGACAACGCTCAGGCATTGGTCTCTTGTACAGTGACCAACAGTTCTCGCAAATGGGAATTCACGCTGAAAAAAGACAGTGCCGGAGCTTGGACTGTAACTACTTTTGAGCAGAAATAAGCATCACAATGCGGCACGCTTAAACCCGGTTTACAGAAAACATTTACCATGAGCGAAGAATCTGCGAATAAACGCCGCGTCAGATACAGCGGAACCCATCCTCGCCGGTTTGAGGAGAAATACAAGGAACTCAATCCGGACAGATATGCCGCCGATGTTCAGAAAGTGCTTCAAAGCGGACGCACTCCTGCCGGTATGCACCGCCCGATATGCGTAAGCGAGATACTGGAGATACTTAATCCGCGACCCGGCGAAACCGGCCTCGACGCCACGCTCGGGTTCGGCGGACATGCCATGGAACTGCTGTCGCGGATCGTTCCGGGCGGCCGTCTGTTCGGGATTGATGTTGACCCGTTAGAACTTCCCCGCACAGAATCCCGGCTGCGCGGCCTGGGTTTCGATGAAACGTCGCTGACCGTGAAAAAACTCAACTTCGCCGGAATTCTCAAATTGCTGCCGGAAGCCGGAGACGGATTCGACTTCATCCTGGCCGACCTCGGGGTATCCTCGATGCAGATTGACAATCCGGAGCGCGGTTTTACTTTCAAGACCGCCGGCCCGCTTGATCTCCGGCTCAATCCGGAGCGCGGACAACCGGTCTCCGCACTGATTCAAACGCTGTCGGAAAACGCGCTCGAAAAAATCCTCCGTGTCAATTCCGATGAACCTCATTCAAAAGCAATCGCCAGGATTATTTTCAAGTATCGCGATAAGATCACGACCACCACCGCCCTCGCCAATGCCGTTCGTGAAGCACTTGAACCGGTAAAGGCTGACGACTGGGAAAAAGCAGTGACCAGATCGACTCAGCGCACTTTCCAGGCGCTGCGCATTGCGGTAAATGACGAGTTCAGCGCTCTAGACCAGCTGCTGCAAGCGCTTCCATTCGCGCTGAAACCCGGCGGCAGAGTCGCCATTCTAGCGTTTCATTCCGGCGAAGACAACCGTGTTAAAAAGTCTTTTGAAGATGGATTCAACGCCGGTGTCTATACGGATTACAGCAAATTCCCCGTACGGGCAACAGCTCAGGAAAGATACGACAACCCCCGCTCCAAATGCGCCCAGCTCCGCTGGGCGGTCAAAGCGGCAAAATGATTTAAGGCCTGGCGGATTCAGCATTCAGGAATCAGAATGGGAACAGGAGAAAATACACAGAGCATGAAGCTGGAATTCATAATTTCATAGTCAGCGTCTGCTGAGTAACATATTAATAACAGAATCAGGAACCGGCAAAGACACAAAGGAGTTGTAAAGAAATAAGTGGTATTTTTATACTGAGGGTATCGGGGAGAAATTTCGGGGTTGCCGGAGAGGAGCAAAGCCGTAGCTTTGTAACGAACCGGCAAAGCCGAAAGTGCCCCGGAGACACCAGTAGAAAGTACCAGTTATTTTTGAACGACTCCAAAGTATAAAGTTTTAATCTTTAATAAGTTTTCTCTGTGTCTTTGCGCCTATGGTTAAGAAGGATTTTATAAGGAACGACAAATGAAAAATTTCCCTTGCAGACAGCATGAACTTGAAGCAAAAATCAAAGAATGGCAGAACCGCAACCCGGACATTATCCGGGTTGACCATGTGGAATCTTATTCCGGATATAAAGTGTACGGCGTCACTATTTCCGATTTCACGGTTCCGGTTGCGCAGAAACGCGCTCATTACTTCTCCCAGCCGCACGCCCATGAACCGGGCACGACCGCCGGCATGATTGACGTCATTGAACAACTGGTTACCGGCAAAGATATTTACGGCAAATCTACCGCGCTGAACGTAAAAGATGTTCTGAACAGGACTGTCATCTCCTTCTGTCCGAACGGCAACCCTTTCGGACGCGAAAAGGCGCCGGTTGACTGCTGGGACGGTTCATACTGTGACAACGAACGCTTCTGGTGCTGGATGCGCGGCGACGATCCGGAAAATCCAGGCCGCATGTGGAAACGACTGAATGTCTGGGACATCCGCGACTACAACGCGCCTGACCCGGTCGGAATCGTCTATGAACAGATTGGCGAATTCCGCTACGCAGAACCCAACCGCACTCAGGAATCATCCTATTTCAAAATATTCAACAAACTCGACGCGCAGTACCACTTTGAAGCATGGTTCGACCTGCACCAGTGCGAAGAGTTCAGGCAGAAGCTCTATAACTGCGAAGTCCTGCTTTGCAGCAAGGAGTTCTGCAATCCAGCCAAAGAGCCGGAAAATATTCAGTGGGCCAATCAGGTGCTTGAAGCCTGGGCGGCATACCCAGGCCTCACCCCTGACCCCGATCCCATCCCTTTGACCTACACCGGCGAACAACTGGAATATTTCCGCGCCAACTGGAGTCCGCTCCATCAGCGCATCAACATCATTAACACTGAAGTCAAAAACAATTCCCCGGAAATGACGCCGGAACTTCAGTTGAAAGCCCAGAGCATCGCCATTGAAGTCAGCATCAACCGCCTGCTGACAAAGCGCCCCGGAGCGTGAACCCGGAAGTGGCAAGCAGCCTGACCGTATTCTCCACCATCCCGTGAAACGTCATTCAGCACTCGTTACTTTGAGGGAGATAATGTTTTGTGGCAATCGCAAGTATAA
>JBAWXM010000205.1:0-8997 GCA_037144075.1 Lentisphaerota bacterium | reverse complement strand
CCAATTCTCAAAATCTTCGCAATCTATTTAAAATTTTCAACCTTATAGAGTATAACATCTGAATGCAATAAAATTGGAGAGACAGAAAAATGAACAGCAAGTTTTTAAGCGCAATGACCGCAGCGGGAATTATTGCGCTTGGAATGTCCGGAGCTTACGCCGAAGACATTCCGGTTTCTCCAGACAAGCCGGTTGCCGGCAAATCCGGGGACAACAGCGGCAAAGAGCCGAAAGATAAAAAGCGGCCTGAACTGCGCGAAGGCCGCGAATTTGAGCGTGAGCGGGTTGTCGAGTTTATCCTGAAAGAAAAATATCCGCAGGAAGTTGAAGCGATCAATAAACTCAGAAAAGACGATCCGGAAAAAGCCAAACCCCGGATGCAGACGCTCAAAAAGAAGATATGGGATGAGCAGAAAGCGGAAAGAGAAAAAATCCGCGAGATGATCGCCGAATACAAAAACAGCCAGGATCCCAAACAACTTGACGCGATCAAGGCGAAAATTACGGAAAAACTTAATGAGCGGCTGGATATGGAAAAGAAGATAATCGCTCAAGGCGAAGAAAAAATTAAGGAAATGCAGGAGAGGCTCGCCAAATTCAAGGCGGAGTACCAGAAGCGGCTTGACAACAAAGATCAGATGATCGAAAATAAACTCAAAGAACTTTCAAAGAATCCGGAAATGTTCTACTGATGCAGAATTTAAAAATTTAAATAGAATAGTTCTCCTCCCTCGCCGGAACAGGAATTTCCCCCATTGCCTGTTCCGGCCCTTTTTTATTATTGAAAAAGCCGGGAAGACTGTGCGGAGCTACTCTTGTATTTGCTCTCCTGCCTGTAAGCAGACGCTGGTCATGCGTTCGCAAGGGTTATACGGCGTCAGCCCGGTAAGGCCGCGAATCACCACTGAAGCGCAGAAACAGCCGAAGATGGCAGGCATATAGGATATTGTGCCGACTGTCGAACGAAAGTTGCCGTCCTCCATATTTCCTGACGGCATAATGGCTTCGTCATCAACATCTTCCGGCGAAAACACCGCTTTAAATCCTGACTTGACGCCGAACCGGTTCAGTCTTTTGCGCACGGCTTTCGCCAGTCTGCAATTAAACGTTTTGGATATATCGGCGACCTTGACCATGGACGGATCGCATTTGCCACCCGCCCCCATCGAACTCACCAGCGGGAAACCGCGCTCAAGGGTTTTCATAATAAGAAAGGTCTTTGGCGACAGCGAATCAATCGCATCCACAACATAATCGTATTGAGGTTTCAACAACTCATCGGTTTCATCGTCGTGAATGAATTTATAGAGGCTGATAATTTCCGCTTCCGGATTGATCGCGGCCAGCCGGGCAGCCATGATTTCAGCTTTGCTCCGCCCTTCGGTGTTGACCGTGGCGGGAAGCTGCCGGTTGCGGTTGGATGCTTCAACCACATCGCCGTCGACAATGGTCATTCTGCCCGCGCCTGCACGGCAGATCAGCTCGGCGGCATACGCGCCGACGCCACCCAGCCCGACGACCAACACATGCGATTTCTTGAGTCTATCAAGACCGCCACTGCCGATCAGCATTGCGGTGCGCCGCTGCCACGAAGGAAATTCATCAATATTACCGGTCATTTGTTTTCCTGAATATGCTTTTAAAGTTATGATCCATTATTTCCAGCAGCGCGAATTCATCAATTCCAAGGATGTCGGCGGCTGTTCCGTATATACTCTTAATATCATCCGGACTGTCGTCGGTTTCAAGGCATAAACGTTCCAGCGGCACGGCTTTCAACAATGATTCCTTCACCTTTTTCCCGCGCATCGCCGGCGGGCCGAATGAGATGAAACAGCCATGACTGAGCAGTTGCTCAAGCTGCCGGACGTTGCTGTTAAAGCCGTGAATCATCCACGGAACGGCGCTGCCCGACTGCTTCTTAATCCGCAGCAGTTCTGGATAGCACCGGACGCAGTGGATAATCAGCGGCAGTGAATATTTATCTGCAAGCCCGATATGTCTGCGGAAAATCCTGATTTGCAATTCCAGATCCGGACCGTTCAGCCGGTCCAGCCCGGTTTCACCGATGGCGCAAAGCCTGCCGGAACCGGCCTGGACAGACAGAACAGACAGGCCTTGCTCAATCTCTTCAGCGGATAATTTACATAAGCTCCACGGATGAATTCCGCAGGCGGCAAATTGTCCCGGCGGAGTTGACGGAAGCGGTCCGGACGGCTCAAAGCAGACAACCGCCGCCATATCCGGCGATGTTTCCGGCTGATGCGCATGGAAATTAAGATATTTCAACTTCCGTGGTTCCTTCTATGCCTGAGACCACTTCACTCATTTTCTCGCTCAACCGGCCTAGCGAGAACGGTTTCTTAATGAAACCGTCTGCGCCGATTGCCAGCGCTCTCTGCACTCTGGCGTCGTTGGTATAACCCGACGTCATAAGCACCCTGATAGCAGGCTTGATCTCTTTCAGTTTCTGATATGTTTCCAGCCCGGAAATCCCGGGCATGGCCATATCCAGCAGCACCGCCTTGATTTCCTGCTGACGGGATTTGTACAGTTCGCAGCCGGCGGTTCCGTCCACTGCGCAGATAGTATCATAGCCGACGGCCTCCAGCATCTTTGACGCGGTAATCCTGATTGCCTCCTCATCGTCAATAATCAAAATAAGCCCCGTGCCGGATGCCAGTTCGCCATGTGTTTTTTCCTGTGCCAGACTCTCATCATCCTGCATCAATTCCGGCAGTCCGATAGTGAACTTGCTGCCCTCGCCCGGTTCCGACTGTACCTCCACATAGCCGTTATGCCGGTTGATGATACTGTAAACCATGGACAAGCCGAGGCCGGTTCCCCTGCCTTTGCTTTTAGTGGTAAAAAACGGATCGAAGATTTTCGGCTGGATTTCACGCGGAATGCCAACCCCGGTATCTTTAACCGCGATTTCCCAGTAAAACTCCGCGTCATCCGCCTGCATATGCTCTTCCGTCTTATCTTCAATCTGTACGGGAGCCTGGCGCGGCATCCGTTTTATCGAGATATTAATTGTGCCGCCGCGGGTCTCTTCTTCGCCAACCATTAAAGTCATGGCGTGTTCCGCATTAATCAGGATATTGAGCAGAACCTGCTCAATCTGAGTCTGATCCGCTTTAACCATAGCTTTTGACACCGGCATAAAAGTATTAATGATCACGCTCTTGTCAAACGTGCCGCGGCAGATTTCCAGAACACTGAGCACCGCCTGCTTAAGATCAACCGGACTGAAAGTAAGCCGGCTCTTGCGCGACAGCGTCAGCAGTTGTTCGACCATGCTGGACGCCCGGGTGGTGGAGCGTTCCGCTATGGCGGTGAATTCCTTGATCTCCCCGATTGCCGACGGGCTGTTTTTCAGGTAGTAATTCACCATGGAGATGGCGCCCTTGATGCCGCCCAGCACATTATTGAAATCATGGGCCAGGCCGCCGGCCAGCGTGCCCACAGTTTCCATTTTCTGGGCCTGCACGAGCTGTTCACCCTTTTTAATCAGCTCAGTAACGTCTTCCAGGATAATGACCGCCCCGGGATTTTCACTTGTTGCCAGCGGACTGATTGAGATATTGAAGTAAAGTTCATGCTCGTGAATTATGCTCTCCCGGTAAAGCTCCAGAAATTTTCCGGATCTCGCCGATTCTTCGATCTGAGCCCGGTAATTGTTCAGGAACGGCGCAACGTCCCAGAGCGAGCTGCCGATGGCAAATGCCGCCTTAATACCGGTGTACTGCTCCATCGGGCGGTTCCACTGGGTGACGATACCTTTTTCATTGACTGCTGCCAGTTGCAGTTTGATTGAGTCCAGCACCTGATTAAGATAATTGCGTGTAGTGCGCAATTCGCCCTCCACGCGTTTGCGGTCAGTCAGGTCGTTGAATATCAGCAGATTCCTGTTGCCGATCAACTTATGCCGCACTTCTATTTCCAGCATTTCGCCGCTCTTGCACTTGATCTTGAATGTTTCGCCGCCGAACCGGTCGCCAGTCACATGACCGACCCACAGACTGATTACCTTTTTCCGGTAGTCTTCATCCGGCATGGCCAGGTTGAACCATTCATCGAAAGTCGCCATGTCTTTTTCGGAATAACCGAACATCCGGCTGAACATGTTGTTGACGGAATAAGTCTTGTCGGGATTGATTACCGCCATGGGCAGCGGGGAGTTTTCGATCAGTTCACGGAATTCCATTTCCTTGTTTCGCCGCTCACTGATTTCCATCTGCAGTTCAGTCATGGAATTCTGGATTTTTTCCGCCATATCGTCAAATGCGCGCCCCATAATACCGACTTCATCGTCCGGGTACTGCCGGTGAGCGCGCTCCGGAAATCTGCCGGCAGCCATGTCTTCAGCCGAATCCGCCAGATCACTGAGCGGCGCCAGCGCTTTCTGGATCAGCCAGTAGAGCAGACCTACGGATGCCAGCATGCAACCCAGCACCGCGATAAGCTGCCGCAGGCTGGAAGCAGACACCCCAGGATAATAGTCGACATCCGCCGGCAGCGAATAACACACCAGCCAGCGCCACGGTTTAAACGCCTGGTAGTAGACAATTTTTTCTCCGTAAGGTTCATTCAGCCGGATTTCCCCCTCGCCGGTCTTCAGCAACTTGTCAACCGCCACTTTGTCCCAGGTGAATAATGCTCCGGCGGGCAGCGTCGGATGCACTATATATCTGGAGTCGGCGGAAACGATAAAGGAATATTTTGTAAAATCAGCGCTGTTCAGGTAGCTGTTCTTTACATGCTCGATAGCCTTTTCCTGAGCCTCTTTGGGCGATTTATAAATTTTCTCAAAAAAGAGATTGTCCTGTTCGCTGATGGTATTCATCAGGAGTTTGATTTTCTCACGGGACACTTCCGCGTTCAAAGCAGCGACTTCCTGACGGTAGGCACGGGTTCCTGTCCAAAGCAACAGATATGAAAATACCGCCAGCAGAATAATGAAAAATCCCGAAAGTTTTGTCTGTATTTTCATATGCGGTTACTGATACTCCTTGCTTTGCTTCCGCCTGTAATAACTAGTATATTTTTGGACTGAAGAAAATTATGCAAGGTTATCAATAGCCGCTATCGTCATCCAATGCAAATTATTTTTATCCTGCGCCAGCAGAAAAATCATCTTTTATTCCATCAGGCATCTGACAACTATTTGCCGGAAACCGGTTCCGCTGACGGCTTCAACCTGATCGTTCCAAAATTTCCGGGAGTATGATTGCCGCCTCCGACAACCGGCAACTGGCAGATGCTTTCCCTGCCCGGCCTGCTTCTCGCAAAAAGTATGCCCATTGTTTTATCTCCGGGATTACTGACTTTCAAGTCCTTCCATGGAACCGCCATTTCCATCGTCCAGCCGTCGGCGTCAAATTTTACCGCGCTTTTTACATCCGCGTTAAATTTCTTATCAAAAAGGCAGGAATCGTAAATTGCATTGCCCGAATTAATGATGAACTGGCAGTAATTTTTCCGGTCGCAGCCGGCATCCAGAAATAACTCCATGCTGTCATCCTCCCAGATCGCAGAATCCCGCCTGGAATGCCGCCTGACAATTGTGCTTTTATCCGGTTCGTAACACTTCACAGCCCAGTACAGATAATCATTATCATAAGCCAGCCAGACTTTTGTCTCAACCTTTGACTTGCCGGAATTCACAGCATCACGAAAATCTCCGGCGACCGGGCTCTGCCAGCATTTGTCATCCAGCTTGCCGTCTATAACCGGAGCGGACACCGTATATGGCACGCTGATTTCAGGACTGTTTACCAGGAAGAATGGAACCGGCAGTTTCATCTTGAACTTATTGCCGCCGGCAGTTTCAAACGCACCATCCGCCTGCGGCGTCGGAAATACAGTTTCAACCTTGCCTTTTAATGTCAAAACCTTTTCCTGTTCCGCCGGAATTTCTCCGCTGAACTCCGGCGTTGAAAAATTCCAGTTATTATTGCCGGTAAGATTTATCTTGTATTTCAACGTATCTTTGCAGGGGTTTTTGATCACCACCGGCAGTTCAAACGCCTTATCTTTACAAACGATATTCTGCCGGTCAGTCTTTAAATCTTTCAGGATTCTTATCATTTCTTCCGTCAATATATTTTCATCCGCTACGCCGTCCAGCATGATATTGGCAAATACCGGCCGTCTGTCATTGAACACAGAAACCCACATGAAATGATCAAAACGCCCTGTCTCTCCGACCGAGTTAATACCGCCGGTAGTTGACATGCGGATATACTTCTGTTTGTTCCGCTCAAATCTCGTATACTGATGCTCATGGCCGGCAAAAATGGCATGATTCCTTCCGCTTAATTCCCCGAATAAAGGCTCCAGTTCTTTATACTTTTTCAAATATGATTCCTGCCACAGCGGGTAATGCGCAAAAATAAAAGTCTCCCCGACGTCAGGATATTTCTTCAAAACCTCAACGGCCCAGTCTGATTGCGCTTGCCCGATACAATCATCTTCCGACTCCTGGGAATGCAATATCATAAAAAGCACATTCTTATAGAGAAAATAATAATATTGCGGCCCGTATAATTCCTGCCACACTTTGCGCAGTTCGGGATATTTCGCCATATCCTTGCCGGAACCGGTATCATGATTGCCGGCAACATAAAAGAACCGCATCTCCAGCTGGTTGACCATCGCATCAAATTCATACCTTTGAGCGACTAATTTCTGTCGGTCATTGGTATAGCCTTCAATAAGATCCCCGACGCAAATCACAAAATCCGGCTGCAAAAGATTTACTTTCTTTACCGCATCTTCAAAAATCCCCGGACGAGCGCCGCCGGTACGGTCTGCAAGCACCACAAAATGGAATCTGCCGTCAGTATCGACCAGCGGCTTGCCCGTCCACGGTTTGGCACCGGATGTCAGCTCATGCTGAAAATAGTTCTCGCCCGCCGTACAAAAACAGGTTAACGCCAGCGCTAAACAGCTAAACAACCATTTCATTTCACGCTCTCCATTTTAATATATAGATTTTCTTGCAGCCTTGTATAATCCGGCAATATTTGCCGATGCGGAAAACAGATTCCGCCGTGTCGCGCTGATGGCCTCCTGCAGCGTGCAGGGGCCGGGAGCAATGCTGAACGCTCCGGCAAACAGTCCGCCGAACACTTCAGCACCGCCGAGAACAGCGCCTGATAGCAGCACCGCCGGAACTCCCGCCTTTTTCGCCGCTTCCGCAACAACCGCGCAAAGTTTCCCGTTCAGGGTCTGCGAATCGGAACAGCCTTCCCCGGTGATCAGCAAGTCAGCTCCCTGCAAATGGCTCTCCAGTCCGGTAATTTCAATCATCAGCCCTGCCCCGGAAGCCATCTGCGCCTTTGTCAGAACCCGCAACGCAAAACCAAGTCCGCCAGCCGCACCGTCGCCGGTATTATCGCATCCGGAACAAAGCCCGGCATGTTTCAATACTTCCGCATAAGACGCCAGATTGCGTTCCAGCAGTTCGACCATTTCCGGAGTGGCTCCTTTCTGCGGCCCGAATACTCTCGCCGCGCCATTTGCGCCAAGCAGCGGATTGGTAACATCGCAGGCGACTTTGATCCGGCAGGTTTTGAGCAGCGGTTCGACCATGGAACAATCAATCCGGCTTATCCTGCCCAATTCCCCGCCGCCGATGCCCTGCGGCAACTGGCAACCGGCAGCGTCAAAAAAATGGAATCCGAGTGCCTGGGCCATTCCGCCGCCGCCGTCAACAGTAGCGCTCCCGCCGATGCCGATAATTATCTCCTGAATCCCTTTACGGAGAATCGCCCGGATTATTTCACCGGTACCGTAAGTGGATGTCTTCAGCGGATTCAGTTGCTCCGTTGTCAATAGTTCGATGCCGCTGGCTGAAGCCATCTCCATAATTGCGCAGGCCCTGCCGCCCGGTAATCCGTAACCGGCGTTCACCGGTGCACCAAGCGGCCCGACCGCAATAATCTCTTCAAAATGTCCGCCTGTTGAAATAACCGCGGCTTCCGCCGTGCCTTCGCCTCCGTCCGCCATCGGGATTGAGATTATTTCAGCATCCGGCATTACTGACCGGATCCCAGCCTCAATCGCAGTGCAGACTTCCGGACTGCGCAAACTGCCTTTGAATGAATCCGGAGCGATAACTATCTTCATAGATGCCTCATATATGTGTTCTTTCTTTGATAAACAGCTAATATTAACCTCATTTCCTGTTTTTGCCAGATTTTTTAGCTTTTTCTCAAAAAAAATACTTTTTTTGTTTTCCGTGCTTGAATATTTATGTTGAAGCTTTCTATTATAGGCTCTCGAATGTTAAATCATTCGAAAACTAAATGGTGGCGGGATAGCTCAGTCGGTAGAGCAGAGGACTGAAAATCCTCGTGTCCCCAGTTCGATTCTGGGTCCTGCCACCACTTTTTTTGATACCCGCCAGAGGCACAAACCCGGCATTCTTTTGCATATCCCGTTGAATCAAAGACTTTTGCAAAATCGGTTGGTCATATCGTTTCCGGACAGAGAACCTATATTGAAGCCTTATCTCTGCCTTTTTTCTCTCCGTTTCTCCGTTTCTCCGTTATTTCGTGCCTACAATGGCAGTCAAATTCTATATAGACGGACAGTTGTCAGGAAACGTAACGTTACTAGATTTGCCAACAGTAAACAACGGTATCTTTGTAATTGGAGGATATAACACTACGCAACCTTTTAAAGGAATTATTGACGATGTGAGAGTGTATAATCGTGCATTAAACGGTTTGGAAATTCAACAGTTATCGAAATAACATGATATGCTGACGGTATTTTGGACGGTCTTTCGCGGACTGTCCCAAATACCGTTTAATTTTTCTGCTGAATAACTTAGGAGCTGTCAAGAAATAAACTTGACAAGTCTCGCGAAATATCCCGAAGAGATTTTGGGAATTGCCGGTAAGGCGCATACCTGAAGGTATGTAACGAAACGGCAAACACAAAGGCATTCGGGAGAAGCGCGAAGATGTAAAGGTTATTTCTTTA
>JBAWXM010000204.1:0-9017 GCA_037144075.1 Lentisphaerota bacterium | reverse complement strand
AGGAGCCATTGCCATAGCTGAACTGATTGTCAAAGATTTGGCTGCCTCCGGAACTCCTCTGGCTGGATATCTGAAGAAGTAAGTCATTGGCTCAAAGGCCGCTTTGGCGCGGTTACCAGGAATAGACCGGTAATAACTGCCGCGGCGGCAGCAGCAAAGAACGCGCCAAGAATGAAAGAGGTTTTCGGGCCGGCCACTGACCACAGTGCGCCAGCCGGGAAATTTACCAAATGAAGATTAAAACACTGCCACGAAAAACACTTTTCAGCGCAGGGCCGGAAATGTTAAAAAACTTCATGGCCGCATGTCCTCAGTTCGCGCGATGCTGTATTTTCAGCTTTTTTCTGGATTTTAAGGTAACAGCCGTCAAATAGAGAATCAGCAGAATCCCCGAAATGACAATGATAACTCTTCCCGTCATAATGTAATCAGTAATTTTACATAAAACACTCAGAAATACTAATAAGATGAACAACGCAAAACTGGAATCAGCGGTTTTATCGTCACCGGCGCCGGTCACAATCGAGTGCATTCCGGCGCCAAGCGCAAAAGCCGGAAGCCCGCCGATGGTCAGGAAAAGCGCCAGCCAAAGCGAATCTTTCACCGAAGACGTCCTGCCAACGAGATATGAAGCCGAACCGGATATTGCCACAATCAGCACGGACAGCCGGAGAATCATGCCGGCAATTTTTTCCGGAACTTTGAGAAAGGATTTCATCACCGGACGGACCAGCGACCCGCCGCCGATTCCGAGCAGCGAAGAAATGATTCCGGTAATAATACCGGCAATTGCCGCAAACCATTTTTTTCTGCCGTCCAGTATGATCATTCCACTGTCCAGCCCGTTCCGCGGCACGTTTCTGCCGGAAGACCTGACTGTTTCCAGAAAAATCATGGACATAATAAGCAGATAGAGTGCCTCCTGCGGTTTGCGGCTGCCGAAGCAGCTCCACATCAGGTCGCCCAGCGGCTTGCCCGCCAGGCTGCCGGCAAATGAAAAAAAACAGATTGGCAGCGCAACGGCATAACCCCAGGAATTCTTCTGCCACCCAATTGCCGGGAACTGTCTGATAACTGTGGGGAGAGTACTGGGAATCATCTGGAGCAGGCTGGCGACGACGGCGGTTTCGATATCCACGCCGGCCAGCAGCAGCGCCGGCATGATCAGCCAGCCGCCGCCAAGCCCCCAGAAACCGCCGGAAAGCATGGCGCAGAAGCCAGTCAATATGCAGCATAATGCCAGAGTCATAATATCAGCCTGTAAAAATCAATTCGAGAAATCAGCCGCCGCCGACAAAAGTCATTATATCGAGAACATCGCTCTCTTTCAAGATGACTCCGCCGCAATCTTCGCTGCCGGCGATGCCGCCATTGACCGCGACAACTGTTTTTGCCGGATCAAAACCGCGAGTTTTAAGAAACTGTTCCAGCGAAACACCGTCTTCAATAATAAAAGTTTTACCGTTGGCTGTAATAGTCATAACCGGATGCCTTGTCAATATTCAACATTGGTATCAGGATCAACCAGTTTGAATTCTTCATGGTGCAGGACACTGTCGGCGCGAAAACTCAAATTCTTGCCGTATTTGCTTTCCAGTTCCTGGAGCAGATCGGCATCTTCATTTTTGAGCCTTGCCAGTACGTCAGGATGCATGATGACCCGGACAGAGAGCCCGGTTTTGGCGTTTCTGCGACGCAGAACTTCATTCAGCCGGCGCTGGATCTCAACACTCATGGACATTGCCGACTTGATATTGCCGCTGCCGTTACAATAGGGGCACGGATCGTAAAGCGTGTCTTTCAGACTTTCGTGCTCGCGCTGTCTGGTCATTTCCATCAGGCCCAGCTTGCTTAGCGGCAGCAGTTTGGTTTTAGCCCGGTCATCTTTAACCATTTTTTTCATGTGCTTGAAAACGTTTTCGCGGTCATGGGCACTGCGCATATCAATAAAGTCAATCACGACCAGTCCGCCGATGTTGCGCAAACGCAGCTGTCTGGCAACTTCTTCAGCGGCCTCCAGGTTAGTCTGCAGGATAGTCTCCGGCTGGTCACCGAGCTTCCTGCCTTTGCCTGTATTCACGTCAATCGCGATAAGCGCTTCGGTTTCGTCTATGCAGATATAACCGCCGCCGGTAAGCTGAACCTGCCGTTTGAAGATATCGTTTACCTGTTCTTTGACTTTGAAACGTTCAAAAATCGGAATATCGCGGTCATGCATCACCACTTTGCGGGCCATGCGGGTACCGCCAAATTTAATCAGGGCATTGTGTATTGTATGAAAAGACGCATCGTCATCAACAATGATCTGATCAATGTCGTCAGTAATAAAGTCCCTGACGGTGCATTCCAGCAGGCCCGGCTCGGAATATACAATGGACGGAACCACGCCCCTGGACATAACCAGTTCAACTTTGTGCCAGTAATCAAGCAGCATATCAAGGTCATGTTTAAAGAAAATTGCTTTTCTGCCCTCCCCGACAGTACGGCAGATAAGCCCCATCCCCTCGGGCACATCGAGTTCGGCAAGAATTTTTTTCAGCCGCTGACGCTCCTGGGCATTATCTATTTTTGAAGAAAGTCCGATGTGATCTGAGTAAGGCAGCAGCACCAGATAACGGCCCGGAATGGAAATATTGGTGGTAACCCGCGGCCCTTTCGTTCCTATCGGCCCTTTTACCACCTGCACCAGCAGTTCGGTGCCTTGCGGAAACATTTCCGGAATGTCTTTCATGGTAATTTTTTTGCGGCGGCGGCTGCGCTCTTTTTCACGAAGTTGTTTGGATCCGGGCGCCTGTCCAAGCACCCGCCGGAGTTTTTCCGAAAAACTTGTCCGTTTTTTATTGACAGATTCAAGCGGTCTGTCTTTTTTATCAGACTCTTCGGTAAAATCTTCATCAGCGTCATCGCCGGACGGCATCATGTCCCAGTAATGCAGAAAAGCGTTTTTCCCGGTGCCGATATCAACAAATGCCGCCTGCAGAGTCGGCTCTAAATTTACAATCTTTCCCAGAAAAACAGAACCGACACGTGGTTCGCTCTGGCCGCGTTCAATCTGATACTCTTCCAGCCTGCCGTTATTGAGCATGGCAAATCTGGTCTCAAGTTTTTCGCAATTCAGGATTATCTGCTTTTTAACATTGTCCATAAATTAACTCTGTATATTGATTTTATTCGAAAATACAATTAACACCATCAACCGCCTAATACAACCGGCGGAATCAATCCATCCCGACAATAATTCCTTTATCCAGGTGACAGCCGTTCAAAAAATCTATCCCGCGCATCTCGTTTTTATCCTGGGGAACGACTGTCAGCAGTTCAAGCGCATTCGTACCACAGGCAATAATCCAGCCTTTCTTATCCGCCTGCAGCACTTCGCCGGGTTTGCCGGACATCAAGGCGTGAACCGAAGCGGAAGTAACCCGGACGGTAATCCTGCGGCCATGCGCCATTAAGGAAAACGCCGCTCCCGGCCATGGATAGTAGCCGCGAATTCTGGATTCAATATCCGCAGCCGGCAAATTCCAGCTGATTATACCGTCACCCTTATGTATTTTTTTCGTAACTGTCGCAAGTTTATCGTCCTGCGCTGCAGGGTCATTTTTTTCTTTGACGATTCCTTCCAGCACATCCACTATCTTATCAGCGGCAAGCCTGCCCAGCGCTTCCTCCAGCCAGTCAGCGCGCTCATTTCCAGATAAAAAATGTTCGAATGAACAGTAGACGCGGCCGGTATCAAGCCCCTTGTCCATTTCCATGAAACATACTCCGGTACTGGTAGCGTGATTGACTATCGCCGCAGCAATCGGCGAAGCACCGCGATAGAGCGGCAGCAGCGAAGCATGGACATTGACACAGGAAATCTCCGGCAATTCCAGCAGCGGCGGCTTAAGTATCTGCCCGAAAGAAACGACCACGATGAAATCAGGGGCCAGCCATCTTAAATAATCAAGATAATCTTCCGCATTGACCGAAGGAATCTTGTCGGCCTGCAACCCTGAAGCGTGGGCAAATTCGCCGACCGGAGTGGGATGAAGTTTTTTCTTTCTTCCTGCCGGGCGGTCAAGCTGAGTGCCGATGCCCAGCAGTTCAATCCGGTCAGACCAGACCAGCCGGTTCAGAACCGGTACTGCAATCTTGCCTGAACCGAGAAAATATACTTTGACTTTTTTGTCCATTCAACTGCCCGTGCTTTGATTTCTTCGCCATTCAAGCTAAAATATAACCGGCAGAATCGTAATTTCGAACGCACAAAGCTAAAAAGCGGAATTTTAATGATGATAAAAACAGCGCTGGCACTCGGCGGCAACCTCGGAGATGTCGCTTTAACATTCAAAACTGCGGCAGAAAAACTCGAGTCTGCCGGCATGGAGAACATTAAACTTTCAAATTTCTTCCGTACTGCGCCGGTTGACTGCGTCCACGGTACTCCGGACTTTCTGAATGCGGCGCTTACTGGAGACTGGGCGGGTTCCGCGGAAGAGCTTTTTGCCGCATGTCAAAGAATTGAGTGTGAATCAGGTCGCCCCGCCGTCCATGGGATAAATACTCCCAGACCACTGGATATTGATATAATCTTATTCGGGAACCGGATTGTCGACTCGTCTATCCTGCAAATCCCGCATCCACGTGCGGCACGGCGTCTATTTGTGATTGCTCCGCTTGCCGAAATCGCACCGGATATGATTTTCCCGGACTCCGGAGAAAAAGTATCGGATATTTTTAAAGTTTTGTCTGATTTGTCGTAAAATCATCTTATTGATGATAGTTTACAGCTTGCATTATCTGACAAATTCGCTAAATTCTTATGTTTAAGTATTAAAAACAGGGATAGTCCCGGTTAAACAATAAAAAAGGGTTAAACAAAATGAAGAAGCTTTTTACTCTGGCTCTCGTAGTGGCGGTATTATCGGTCGGCGGCGTTGTATTGGCAAATGATGCCACAACCGCGGCAACAACTGACAAAGCAGCTAAAGCTGGCAAGCATGTTGGTTTAGACAAACAACTGACCGAGCTTCAGGCCAAGAAAGATGCGTTAGTAAAAGCCGATGCCAATGCCGATACCAAAGAAATTGATGCTAAAATTGAAGAACTCAAAACCAAAATTGCCAAAAAAGCCGGCAAAAAAGGCGCAAAAAAAGCCGACAAGGCCGCAGCTGACACCACAGCTGCTGCACCTGCTGCACAATAAGTTTTCTGTTTAAAATATATGTATACAAAAAGCGCTTCAGAAATGTTCTTGAAGCGCTTTTTCATGTTTAATAATCCCCGAATAACTGAAAGACTGCACAATGTATCAGAACCAGGAAATAACCTCAGATCATGGTTTTGTCTACAAAGACATTAAAGTTGAATTAAAAGATCACAGGCTGTTGATCGAAAATTCCCGTCTTTCAAGACTTCTTGAACTAAAACATGCTGTTCCTCAAACTCTTTCGCTGAAAGATAAATATTCAGACACTGAGCTTGCCGCCGCGCATGATCATGGCGATTTTTCATTTGCCGGCATCAACATGCCACATGATTCCAGAGCGAGCACGGAATACCGGCTGGGAAAAATTACCGCATCCGTGGTTGAAGATTCAATTTTTGACGCAGAACATGTTTGCGTCAAACTAAAAATTCACGAAGACATTCAGAATGTCTCTTTTACCCGCAAATATTTTATTTATCCGGATTTACCGTATCTGGCGTCGCAAACCGGAATTATCAGCAAGGTAACGCCGCTGATGTACTGGACCAGACGCGGCGGCATGTATAAAACAGATATCTACAAGCAGCACGCTCCGGCAAAACTGGAAAGTTGCTCGGACAGTCTGCGGCTGGCGGATAACCTGCATCCGGTCAAAGCGGTGGAATTCGCGGGCCGCACCGATTACACGCATGATCATGTTTTTGAACATGAAAATCCTGCCGCAACGTTAAACGGCAATCTGCTGTTCTGCGAAAAAAATGGCGGTAACGGTTTGTTTTTCCTGCAGGAAGCTCCGCCGTCCGGCGAACGGCGAGACTTTGAAGAATATGATTTCAGAATTGACGAAAAGAATACTGTTCACTCCTGCTGCTGGGGAATAAATCCGCATGAAGTTTCGCCGGATAAAGAATTGTTCAGCTACCGTCATGTTCTCGTGCTGTATCAGGCCGGAAATGCAATAACCACCCTGAAAAATTACCTGAAAACCCGCTTCCCGCAAAATTCAGAAAAAGATTATTCAGTAACAGTCAATCCGTGGGGCGCCGGCTGTTTTCCGTCATTGGTCAGCGAACAATTTTTGATAGATGAGATCAACGCGTCAGGCTCACTTGGAGCGACTCACTACCAGGTTGACGATGGCTGGCAGAAAGGGCGGGCGCTTTCCGAAATGATCATCAACAACCGCCACATGACCAGAGAGTTCTGGGATTTTTCAAGAGAACATCTGCCGAACGGGTTTGACCATATCGCCACAACCGCCAAAGACGCCGGAGTGGAACTGGCGCTGTGGATGGCGCCGTCATGCAACTGCGAATACCGCGACTGGCGCGAGTTTGCCGATATTATCTACGACTTCTATTGCCGCTACAACATCAGAATGTTCAAGATTGACGCGGTAATGACCAGGAGCAAGGAAGCTGAAGACAATCTGGAAAAGATGGTCCGGCATCTGCGGGAAATCAGTAAAGGCGAAATATTTTTCAATTTCGACACCACCAACGGCCAGCGTCCGGGTTACTTCCTGTTTCTGGAATACGGCAATATTTTTCTGGAAAACCGTTATGTCTGCCATTCCTGGGGCCTCGGCTATCATCCTGAAACGACGCTGCGCTGCATGTGGCGGCTGACAAAGTATATCCGTCCTCAGACATTGCAGATCGAAATTCCCGATTTCAAAGCCATCAAACGAGAATTTTATGCTGAAAAGAATCGCCTCCAGCCGGATGTCTATCCAGCCGAATACTGGGCGGCGATTCCGCTTTTTGCCAATCCGCTGCTCTGGTTGGCACCGTCGCGGCTTGATCCGGAAGTGGCGGAGATTTACCGTAAAATAATAAAATTGCATCTGGAATACCGCGATCAGATATTCGACGGCGAAATATATTCCATCGGGCATGAACCTGACGGGGCCTCAATCTGCGGCTTCCAGTCGCATGACGCCGCATCCGGCAGTGGATTGCTGGTATTATATCGCGAAAACAACGCGGCGCCGGAAGCGCAAATCCGGAGCGCGGTCCCGCTAGCCGGCAATTATACGATAAAACATATTGCCGGAAGCTCCAGTTCATCCGTCAAAACTTCAGGAGATGAATTGACGGTAACGATGGACAATAGTTGCAGTTTTGCATTTTATTCTTACAAATTGCATTAAATATTATGTAAAAACGATTAATCACAAAAAAATATTGCTTTTGGAACAAATTAAAACTTGCAATGTCTAAACAAATATGGTATATCAAATAGTCAAACAATTTTTACTGAAAGGAGCAGATTCGTACCTGTAAATCTGATTTCGGATTCAGAAAAGTATTTTGTCCCTGATAATAGAATTGAAACCACAGTATCAAATATAAACTAATTAAAGGATTGAAGAATGAAGAAGATCAATGCAGCAGTAATGACCGCAGGGGCGTTGTCAGCAGCGCTTCTCGCCGGCCAGCCGGTATTTGCCCAGAACACTAAACCCGCAGCAGCAGCACCCGTGGCCGCGCCCGCCGCAGCACCCGCAGCACCAGCGGCAGCCAAACCGGTTGAAGACCTTTGGGGATTTCTCCCCGCTGTCGTCGCCGAAGTCAACGGCAAGAAAGTAACTAAAGAAGATATAGTCAAAATCTTTACCGCACAATTCCCGGACGGACAGATTCCGCCGATGGTCACCCGTCAGATGCTGGAAAAATTCGTTCCTCAGGTTATCAAGCAGATGGTTGACTCAATGGTGCTCCTGAATCTGGCTGAAAAGGACGGCGTGAAACCGGACAAGAAGGCCACTATCGCCGCCTTGAATGAAATGATCAAAAACATTCCGCCGGAACAGCTCGACATGGAAAAACAGAAGCTGGCTGCTCAAAATATGACTATGGAGTCATATATTGATAAAACTGCCGACAACAAGATGTTCCAGGAACGCATTGCTGTTCAGCAGTGGCTGGATAAGACCATTCTGTCAAACCTCAAGGTCACTGACCAGGAAATCAAAGCTTTTTATGACGAAAACAAGGCCAATTTCAAGGTCCCCGGCGATCCTGAAGGCAGCGTACGCGCCTCCCATATTCTGATTCTGCTGAAAGATGAATCTCCGGCTGCTGATAAAGAAGCCAAGGAAAAAGCGGATAAGGTTCTGGCCAGACTCAAAGGCGGCGAGACTTTTGAAAAGTTAGCTGAAACCGAGAGCGGCTGCCCCAGCAAGAAGACAGGCGGTTCCCTTGGAGCTTTCTCCAAAGGCCAGATGGTAAAAGAATTTGAAGACGCCGCGTTTGCTCTGAAGGACGGCGAAGTCAGCGGAGTGGTCAAGACCAAATTCGGTTATCACATCATCCGTCGTGACAAAGCTGTCAAGGAAAGTGAAAAATCTCTCGCTGACGTCAAAGTAGCTGTTGAAAACGTAGTCAAGTCCAAGAAAGCCGAAGAAGCCGTAAAGGCTCTGCTGGCAAAAGCCACTGTTGATCAGGGCGTGAAAATATTAATCGCCCCGGCCCCTCAGGCCCCCGCAGTTGCTCCCGTTGCAGCCCCCGCTGCAAAGAAGTAAGTGATTTATACTTCAGGCCGTGCCAACCAGGCACGGCTTTTTTTTGGGGCACGGACGAAACTGATAGACCGGTTGCCTCTGTATATAAGAACGAATTTTCAATATTGGGCAGAAATACTTGGATCAAAAGCATCGAGAATGGTATTAATTTTCGTATGCATGGCTTGGTCATTGCAGATTTAATTTCGATATTATACTCTGCGCGGTTGAAAATTCAGCTATAGATGAATAGGATTGTGGATTGGATTTTTTCGATCCGACTGACAGGCGATATGAATATCGCCGGAAGGAGGAGCG
>JBAWXM010000203.1:0-9117 GCA_037144075.1 Lentisphaerota bacterium | reverse complement strand
CTTGACATTTAGCTGATAATGGCGGTATATTAGTTGCTAAGTTCTGAGGTTTAGTATCTTCCAGGTTCCCAATACGCTATTCTCCTCTTCATAACTACTCCAATAATGCTTGGAAACCTAAACCTCAAACTTTTTTCTTCCAGGTTTTTCATATCACCATCAGTGCACCGGTCTGACGGAGTTCTTCTTTCAGCTCTTTCCATTCCGGCAGATAACGTTCCAGCAGTTGCCAGAATTCTTTGGCGTGGTCGTGGTAAGTGAGGTGGCAGAGTTCATGACAGACCACATAATCCACCAGCCGGAGCGGTGCCATTACGATCCGCCAGTTGAAGTTTAAGGTTCCGTCTTTGCCGCAACTACCCCATTGACTGTTCAGACTTTTAACGGTCAGTCCGTAACTCTTTATATCCATAATCCCGGCATAGCGCTTCACCCGCTCCGCCAGCTTCTGTCTGGCATGATGCATATACCACTCTGTCAACAGCGTCCGGATAAGTTTTGCATCGCCGGCTTTGCCTTTGTTGGGAATCATTACCAGAAAATAACCGTTCTTCAGTTCCACTTTGGAAAGCCCGTCAGCCACTTTCAGCCGGTAGTTGCGGCCCAGATACGCAAAGGCTTCGCCGCTGACAAACTCCTTGGGCCGCACCGGATACTTCACCTGGTTGTTGATAGCGATCTTGTTCATGATCCAGCGGGTCTTGCGTTTGATGATGCCGGCGATGCGATCTTCCGGCAGGTCCAGCGGCACGATGATGGCAACCTGATTGTCCGGCGAGACCTGCACCGATGCGGTCTTCCGGTTGGGTTTGCGGATGACAGTGTATTCTATCATGGCCGGTTGAAGAAGACTCGGGATTGTTCGGTCAGGCGGTCCATCAGCACCTTGACGGCATCGCCGGCACCGAAGGTTTTAAGCAGGCTGCGCTTGATCTCGGTCTTCAGCGCTTTCACTTCCGTCTCTTTCCGGAAGAAATCCACAATATCGGCCCGCTCCCGGATGATTGCAAAGATATTGACGGTCGCTTCCAGCAGTTTCTCCTGCTGTTCGGCGGTAGGCTGCTCTATACCCTGTTCCTTAGCGATGATCCGGAACAGCGCCATCTCCTGTTCGTTCAAGTCCAGCTTCTCGGCTTCACTGCGTCGGTCGGTCTCCATGCTGCCGCGCATGCCACTCAGGCTCTCAACCAGCAGATCCCAGTTGTCGTGATAGCGGTCAATGATCGACTCCAGCCGCTGGCTGAGTTTCTCATAATACTCGGGGTCTTTCTCCAGGTTCACGGTGATATGGTGCTTGATGGCATGTTCGATCTCGCTGGCTTTCGCTTTCGGTGATTTCATCCGGTCCAGCTTGTTGTTGAACTCCGGCGAGAACAGTTTCACCGGCAGTATCTTCGGGTCGATGCCGGTGGCCACAATGTGTTCCTCAATCAATCGCTTGACCTTTTCACCGCACTCCCTGAAGTCTATGGATTCACCGCCGTCGCGTTCATACCGCTGCCGGGCGGTAAACCAGATCAGGCCCAGCCGGTTCATATCCTTGATATACGGCGCGGCTTCCTTCCTGGGGATAATCACATCCATGATCTTCATGAACTTCTTGAAGTCCAGCAGGAAGTTGGCGCGGACTTCGTCTTTCGCCAGCGCGTCAACGCACTCTTCCACATTGTCCAGGTCCATATCCATGAAATACTGCATAACGCGGGCGTACCGCTGTTCCAGTTTCGGCAGTTCGTCTTTGAGCGGAATCAGCGCGCCCTTCACGTCTTCGGTGCTGAACACCTTCAGCGCATCTTTCAGATAGTCGGCCAGACCGTAGTAATCCACGACAAAGCCGCACTCCTTGCCTTCGCGGGTCCGGTTCACCCGGGCGATGGCCTGCAATAAATCATGCTCCACCAGTTTGCGGTCCAGGTACATCACCTGTTCCACCGGGGCATCAAAGCCGGTCAGCAGCATGTCCTTGACAATCAGGATACTCAGCTTGTCCTCGACCATCGGCTTGAGGAAACGTTCAATGTATTTACGGTGGTCAAGGGGATTGGTATGCTTCGCGATATGGGGCAGGTCATTCTGCGCGCCGGAGATGATTACCGCCGATTCCGGGGCATCCGGCAGCGCGTCTAAGGCCACTTTGAACCTTGCCGTGGCTTCTCTGCTGGCACAGACTATCTGGGCCTTAAAACCGTTAGGAAGAATGTTATTGCGGTAGTGGTCCAGCAGGTCGGCGGCCACCATGGCGATCCGCTTGGGGGCTTCCAGTACCGCCTTCTCTTTGCCGAACTTCGCCTTGATGGCTTCCTGCTCGTCTTTGGTCTTGTCCGCGAAATACTGGTCGAACAGTTTGTCCAGCGAATCGCCGGTTACTTTGGTATTGACTTCCCGGCCTTCATAGATGATCTGCAAGGTCGCGCCGTCCGCCACCGCCTGTTCGATGGTGTAGGTGTCGATATAACTGCCGAAGGCGTTGCGGGTCTTCTGCTCTTTCATCAGCGGCGTACCGGTAAACGCAATCTTCGGGGCGTTCGGCAAGGCGACATTCAGGTTTACGCCCATACTGGAGTAATGGCTGCGGTGGGCTTCATCCACCAGCACCACGATTTTACTGGAGGCATTCAGTTCCTCCATCATTTCCGCTTCCGGGGCTTCCTGGATTTTCTGCAAGGTGGAAGTGATCAGGTCGGGCGCGTCTTTGCTCAGCAGCTCTTTCAGTTCGCGGATGTTCCGGGCATGGCGCACTGCTTCATGCTGGGCGCGGGCCAGTACGCCGGTAAGCTGCTTGTCGAGCTGCACCCGGTCGGTGATGAAGACGACTTTATAATCCTTGAGTTCCTCGTCCCGGCGCATCTGCAATACAAAGAACACCATGGTCAGCGACTTGCCCGAACCCTGGGTGTGCCAGATCACGCCGCCCCGGTTGTAGCGTTCCTGTTCCATCTTCAGCCGTCCGATGGCTTTATGCACTGCCCGGTACTGCTGGTAACGGCAGATTTTCTTGATCACCTTGCCGTCGGAAGTTTCAAAGATGGTAAAGTTGCGGATGATGTTCAGCAGATTCTCTTTCCGGAATACGCCCTGCAATAACAGTTCCTGGCTGCGGGCGGCGGGGAAGTCAGCCAGCGGCAGCGGATAGGTGTCTTTCCATTCCATGTAATGTTTGGCCCCGGCCCCGATGGTGCTCATCCGGGCTTCCCGTCCGCAGGTGGACACCAGGAGCGCATTGTAATAGAACAGCTTCTCCGCGCCCTCCTTTGATTCCGGCATCCGGATATTCTGGTAACGGAAGAGCTGGACCATCCCGGCAGGAACCGGCTCGGTGATGTACGGGCTTTTGCATTCCAGCACCGCCAGCGGCAGGCCGTTGACGAACACCACCAGATCGGGGATAATGGTTTCATGCAGACCCTGCACCCGGAACTGGTTGACGACGAGATAATCGTTATTGTCAGGGTTGTCGAAGTCAATGATCTTGACTGTCTGGTTCTTCTTGCCGCTGCCCAGGTCTTGTTCGATGGAGAGGTAATCCACGATGGCGTCATGCACCGCCTGATTGTTCTCCATCACGCTGGCGGCATCCAGCAGCACCAGTTGCCGGACGATCTTATGCAGGTTCTCGTCGTTCAGCCATGAGTTGATCTTTAGCAGCGACGACCGCAGCCGGCCTTCAAGCACCACGTCCCGCTCCGAACGCCGTTCCGGCATGGCGGCAGCAGGCGACAACTCCGAGCCGCTGAGATAGGCATAGCCCAGACTCTTCAGCTTCTCGATTGCCGGTAATTCCGCTTGTTCAAACTCGAAATTCATAGCATTCCAAGCATTCTTTTAATTGGCTCGTCTACCACAGGACTTGCCTTTATTCCATTAAAAATCTGCTGGCAAATATCCCCAGGCATATCTATGCAACTTTTTGTTGCCGTGGGTATTTTATTCTCTAATTCATTGATGGTAAGTGTCTTGGGGTGATTACAGTCTATCGCAGATTCCATGCACAGCTCACTGTATTCGCTCGGAGAGATTGTAACTAAAGTTTCTATTGGAAGTCCAGCTAACTGAATTCGTTTTCGTCTAGATTCAACTTTTGATGTAACGACTCCAAATACAAGAACCGTATCATTTAGAGGATCAGGATTAACAACTACAAGGAAATGTGGCTCAGGGGAAGTAACATCTCGATGTTGAATGTAATAAACTGAACCTTGTCGCAACGTCAATCGAAGAAATGGGGAAGCCATACGATTATCCCCATAGCTTGTCCAGCTCTACTGACTCTTTGAAAGACTCTCTATTCAGTTCGACAAGTTCATCGGGCACGACACAATATTCCACTTGTGCTGGTGCTTTTTCAAAGAAGTCAAGAAGATTCATATCTGCTCTAGTATTCACTCCGGTAAATTTGTTTTCATGTTTTTTCCATTCTGGAAATTGATGTGTGAAATCTACTAATTCGTGAATGGAAACATGACGAAAACTATTTATGACAAATTGAAGAGCTTCAATGTCTGTCTGGGAAAATACAGTCTTGTCATACTCTTTGATTGACCTGATTGAATGACTTGTCGGATCAGCCTTATTAAAAAAATTGCTTGCATACGCTCTTTCAGTTCTGCAAAGGAATTCTGATTGTTCCGCAATATCTTTCACGGACGAAGCCACCGGACCATATGACATGGCTAAGTAGCTGTCATTTGTAATTAAGCGGCCATACTTCCTCAAATGATAGCGGTCAGCTAGGAAGACAAGTTTCAAAACATGCAGTTTCGATATATGCTTCCCTGGAAATTGCCTGGCAAAGAAATTAATTGCCTGAACTGCTTTCTGATATTCGAAATTCATTTTATCCCCAGAATTTAATGAATAATTTATATGTGAAAATCATATATATAAATTACACAACCTCATTATTAGAATACAACCTCTCAATTTCTTTTTCAATAAAAAAGTTAAGATATATTAAAAATATTTGTCAACAAGCTCATGAACTCACCCTGACTTTGCCGGTTAAGAGGTCGTTCATCAGGCCCTGCTTCAGGTCTTTGGCTTTGGCGAGTTTCACCTTTGCCGCCGACAGCTTGCGGTCTACGCCATTCAGAATATCAGCGATCTTACGCTGTTCATCAATGGGGGGAATAAGACAGTTAATAAGCTTTATATCTGCCATGTTTATTCGACTCACCGTGGTCCCTATCAACATATCGTTCAAGCATTTTCTCATCTCTGATCCATAGAGAGAATAAACAAAGAAAGCGCTATTTACATCTTGATTGAATTTCAGTAAAACCATTCGTTGTCCTAAACATAGTGGTAGTTTTTCAGGTACAAGTGCAGCTTCACCTGCTGGTGCTTCTCGCGTAAAAAGAACATCGCCTGGTTGAGGAATCTCTCTTTGAGTCCATTCTCGAAAAGCTTCTTCATGGGTATATTTTGCATCTTCAAATATAATTTGTCCGTCCTTAATGCTGTTGGTTCTAACAACAAAATACTTGCCGTTATCAATGAATGGAGCCGTTTTATGTTCGCAATCAATAATCTTGGATATAACATCACTTAACAACTTCACCTCCCAGCTCTTCGGTATCGGGCCGAGCGGGGAAGGTTTGAATTCGGTGTGACCGATGCCTTTGGTCAGGAGCTGCTGCATCAGGGCTTTCTTCAGATCGGCAAGCTTGGCAATCAGCTTTTCCGTCGCGACGATGCTCCGGTCGGCAGAACTCAGGACAGCCGCGATCTTCCGCTGCTCTGGGAGCGGGGGAAGTACTACTTCAAATTCTTTCAAATCCCCCCATGAAACACGGGGCATTTTTGTTCCGGCAGAAAGTTCATCACAGAAAGTATATATAGGATCAGACTGCAAAACACATTTTAAATAATTCTGATTAGTGCTTTCGCAATTTGCCTTGAGTACTAACAGTTCTCCGGAGCAGCAACCATCAAATCCTATCTGTATACATTTCCTCAGATACGGGCGTAACTTCCCAAAAAGAATATCATCTTTCTTAAAAAGTGAATTCAGGCTGGCAGTTGCATCTGACCACATATATCCATTAATAGTTATTGCCCCGTTATCAATGTGCTCCAATCCAATATATTTGATCTTATCATCAACAAGTGGATTCATTTTCCCTGTTCTGGTTGACGCTAGTTTCTCTAATGGTTTTACCTGCCATCCTGCCGGAACATGCTTACTCATACCACGGCTCCAGATTTATTTTTAAATTTAAACCATTGGACAGAATATGCGTTTCCTGTATCTATCGTTACAATATCACCTTTAGCCGCAACGCTATATTTTTCTTCAGTTTCTTTTGAAAAATAGAATTTATGTTCCCTGGTTGTTATACCGAATAAGATAATGATGCCTGCACCCGTTTCCAGTTCTGAGATGCTGAGTAATGCCTTAATATCGGCACATAAATCAACTTGCCCTATTGCCCGCTTAATTACAATAAAAAGATTCTCGTCTTTCTTGCTAAGTTTAAAATCAATTCTGTTGCTATCCCCTGCGGCACCATTGATTTCATCCATGAGATGCACACGCTTAACATTGAAGCCTTGAGCTTTCACCATCTTTGAAATTGCTTCAGAATAGACTTCGGCGGCACCAGAACAATTTATCAAGTAATTTACACTGCCGACTGTACTCCTGCATATTGAATTAAGAATTTTCCTATTCATACCCCAGCTCCTTGAGATAAGCGTCAAGCTCCTGGTCGGCGGCAACCAGTTCGGCTTCGATGTCCTTGAACGTGACTTTGTACTTGTCCCACCAGCGTTCAAGCTGGGCGACCGCGCCGGACGGCAGGCCTGCGGCATATCCGGCAATGTCCGCTTTGTCGGTCAGCTCCGGACGGAAATCAAAGTACTCGGCATCCCGGCGGACCAGCACGCCGCTTAAATCGCAGCCTTGCAGAGCTTCCTGAATATAGTCTTCGTTGGTTTCAGCGACCGGAATGCCGCCGTTCAGGACGGCCTTGACATCGAATGTTTCCGGCGGGGTGCTGGTGTCGGCATAGCGCCGGATATTCAGATTGTAATCATTCTCGGCGATCTCCGCCACGTCCGCCACCCTGGCATAACGCCTGGCATCGGCATAAGCGTCGAAGGCATTGACGATCTTCGCAATATCCTCCGTCCTGAGATTGTTCTGGTTCTTGCCTTCCTCGTAATCCAGTTCGCCGTTGATGAAGATAACCTTGCCTCTGCGTCCGGCAGGCTTGTTGCGATTGATAATAAGGATGCAGGCCGGAATGCCGGTGCCGTAGAATAACCCGGCAGGCAGTCCGATCACCGCCTCCAGCAGATCGTCCTGAATGATGCCTTTGCGAATTTCCCGCTCCGCCGAGCCCCGGAACAACACGCCGTGCGGCATGACCACGCCCAGTTTGCCCTCGGTGTTCAGACTGGCGATCATGTGCTGGACGAACGCCAGGTCGCCCTGGCCCTTCGGCGGCAGGCCATACTTGAACCGTCCGAAGCCGTCATGCTCCGCTTCCTCCCGGCCCCAGTTCGCCAGCGAGAACGGCGGATTGGCTATGACCCGGTCGAACGTCATCAGCAAACCGTCCTGTAACAACTTCGGATTACGGATGGTATCACCACGGGCAATATTGGCATCGAGCACGCCGTGCAGGAACAGATTCATCTTGCAGATTGCCCAAGTGGACTGGTTCATCTCCTGCCCGTATAAGGACACGTCGGTGGCGTTGCCACCATGTTCCGCGATATAGGTCTTGCACTGGATGAGCATGCCGCCGGAACCGCAGGTGGGATCGTACACGCGCATCTTTTCGGCAGGCTTCAGCAGTTCGACAATCAGCCGGACCACTTCGGCGGGGGTATAGAACTCGCCGCCCTTTTTGCCGGCAGAGTCGGCAAACTGTTTAATCAGATATTCATAAGCCGCGCCCAGCAGATCGGGCCGGTCGAAGTCGTCAGTGCGCAGCCGGTACTTGGAAAAGTGGCTCAGCAGGTTTTGCAGTTTGTTATCGGGCAGCTTGGACTTATTGTTGAAGTCGATGGAGACCAGTACGCCTTCCAGTCCCTTGTTGTGTTCTTCAATGGCTTCGGTCGCCTTATTCAGTTCCGCGCCGATGTCGTGTTTCAGATTCTTCAGATATGACCAGCGGGCTTTCTCCGGTATATAGAACGTGCGGGAGAATTCGTCTTCATCCTCTGCCATCGCTTTGGCTTCAGCTTCGCCCATGCCCTGCTGGCGGTAGTAAGCGGTAATGCGCTCCTGCTCTTCATCGAACGCATCGTAGAGGCGGCGCAGGAACAATATGCCGAAGATAAAGTCTTTATATTCCGAGGCGTCCATATTGCCCCGGAGAATATCCGCAGCCCCCCACAGGTAAGATTCCAACTGCTGAAGCGTGATTTTCTCTGCCATTATAAATTAACCCCTGCTGTGATATTACTTTGGTGAAAGCAAAACATACAACGGAAACCGGCTGAAAACAAACAAAAGAGTTGACTAATTCAGGAAAAACAGTTCAGCTTCTATTGTGGCGGACTGATGCATAAAGAAAAACTCCAGCGGCACAAATCTGCGCCTGCTGGAGCTGAAATAGTACTGTATCGGATCGTCAGATCTTGGCAGCAGTCCAATCGGCTTTGCTGACAAATGCGGTCAGGTTGCGGCCGTCTTTGGTCACAGCCTGGAAGGCATATCTTTCATTGCCCTTTGCTCCGAAAGTAACTTTCTTGGTTACATCCGCTTGAACTTTTGCCTTCGCCTTAACATCGTAGAATGAATGCTTCATTTTACTTTTCTCCTTTATATTTGTTGTTGCCCGCTCCGTTTGAGCTGGCAGATTGAATAAAATTAGCCGTAAAACTATTTAATGCAAGCACAAAGCATAAATAATGAATTAACTGGCCCTTGCTTTTTGCCGAAAAAGAACCATTTTATCAAGTTTTGTTTTTCAGTTAAAGTTAAGCAAGTGAAAGAGATGAGGAGAAAAGATGTTCAAGCAGATATGGTTTCCGGAGATGATTCAGCAGCACATTCTGAGCCGTTTAGATAAAGAGCCGCTGAACTCGCATTACTATAGCACCAACTATCAAGATGTTTACGCGGCGGCGGAACGGACTTTTGGGTCATGGGGCGAAGCCATTGAA
>JBAWXM010000202.1:0-9141 GCA_037144075.1 Lentisphaerota bacterium | reverse complement strand
TATCTCCGGACTGACCGCCATGCGCAGTCGCGGCATTATCCACGGCATCACCCTGATCCGCCCCCTGCTCCACTATCACAAGGATGAACTGACCACTTATCTGTGGGAAAATGAAATCTGCGACTGGCGCACCGACAGTTCTAATTCAGACAGCACCATTGCCAGGAACTTCTTTCGCCATGAAATCATTCCGCTGATAAAAAACCAGCTTCCTCATGCGGAGAAAGGCTTGCTGCTGGCGGCTGAAACCATCCAGATGGACGCTGATTTCATTGAACAGGCGGCAATGGAGAGTTTCAAAATAATCCGCGGCAGCGCCTACGCTCCGCTGGCCTTCTGGACGTCGCTGCATCCGGCAGTCTCCCACCGGGTGCTGCGGCTGTGGCTTTCGGAAAAATGCGGCAGGGACATGATTCCTGATTCCTGCCTGGGCATGCGCTTCAACGAAGCAGTGCGAAAATTTCAGGGAGAAACAACGCTGATTCCGGTAAATTCCGAAATCGCCATCCGCATTTCCGGCAGCGACTGCTCGGTCATCAGCAACCGCGATCTGAAGCAGGATACTGTATTTGAAATTCCATGGCACTGGACGAAATGCGCGCTTGATTTCAAGCAGGGCAGACTTACCGCCCAAACCGTCAGTCCGGATGAAAAGCAGAAATACTGTGATGAATCAGTTGATCTGGATACCGCGGTGTTCGACGCCTCCGGTATTCCCGACATCCTGAATGTAACAGACCGGCGCGATGGCGACCGGATGACGCCATTCGGCTCGGAGTCGCCGGCTAAACTTAAAAAGCTGATTACCGACCGCAAGCTTTCCGCAGTGCAGAAAGATAATCTGCCGGTTGTCAGAATTCCAGACGGCGATATCCTGTGGGTTCCCGGAGTGAGACGTTCAAACGCCGCCCCGGTTACTGAAAACAGCAATGGAATCGTAATTCTGCGCTGGGAACTATGCCAGGAGCCGGAATGGGAATCAGCGTCAGCAATGCTGTAAGTGGACAGAATTTAGAATCTGGAATTTAGAATCTGGAATTTAGAATGAAATTCGAACTGAAATCCGGATTTATTCTGACTCCTGAATTCTGAATTCTGATTCAATACTATTTCCCGGCATCCAGTTGCGCCGCTTTTTCCAGCAGCTGCTTATACAATTCCGGCGGATAATTAAACTGCCGGTGCAGGAAATTAATTAATTCAACACAGCTACTGGTGTGCATTTCGTACCCCTGCACTCTGCCGTCAAGAAAATATACATTGATGAAAGTGCCGCCATGATTTCCGGGAAAGTCGAAAAGCAGTGGAATATCTTTATTGGAAGTCTCCATGTATCCGCTGATATAGGCATACGGCCGGCCGGATGGACAGTTGAATTTGGCGCGGTCTTTAATCAAGCCTTTCTGCAGCAGTTCATCTACCATTTTCGCGCCGCCTGCTTCCGGGAAGCGGTCCTGATTGTTCATCGCGTACATTTTCAGCACGAAGCCAAGTTCTTTCAGATTTGCGGCGCAGGCATCGCGGCGGTTCCTTTCGAGAATATCATTGAACATTGGAAACACCATCCCGGCATTTAATGCGGCAGGCAGCAGGACGGTTTTCGCCGCCATCATGGCCGCCGGATCGGCGGTGACATTGAATGTTGAAATGAAGCCGCTCTCGGTAACCTGACATACTCCCAGAAATCCAACCGCAAAATTATTCTCAATGGATTCCGCAAACTCGCGCCGGGACGGCGATTCATTGGCCTGTTTAAAAGCGGTAATCAATATTTTCACCAGACGGGCGCTGAGATATTCAAAGGAATTACCTTTCACCGGAATATTGTCCGCCAGCAGCTTAAACTCCTCCGTATTCTTCAGCAGATCTTTGTCGGACGGCTTCAGCAGGCGTTCCACCGTTTCAATATTGGACGCCAGAAACAGCCGGTTGCCTTCCTGGACAATAACCGGTTTCAGCCATGGCAGCTCAGGGTTTGAAAATGGAATTTGAAGCCGCCAGGGATTCTCCGCGCCGCCCACCGGCGGTTGAACTTGATTCAGTCCTCTTCTAAGTGATTTGAAAACCGTATCATCTTTCACTCCGCAAACTATAGCGAAATCGAACTGCTCCATATCAACAGCCTTCACGCCGAACCTTACCGGATGTTTCCTGCGGCTGTCGGCGATCAGTATAAAATCAAATTCGCCTTCAAAACTCTCAAGGAAAGATTCCCAGGAAATATCCTTAGTTTCAAATGATTTCTTAATCGAACTCAGGACTTGCTGCACTTTTTCAGATTTCGACTGCATGGCGGCATCTTCCAGCCATTTCCAGAATATCCTCGGCTGGAAAAACCAGCCGGCGGCATAAACCGTATCCGCCGGCATGACATCGGTAAGATAAAACGTCTGCGGATATTCATTCAACACCGACCATATCATACCAGGCTCGGATTCCTCTTTCTTATGAAAATACAACCGTCCGCGAAACATCTTTTTGCCGGTCTGAACCGAACTCAGGCCGATACCGTCAATTGACGGCACGCCGCTGCTGTCGGTCAGTATGGAAACAAACTCAAAAAGATCATCGGCAGCCTTTTTATCATCCGGCTTGATGTCCTCTTTATCGGCAAGCATCTTCCTGAATAATTTGAAATGTTCGGAGATGAGCTTAAAGCTTGAATCAGGTGAAAAATAGATATACATGGTGCCGTTCTTATCCAGCTTGTCCGTAACCTCTTCAAACGAAGTCTCCGGCAGCGCCACGGCTTTTGCGTCAAACACACATACTAGACACAGTACTGCAAAAACAATAAATCTTGCGATAAAATTCATCAAATCCCCCCTGCTGAATATTGTTCCCCTTGAACCGACTGCTTCAAAATACAGCGTCTGAACTAAATTGTCAAGACAACAGAATAAATTTATGTCAGAGCAAAGGATAAACGAACTGGCAGCTCTAAAAAACGCAGCCGGTCATTTGTCTGAAGTTTTAGGAGTATCATCAAATTTAAGCGGAGTTCCTTTCTCCTCAAACATTTTATACAACGGCATCAATTGTTCTTTGGTAAAATATATTTTTCCATCAATGTCGAAATTCATATACATACCAAAAAAAATTTCACCATCTCTATAAGATGTATCAGCATTACTTGTATATAATTCGTCTCTAAAAACAATATAGCAACATGCCATTATTGCTCTCATGTGCTTATCTAGCGCATTACGGTCGGGATAATATTCTTTTAGCCAATTTACCGTTTTCTGCATTTCTAATTTATTCTCAATGTAATAAATCTTACGAACTCGTTCTGAATCCAAGGATTTTTCCTGAATAAGAATAACATATTTATATTGCAGCAATTGTTTTTCCGGGATGTCATTTGCACCGAATGTTACGCTTGAAGTCATTAAGGCAATCACCAGACATAACAATTTTACTTGCATCATTTGCATTGTATCGTGTCTTTAAGCTTAAGCCCACCGTAAATGGGGTTTGATGTGACGCTTTGCGCAATCGGTCAAATATGAATTAATTAAAGTCTGGTACGGGGTGCCGGTTTCCTTTGAGAGTATTTTGAAATACTCAACCGTTTCCGCTTCCAACCGGATAGTAACCTGCTTCTTCAATTTTGCGACATAAGGATTCTTGATTGATTTGCTGAAATCGTACTCTTTTTTCATTGCTGTAAATCCTTGTATTGCCTGGCTTCGTTTCTGGTTGCTTTCCTTGCCGATATAATCCTGATTGTATTCTCATTTTCACGGTAGCAATGACATACCACCAGTAAGCGCAGTGAGCTTTTAGCGATAGTACAGACAGTATCTACTTTTTATTGTCTTCAAGAAAACCATTAATTGCGTTAATATTATGTGTTTTAAGCGACAATACGTTATTATCACGGTCAATAATTGCAACATCCAAAAGATAAGAACCAGGCAGAATTCCAATTATGTTTAAGGTTAGACAATTACTATTACTTAAGGCAAGCGATTTTGTGATGAAAATATTACCGTTTTTATCTTTTAAATCGGCTCTCAAAAAATACTCTTTATTTATTGAAAGATTGGTTATGCCCATACAGCTTACGCTAAACTTCAGATGCTCGGCTGGCAACAGCAGATTATTAGCACATTCAATGGTTTCAATAATTGGATATTTTACTTTGAATAACGCTATATCATCAAACTCAAAACTGATATTAGTACCATCTTTATAAGATGATTCGGCAATGGCAAAGCGCAATGCTTTAAGATATTTCCAAGCATTAATGTCATTGTTCGATTTTTTTATAAAATCACGAATTGAAATTCGCACAGGCAGCCATTTTCTCTGTATCCCCCCCAGATCAAGCTGTATATCACAACGCGCACTCTCATGACTGCTCAAAGTTATAATTACTGGTGTATGGTCATCGGCAACTTCATCTCTGTCGGAATCAATTTTCACATTGAAAACTAAATAATCATAATTATTCAGTTCAACTTCATTGACAGCAAACACTCGCTGGATGGCAGGCCAGCCAATCGGATATTTCCCATTAAATTCATCGCTGCCGTCAATTTTGTAATCCACTTTAAAATTGACTTGAAGAATTGGACGATTTGGAAGTTTCTCATTTGAGTTAACAATTTTAGCCGTCGCTTCCTTATCTACCGTCCGCCATTTAGCAAAATTATTTTCACCTAAATTGTGTTTCTCAATAACTCCATTCTCCTTTAACCATTCAAAAACATCTGCTTGCACCGTAATCCTTTTTGATGTATCCGCTATGACTGACGGGGCTATCTCTTGACTGGCGGCAGGAAATTTCAACAGCTCTCCTGTAAGAACGGCAATCCGCCAGCGTACCGCATTAAACTCCTCATCTACCCACATATTGGAGAATAAATATTTTTCTTGAGGAGTAATTGAATCCCAAATTTGTTGAACCAGCGCTTTACTCTCGCGGACTAAGGCCTGGCATCGGGAGTCGCTATTATTTTGACGTGCAATCGTTACTTGCTCAAGAGTATACAAATAACGATAATCATCCACGCCCTCACGGAAACATTCCCAATAAATTGCCGGAATAACATTGCCATTTTCATCCAGGCGGTTTCCACAACCGGAACAGCTAGGATCACGCAAATAGTCAAAGTGATCATCGCAATAAGTTATCCAGCGCCAATTCCAAGGGATTAACGCCTGATACCCGCTGCGCCAAAAGCCAAAACCGTATGTCATGCGCCCCCCTTTCTGCATAGTTACCCTGTCTTTGATTTCTCCGGCAATGTGGTTGGGATAAGACCAGTAACTATATCGCTTATTCAGATGTAACTTGATTATAGGACATCGAAAAGGGCTGAGAACACCAAACATCTATTGCATCATATTTGCGGTATTCGGCAGCATCAAGCGCAGTTGGATCTTTGGTAATATAGGTTTTAATCCCGGCCCTGCGAATCGCCGCATAAATTTTGGCTGAAAATGTCGCACAGGATGCATCAACTTCGTCAAGCGGGCAGCAGATTAGTTCCGGCCACTTTTTCGCCTCGCATTCCAACCTGAATTTACGGAATGCCCTTTCAATTTCGTTAAACATTTCATCGTTTTCAGGCAATTTACTTACTATCCAATGTCCATTAATTTTACCATTTGGAACATGCTTTTTGTAAAATCCCACAATTCCGCCCTCAATGGGAATAGGCCCCTTGAAGCCCATTTTAATCATCATGTCCACCGCCTGAAGTCCTGGCCAGCGGATCGATATTTCCAAATCCTTGCCTTTCCCATGCTCTGAACTAAGCGGGATTACCGGAAATAAGTTAAGTCCATATTCCTGCATGGCTATAAATTCATTTCTCATGAATTTATTTAATGTCTCGCCTGTTGTGCCATAAAAAACATTTTTATTCAGATGAAAGTATGCAGAGTACCTTTTTGCCGGATCACTTTGCAGAGCATAACCAAGCACTCTAAAACCGATGGGCAATTGAGTTCTTTTTTCCCCCGCATTATCGGTAATGCTGAGGCAGCCGGTATATAAACCTTGCCTGGCATCAACAGGCACCTTCACCTTTAGCCAGTAACGTTGACACTCGCCACGTTTAAATGAATTGGAGGTGACCTGCTCAAGCAGTTCAGGAAGCCAGCGAAACGTGTTTTTAGTGTTATACATAGGATAACGGATCGGCCATTCCGTCACTAGGCGAAGGTCTAAATTTTCGAGGGGAATCACTTTATTGCCGCATCGCAATTCAGAAACATTGATTTTCATATTTTGAATATCACGCAATGGATATATACTGAAGGTCAATGGCTCTATTTCTCCCGGTGTGGCAAAAGCGGCAACACTGCTAATACGCTCGCTTTCCAATGGGATCGAATTCCGATACACAGCTTGTGTAATAGAGCGGTTGAAGAACATGAAACCGCGGCTGTTTTCTACAGGTAGAAACTCTGGAAGTTTGCTAGACTCAATATATGGCAACTCCTTAAACCCTTCAGGAATGGCGGCGGGAATGCGCTTCACCCCGGGAATGGGTGAAATCCTTGAACAAGTTGCGGATTGAATCTGAGATTGATTACTCAGCTTATTCCCGGCATTCTCCGCCGTCAGAGACCAGAATAATCCAGCCGATAATCCAATAATAATAATTTTTTTGCTTAATTTTAACATTTTATCCTTAATTATCAAGAAAACTTTTACTAAAAAACAGCAATTCCAGAATCTGTGAACATATACTTGTAAACATTTTTGTGCCTATCGAGAGTCAAAGACTTCCAACAAGCCCGGAGCCTGAATTCGTGAACCGACAACGATTTACTGGTTTTACATTTATTCTATCCTGAAAAACCCCGTCCTTGGAGCGGGGTAAAAATCTTTGGCTATGCCATGCAAAACTAAAAAGTACCACTAAAAAATTGCGTCCGTCCCCCATCTTTGGGCCGCAATTTTCAAAAGCCCCCACTCTGAACGTTTTTTTACTTTGACACTAGCACTACACGATTCAAAACATAGGGGTATTACGAACGGACTTCCACGCACTGCGGGGGCCGGAGATTCAAAAATTAAAGCCAAACTAAAGACTAAAGCCGCCCCCAAAGGCGAGGCATTGAACCCAACTGAATAAAAAATATGCGGAATAATGTTTATCATGGTTTGTTAATGCCAAACCACATACTAAAACCACCAGTTTCATTGTAACCTAGAGACGGCCATTTCACCGTTCCTGTATGTCCGTCAAGAAACGCCGCATTGTTCTTAATGGATGGATGCATCGCCTTATCCATGCTGTAACCTCCGGCTCCATATGGATATACACTGTAAAACGGAGTTCCTGTGACAGATGTAATATTATTAACTTTAGTGCTATTGAAACTGTCCATAAAAATTAGCATGGAAGAGGTAAACTTAATACTGCCAATTTTCCCCACGCTAGGAATCCCCGCAGGACGGGTAACATCATAACTGGCGTAATCATTCTTCCCATATGAATAATAATATCCTCCCTGAGAATTCGGTGAATTTGCAGGACAGACCATTATTGATTTTATCTGGCCTCCCTTGATTTTAGTATATAACGTTGAAAGGTATTGTGGATAGTAGACTGTAGCGCCACTACTGCTATAACTAGTTAAAGGCGGAATAAAATCGTTGTAATCACTGATATAATTACCAATCACCATCACCATCTGCTTCAAATTACTTTGACACGAACTAGCCTTGGCTGTTTCTCTCGCTCTTGCAAGGGCCGGCAATAACATTGCTGCTAGAATAGCTATGATAGTTATCACTACAAGCAATTCTATAAGTGTAAAAAAACTTTTTTTTTGTCTCATTTCCTGATTCTCCTTTTTTATGTTTTTTTAGATAATCCATATTTTCATAATTGACGGTAAAAAAACATGTCTATTTCCATTTCTCCTTATCTTGTTAATTAATTTTACTCTTTCCATGCCGACTGGGTCAATACCGACGACGCCACCTCCAAGCGTGTTCCGGCGGCCATTGCCGCTGTTCCAACCAGCAAATCATTTTCGTATAAATAAATTGATTCCATAAAAACATCAGGCTTTCCGCCTGCCTTCAAGTATCCCTGCCGCATATAATCACAGAAAATACGCGGACAGTCTTTGAGTATAACACAATCCAGTTTATACTGGTCAACCAGATGCTTAACCGCGACTCCCAATAAATTGCTGACCTTTTCCGCGAAAGGCAATAAATTGGTGTCATGCCGTTCCAACTGCTGCCGGAACTTGACGAATTCCATAGGCATGCCCAGTGCTTCAAGCCTATCCTTGATCGCGCCTTTAGTTACATAGCTCTCAATACATCCGCGTTTTCCACAATAACATCTCTCCCCCTCAGTATCCACCTGGATATGAGAGAACTGATATTCTATATCAATTATATTCTTCGGAACTTCACCTTCAAGCACCATTCCTAGCTCAAGGATGTAACCGAGATGCAGGACGACCAGCCGTCTCGTCTCCGGAAATAATTCCTGCACCTTGAAAGTATACGCGGAAACGGCCGTGCTGCTGTAAGCATCAATCGAAAACTCCCGCTTGATCGCTTCGATAAAATCTTCCTGATAGGCGTTCAGACCAAACAGCGGCGGCTGCAGCCAGCGCGAAATGCAAAAACCAATCCCGCAAATATTCAAAGAACGATGTTCTTTCATAAATTCTCCAAGAACATTCATAATGCTACTCCAGCCGGCACGTCTGGATTTGGATTCCAGCGGAATCCGGACATAATCAGACTTGACAATGTTCCTGCCTGGATAACAAATCAGCGCATAACTGATATGATCAATTTCCAGCATAACTCCAAGATAATACTTATCGTTTGTATTCTTGTAATAAAACCACATCGGACGGCCCTGTTTGCCAGTATTGCCGAATTCCATCCTGATTAAGCCTGAATCCACCAGTTTATCGGCATGAGACGCAACAGTCCTGATGTCTAAACCCAACTTATCGGAAATTTCCTTGCGGGTTATACCGTTGAAACTAAGTATCAAATTCTTTATCTCTTCATATATGTATGTTGTTCCGACTGCCATCTCACAACCATCAATTATTTATTAATATTATGTATTATGATTATATATCAACTGAAGTTTTCCTGAAAATTGAAATTTTAGTTCATGAAGCCCAGCGGAAAAT
>JBAWXM010000201.1:0-9190 GCA_037144075.1 Lentisphaerota bacterium | reverse complement strand
AAACAGGAAAAATAGCGAATCAGACTTGACAAAAGACCTCATAGGAGGAGTCAGATAAGGATTATTGGTGGTGGTGTATTGGTAACGATTCAATTTGGTCCCGACTTTAAGATTTTCGGTATGTCCGTCAGCAAACAGAACATTGCAAGTGGCGTCGTGGCGTCCGTCGATCATGGAACTGAAACCGGTGGTGACGAATCCATTGGCCATGTTAAAATAACCGCGGTCTTTTACGGACTGACTATAACCGTCGGCCATCATCAGCAGACGCGATGGATATTTGGCCCGGCTCATTTTGCCGCCGATGCCGTAAGCGGCATGGTACAGCATTGCGCTTCGTCCATAGTGCCCGTAGTCCAGGGACTGGTCCGCGGTCTTGTTTGCTACGACCTTTTTAGCCCAGCCGGAGTTGAGGGTGTCAAGCTTGACCCCGGACGCGAGATCCTGCAGCATCGCGGGACAGGCAAAGTTTTTCCCGCCCAGATTCTGGTCGGCGGCCAGGATCAGCGGCCAGGATGCAGTTAAGGCGCCCATGATTTGAGTTATCGGCGGCACATAGTCATCGTAACTGCTCATGTACATACTGTTAGCAGTTCCCAACTGCTTGATTTTACTATTGCAATTGGCGGTTTGTGCCCGGTTGCGGGCTTTGTTGAGCGCCGGCAGCAGCATTGAGGCCAAAATTGCGATGATCGCGATCACCACCAGCAATTCTATGAGTGTAAAATTCGACTCACCTGTCATTTTTCCGCTTCCCGGCCGGAGGTTGAGTTGCTTGATCATTTTTTTCTCCTTTTCAGTTTAATTTTGATGCCTGATTATTTGTAAGAGATGGATTGCTGATACCGGGTTCGATAGTTACCTGCCGTGCTCCGAAGCCCGGATCCCTGATATGTTCCTTGAGCAGATCAACGGCTGCTTCAGCCATTTCCCGCAATGGAGAGACGGCATGGATGATGGAGATATTTTTACTCCTGCTGATTTCAGTGGACAATTGAATAACAAGCGGATCATCGGTCGAATCATGCGGCAGCGGATATTTCGCGGAGTCGTCAACCGCTGCCACGCAGATTTCCTCCGGCACCCGGACCCCGAGTTCCTGAATCGCCTGGATAAAACTGGGGGCGTAAATGTCGCCGTGCATGATTACAGCCTCGGGGCGCGGCTTCAAACGGGCAAAGTATTCGGCGGCACGATGACAGGCCGCATGGTGAGTTTCTGGAGAAAGTTGTTCGTCGTAAATCAGCTCCTGGTTAAATTCCAGATTGCTGAGTTCATACAGCATCGGCAGGGAAATCAGACCGCACTTGAGATATCGCTGCCGGCTTAATTGCTGATAGTCGCTAAAGTAGCCGATCCGGCGGAAGCCAAGGCTTTTTACATAGGTGAAGATATTCAAAATATTTTGAAAATGATTGACACAAACCGATGAATGTTTGCCGGTTATATCGCGAATATTCAGATACACGCATGGAACATCAGACGGACTATCAATTTCTGCCAGTGAGATGATACCGGAAATCGGACGGCTGCGCAGTTCCTGTTCATAGGTGTTGAACAGGGAAAGAATCAGTTCAATCCCGTTCTTCGCGCAAATGTTCCGAATAAAATTGATTAATGCAAAACTATGCGAAGACAACCCCGGCAGCGCCACCAGCAGCAGCGGACTGAAAATCTGTTTGCTGCCCGGAAGATAACCCGCATTGGCCAGCATCGCGCGAACCCGGAGGTGACGGGGGTTGCGATTCTTTTCCGCTCCGCGCATGACACGGTATACTGTGGAAAGCGAAACTTCATTTGCCTCGGCAATCTCATTGATCGAAATATGCTGTTTTAATATTCCCGATGTTTCCATTGACCAAACTCCGTTACTAAGTTTCATCATTGTTATTATGTTAAATGGTGAAAAGTATTTTGTCAATCATTTTTCAATTCATGTCTTTGTTATTGTCAAATTTTGTCAAAACAATTGCCGGAATATGTCGGTCTGGCAAGCTTTTCATTCCAGCATATATCTCTAAAAAGGAAATAATTCAGGAATTATACTCTGCACGGCTGAAAATTTAACATAGTCGGATCGAAAAAATCCAATCCGCAATATTGCTCGTCTATTTTTAAAAATTCACCCTTGTAGAATATAATTATATTGCACACTTGACTTATTGCTTTTCGTCAATTATTATTTAGTGCTAAAAATTAACACTTCTTGTTATAATTGAGGAATTGCCGTGAAAAACGCATATTTCAGTGAAGATGATCTGCCTGTACTTTTATCATGCTCAAAATGGCATTTAGTATCTTCCGCAAATTCAGAACTTCCGCCAGCCAGACCTGATAAGGAATACTTGGAATGGATTACCCGAAACAGCGAATCTCACCAGCATCGGGAAGTGATGATGGTGTTGTCCGGCATCAGTTATTTTACGCTTGAAGGCGTTACTTATCAAAGCCGGCCGGGAACCATATTCCTGCTGGATGCGAATGAAGAGCATGATTACTACTATCCGCCTTCCGGCGGCGACGTCAGACATCTGTGGTTCAGGATCGCCAATAAGACCATTTTTACCAGTACGCCCTGCGGCAGGACAACCCGCCGGGGCCAGGGCAATAATGAGTTCAACTATACTTTCAGCAGTTACAACCATGCTGGACTGGCGTTTATCAATGCCTGGGATGAACTGACGGCTGATGAGCCGCTGGATAAAAATTTTTTAAGCATACTGGTCAAACATGCCTTTGCCGGACTGCTGCTGGAATTATGCAAGGCCGGTTACAATAAGTCGCTGGGCGTGGAGGATAAGCCGACTGAACTGCATCATCAAACCGTGATCAACGCCATTGTCGGACATATCCGGGAAACCGGCGGCAGGAATCTTGATATTGACCGGTTGGCCTATATCGCCGGATACAGCCGGTTTCATTTTGCCAAAGTGTTCAAAGAAATTACCGGCAGTCCGGTTCTGGTATTTATCAACTCATGCCGTCAGGAAAAATTCCGGATGCTTTCGACAGCAGGCAAAAACAAGAAACAAATATCCGAGCAGCTTGGTTTCTCCAGTCCCGCAGCATTCTCAAGATGGCTGAAAACCAACAGATGATTTTGGGGAATGGGACTTAGGCCTTATGGGACGGAAGTCGTTTCGTTGCAGCGCCGTCCGTGACGGACGGCTGTTTCCCAGTCGTCCTATCTGTCCGAAATATTGCGGTCAGGATTCAACCGGACGGACCAGACGGGCAATTTCCAGCAGATTGTCCAGTTTAAATTTCGGCGAATTGGCGGGATTGATAACCGGAATCATGCCGTTGCGGCGGTAGATGCCGGCATCGCCTTTGAAATATACTTTATTATCGGCCACCGAGACCGATGAATATCCGGCGCGGGCGGCATGGATTTTGACTTCGACTACTTTAAACATATTTTTGGCCGGCTCCGGCAGACTGCCGAAACGGTCTTCGAGTTCGTCGGCGAATCCTGTCAGATCTTCGGGATGGGTAAACGAACCCAGGCGGCGGTAGGCTTCCATCCGCAGCCGTTCCGCCACGATATATTCAGGGGGGAAGCCGGCGGCCAGATGCCCTTCCGGCGCTTCATGGGCAAAGTCCACAAATTCAATGGCGACGTCAACCGTGGGCAGAAATTCATCTTCGCCGCCGCTCATTCTGGACACCTCCGAGCGCAGCAGCTGGCAGTAAAGGTCAAAGCCGATGGTGTTGATATGTCCGCTCTGCTCCGCGCCCAGCAGATTGCCGGCTCCGCGTATTTCCAGGTCGCGCAAGGCCAGTCTGAAGCCCGCACCCAGATGGGTATAGCGACGGATGGCGGAGATGCGTTTCCGGGCGTCGGATGTGATCACCTGCTCCTGCGGCAGCAGCAGATAGGCGTATGCCTGGCGGTTCCAGCGTCCCACCCGGCCGCGCAACTGATAGAGTTCAGCCAGCCCGAAGCGGTCAGCGCGTTCTATAATGATTGTATTGGCATTGGGAATATCCAGTCCGGACTCGATGATGGTGGTGCAGACCAGGACGTCTATTTTACCCGACAGGAATCTGGTCATGGCCAGTTCCAGTTCCTCCTCATCCATCTGTCCGTGTCCGACCGCGAACTTGACTTCCGGCAGTAGCCGTTTGAGATTGTCGGCGGTTTCCTGGATCGTCTTGATCCGGTTGTGGATATAGAAAACCTGGCCGCCGCGCTTGATTTCCTTGCGGATGGATTCAACGACAAACTTTTCATCATAATGGGAAACAATGGTCTGGATCGGCAGGCGCAGGCCCGGAGCGGTCATGATGGTGCTCAGGTCCCTGGCGCCGGTCATGGCCATATACAATGTTCGCGGAATCGGCGTGGCCGACATGGTCAATACATCCACGGCGGTGCGGAAGTGCTTCAGCCGTTCCTTGTGCTTGACTCCGAAACGCTGTTCCTCGTCAATAATGACCAGTCCGAGTTTGGCAAACCCCACATCCTCCTGAATCAGGCGATGGGTACCGATGATGATATCAATGCCGCCGGAGCGCATTTTTTCAATAATCTGCTTCTGTTCTACCGGAGAACGGAAACGGCTGAGCATTTCGATGACAATCGGATATTGGGCGAAGCGTTCGGTAAAACTGTAATAATGCTGCTGCGCCAGCACCGTGGTGGGAACCAGTATGGCAACCTGATATCCGGCCATGACGGCTTTGAACGCCACCCGGATCGCCACTTCCGTTTTGCCGTAGCCGACGTCGCCGCAGAGCAATCTGTCCATCGGACGGGTTTTGTGCATGTCGGCCTTGATCTCGACTACTGCGCGTTTCTGGTCAACCGTGTCTTCGTATGGGAATGCGTCTTCAAAAACCCGCTGTTCCAGGTCGTCTTCGGGGAATACCGTGCCTTCGGTGGAGTTACGGACCGCCTGGAACCGCAGCATGTCGGCGGCAAAGTCCCGGACGGCTTTGACCGCCTCGATTTTGGCGGTTACCCACTTGCGGCCGCCGATCTTGTGCAGCGTCACGGTGGCCTGTGAGCCGATATAACGGCTCACCATGCCCGCCTGCCAGACCGGCACATACAGCATGGCGCTGTCCTGGTATTCCATCACAATCACTTCGCGTTTCACTCCTTTGGCGTCAATTTCACGGAAGCCCCGGAAAATTCCGATGCCGTGAATGAGATGAACGGCATAATCGCCTTCGTCCAGGTCGGCGAACGCCGCCGCTTCTTCAGCGATTGCCGGAGCCGGCTGGGACTTGGATCCCGGCAGCGATGAGGATTTGCGTTTGAACAGATTGGCAGTGAACAGTTCTTTTTCGCCCAGGAAGACCGTTTTAGCCTGCGGGAAGATCACGCCTTCGGCAATGCCGGCGATGTCAATTTCCACTTTCACCGAATCTATATCGTACAGTTTGCACCAGCGTTTAATGTGGGTGCAGGAGGCTTTGTCGTTACCGAGCAGCGCCACAGTGTAGCCGGTATCAAGCCACTGCCGGATCTGGTCGGAGATTAATTTGCGCAGTATTTCCATGCCGCCGTCGCGAATTTCTTTCGGCATGGATTTCCTGAGATGCGCCACTGCCGGGAAACAATCGGAACGCCGCTGATGTTCGAGTCCGGCATCCAGAGTCACGTCCTGCACCCGCACCAGGCGGCCATGCGCATATTTGTCGAGCACCGACTTAAATCGCTCCAGCTCAACTTCCGAAGAAAAGTTTTCCAGATGCTCCAGGCATTCGTCAGGAAATACCACTACGAGTTCGGCTGATATCTTATCCAGATAATTGAAAAAGTCCACGCCGGTGCTGTCCATATCCAGCCCGGTGCGTCCGATGATCCTGTATTCGTCAACTTCCCCGACGGAACGCTGTGAGTCGGGGCTGAATTTACGCATAGTCTCAATCTGATCGCCCCAGAATTCAATTCTCACCGGATAGTCGCAGGACGGTGAAAATACGTCAATAATGCCGCCGCGCCGCGAGAATTCGCCTTTTACATTCACTTCAAATTCGTCATCGTAATCGAGTTCCACCAGTTTTTCCAGCAGGCCGGTGAATGAATATTCCATGCCGGGGCGCAGGATGATTTCTGCGGCCAGAACTGTTTCCGGATCGGGCACCGGGGCAAGAAAAGAGGCGGCGCTGCCGATAATAATGTCATATTTTGATTTCAGCGAGTCGTACAATGCCCTGGCGCGGTCAGCTTCATTTTCCGGAACGTACTTGCCGCCTTCCATGGTTTCGGGCAGATAAAGGCTTTGGAATCCCAGCTTGAATTCCTGGTTCCAGGCGGCAATTCCCGCCGCCAGGTGCTCTGCCTGGTTCATTACCGGCAGCACTATTACTGTAGTTTTACCGAATGTCAGACGTTCCTTGAGTAGAAGCGGGGCCAGTGTGTCCTCGTCGGTGTCGGAAATCAAATTGCTGCTGACACTTGAATCCCTGAACCATTTTTTAATATTTTCACGCCATTTTAACATAATTGCACTTGATTTTTTTCACTTCATCGAGTAATATAACCTTTTTGTGACAGAAATATATTCTGTCAGCAAGAAGGACGGGATAAAGTCGTCATATACTTTATAATTGTTATTAATAAATATATTGTAATATCAACTTTGACAACACGCGATTCTGTATAAGTGCAATAATTTAAGCAAAATATAAGCAGAATTCGTTAAAAAGTGAAACATGGCAGCAAAAAAAGATTCTAAAACCGAGAAAAAGGCTGTAGCCGGTAAATCATCAAAGTCTGTTGTAAAGGCTGCGCCGACTCCGAAAAAAGCCGCGCTGCCTGCAAAAAAGGCTGCGCCGCAAAAAGTTTCTGCTAAGATTGTCAAACCAGTGCCCAAAAAAGCTCCGGCGAAAGCCGTTAAAGTTGTTGCTGCTCCCCAAAATGCAGCCAGGCCAGCTGTTAAAGCTGTTTCTGTCAAAGTGAAAGCCAGAACAGTCCAGCAGAAAACTCCCGCAAAAGCTGTAAAAGTTATCCCGGTTCCTAAAAAAGCAGCTGCGCCGGTAAAAAAAGTTGCATCGCTGGTTAATAAAACTGCGTTGCCGGTGGTAAAAAAAGCAGTTCCGGCTCCGAAAAAATCATCGCCGCCTGTAAAAAAGGCTGTTCCGCAAAAAGTTTCTACGAAAGCAGTCAAATCCGTGTCTAAAAAAACTCCGGCGAAAGCCGTTAAAGTTGTTGCTGTTCCTAAAAAAGCAGTCAGGCCTGTCGTCAGTAAAGCTGTTCCTGTCAAAGCTCCGGTAAAAGCTGTTTTATCGCAGAAAAAGAAAGTGAAACCGGTTAAACCGGTTGTCAAAGTTCCAGCCAAATCTGTCAAGCCAGTTCCGAAAAAAGTTCCGGCGAAAGCCGTTTCAGTTCCCAAACAAGAAGTAAAGCCGGTTAAGAAAGCTGTTTCCGTAAAAGCGCCGGCAAAAGTTGTCAAACCTGTTCCGGCTCCGAAGAAAGAAGCCAGACCTGAAAAGCAATCTGCTGCTAAGCAAGCGCCTGCAAAAGCCGTTAAATCCACTCCCAGACCGGCAGTGAAGGCTGAAAAGGCGCCTGTTGTTTCAAAAGCTCCGGAAAAAGCCGTGAAGGCTTCAGCTCATAATAAAGAAAATATTCCTGTGAAAACTAATACTTTACCTAAAACTCCGGAAAAAGCCGTGAAAACGGTCAAACCGGCAGTTGATATCAAAGCTCAAAGCAAGCTTGTAACCCAGAGTGTGGTCAGACGCGAACAATTACCGAAAGTCCGGAAAAAAGAGATCCGTGCTCAGGAAAAGAATGAAAAACCGCAGACCAAGCAGGAAAAGGATATTGAACGGCAGAATGCGTTGAATAACCGTTCCACCGGCGGTTCCAAGAATGACACGATGAAGGTTTACATGCAGGATATCGGGCAGATATCCCTGGTTACCAAGAAAGAGGAAGTCGAGCTTGCCGCCGCTATTCACGGCAAAGACGTGTTTGCGCATGACGAAGCCCGCGCCACCCTGATCAAAGCCAATCTGCGGCTGGTGGTAAAAATAGCCCATGATTTCAAGGGACTCGGCCTGCCGCTGCTGGATCTGATCTCTGAAGGCAATATTGGTCTGATGCGCGCGGTGGAAAAATTTGACCCGGCCAAGGGCGCCAAATTCAGTTCATATGCTGCATGGTGGATTAAACAGTCAATGCGCCGTGCCCTGGCCAACCAGAGCAGAACAATCCGCATTCCTGTACAGTCTGCCGGCAAAATCAATAAAATCAAATCCGTCAGGATGAAACTGGCTGAAGAGCTGGGGCGTGATCCGACTGATGCTGAAATTGCAGTACATCTGGATTTCAGCGAACGTACCGTCGCCGGTCTCAGGCTGGCCGACCTCCGGACTTTTTCACTGCATGACCCGATTCAGCAGGGCGAAGACGGTGAATTTCAGGATATCATTCCTGACCGCAGGGCAATGACTCCGGACCAGATTCTGGGAGACGTGGAATCCGTTGACCGGTTGATGGACTTGCTGGAAGAACTTGATGAACGGGAAAAAATGATCCTGAAGATGCGTTTCGGACTTGATGGCAGCAGACCGCGCACGCTGGAGGAAGTCAGTCAGGAAATCGGGCGCACCCGTGAACGCGTAAGGCAGATTCAGAACCAGGCGCTGACCAAGCTTAAATGCATGCTCGCAGATGAAGCGGGTTTTGCCAGCGACTAATATATCAATAATCTAAATACCGCAAAGGGAGGTGAAAAACAATGGATACAGAAGTTCGCGTCAAAAAAGGCGAAGCGATTGACCGCGCTCTGCGCAGGCTCAAAAAGAAACTTGACAAGGAAGGTACTTTGAAGGACCTCCGCAATCGCAGACACTATGAAAAACCTAGCGAAGTCAAACGCCGTGAAGCCAAGATGAGGCATTGATCTGTTTTGTTTTTCACTTCTGACTTTATGTCGGAGACCAGGCCGGGAGCAGTTTTACAACATGCTTCCGGTTTTGTTTTTTATACTCTGCGCGGCTGAAAATTTAAGAATAGACGAGCAGGATTGTGGATTGGATTTTTTCGCTCCGACTGACAGGCGATGCCCGCATCGCATGAAGGAGGAACGGAAAAAGACGGACGCAAGACGCTAGCCGCAAAGCAGTAGCGATCTTTCGAGTTTGGATTCGCACTCTTCGAGGCCTTCGATACCCCGGGATCGGCAGCCTCTCAGAATACGAACCAATTCTCAAAATCTTCGCAATCTAT
>JBAWXM010000200.1:0-9198 GCA_037144075.1 Lentisphaerota bacterium | reverse complement strand
CTGCGGAGTAGCTGACATTCGCTTCTTTTGCTATATCTTTTATTGTGACCATTATACTCTAGTCCTATAAGAACATACATAATCATCTAGTACAACGTTGTACTAAAATTATACAGGCATACTCATAAAAAAGCAATAGGAGAAAACAAAAAAGACTTAAAATATTTTTTCAGAAAATTGAAAAAGTAAACGCGCCCCTCCAAAGCCCTCAAGTACATTTAATTTGACAAAGACAGGGGAGCGCATTAACTCTGACAAACTCTATGAGGTGTTGCTTTCGTAAGTTATTCACATTTGGAGAGCAGACCAGAAGATTGCCTCAACTCGCTGGCTGATTTCATGTTCCAGATATCCAGCCGCGTGCATAGGACACTGCCGCCGGAAGAAGGATCGAAAAATCCAATCCACAATCCTGCTCGTATATTTTTAATTTTTCAGCCGTGCAGAGTATAACGGAATCACCTCTTGTACGGAATCCAGTCATTATCAAAAAGTTGTCCGCCGGTGTAGGAAAATGGACTTACATGACCGTCAAGAAAGAGAAAGTTCGCAGAGCGGTCGTGATAGTTCCAGGCGGGCGCCGAGACATTGGCCCAATTGCTGGTTCCCGGCCATTTTGCTGTTACTACCGCCCTGAACATGGAGGGACAGTTGTTTGCTCTGGTAGACTCACGCGAAGAATAATTCTGTTCGCTCATTATGACTGTACCTGACATTATCTGCTGGATTTTGCGGTCGGAAATGATAAAGCTGCTTTCGAGCGACCAGGCGCCTTGTTTTCCGGCTGTAAGGCTTGGCACATTCTTCTGGGTCGGGATGTAGTTTGGCTGGCTGTATTGCAAAAGTGCTCCGCCGTCCCAGCAAGGCGAGTCGGATACAGGATCGGGGGTTGCGGGACAATAGTAAAGTCCGCGCGGACTCTTTTTGCTGAATTGGTTTGTGGCATAACCGGTGTAAACAATATCACGCTTCTGATTTGTATAAGAGCTTAACAAACCGGAGTAACGGCAGTTAAAATCGGTAGGCGGCAGGTAGCTGTTCCAGTCAACAGCATACATCATGATGGCTTGATGAATCTGCCGCAGATTGCTGGAGCAGGAGGTCTTTTTAGCTTTTACCCTGGCCTGATTCAACGCCGGCAGCAGCATACTGGCGAGAATCGCTATGATAGCGATCACGACGAGGAGTTCTATAAGCGTGAAATGCTTTATTATAAGCGGTTTATGACTTTTTTCCTTTACCTGTGATCTTGCCTCTTTTATACTGTTCTTCATAATCATAGTTCCTCCTTTTCCTGAGTAACAAGCCATTCGTTTTTGCCCGGATGAATAATTATTCATTTTTCGCTCCTTTACTTTTTGCAGTTTCCATATTATAAATTATTTAGCATCCTGCTGTTTTCCCGACAGTACTTGTTCAAACTTTGCCAATGGCAGACTTGAAGTTACGTAAAGCAGATGCCCTTTGTATCCGGTTTTGCCATGAATACGGTTGCCGAAAAGATCAATAAGTTCCATCCCGTCGGCAGGTTTAAATGTGAACCGTCCGTTTCTCTCTCCGGATATCACTGCGACAACAGCTCCCCTGCCCTCAAAAATGTAAGCCCATACCTTCTCCCCGACAGGAATGCATTTAATAAATTTCCTGTCTTCGAGCTGCCAGGCCATGTTTGAAAAAGCCGCCAGCGACGGATGCGGATAACCGTCATCCCCCAGCAGAACAGGAAAAGTCGGAGCTGAGAGCAGATGCGAGTAACAATGATCGGAGTATAGAAAAACCCGTTTGACGCCAAGCGCCAGATGGCTGAGGACGAAACGGCAGTTCATGTCGGCGGAATTGATGTAGTCGTCCGTGGACTTCCATGGAATTGTGTGCTTGTAAAGTCCGGCGAAGTCGTATTTGCCTTCGGAGTTAAGAGGAACCTCGCCGCCTCTGGTGCCGTTGCCTTCGCTCATAATCACCGGCTTCATCGGCGGTTTGACACGATTCCGGATGTAGCTGATTGAGGACTCATAGACTGTTGCTGCGGAGTCACCGGGATAGCCGCAGAGAAACGGCGTATATACATGATAATCGATCATATCGCAATAAGGATAAGCGCCGGCATCGAATACTTTATCCGTCCATGAAATGTGCCCTGTCGTATTGAAACCGTAGAGCTTCGCGTCAGGACAGGTCTGCTTCAATTCCTCATAGGCGATTTTGGACAATTCCGCATAGTCACGGGCCGGAGTCGGCCCCTGATCGAATTTGCCCGTTGCCCGGTCATAGGATTTGTGCCAGAAGATTCCGCCCCATGGCTCATTCTGGAACTGATATTCATCAATCACGCCTTCATAATGTTTTGCGACTGTCCTGACATAATTTTTAAAACTCTCAATATCTTTGGGCTGATACATCAGGTCGAAATACATCGGGCTTTTTACGCCATTATAATAAGACGCCCAGGTCGGCGCAGAACCGATGTAGCCGAGTATCTTTATTTTGCCATTGCGATAGGCGGCGATTTTTTCATCCGGGAACTGCCATTTGCCTTTTTGCGGCTCGAGCCAGCCCCAGCAGGTGCCTTCCATGAAGGAATCGTTAAAACGCTCCCAGTTGATGCCGCCAGCCTTCATTGTGGTGATGGTTTTCTCATTTGGCGTGAAATGGTTGCCAAAAGGAGAGTTTGGCGCATCCATCCCCCAGTATACCGGACGTCTGATACGGGTTATGACAACTTCATTGAATGGCGAGATACGCTTACCGTCACGTTCCGCCCATGCTTCGATTCTAAACTGCCCCAGCGGGGCATCCGGAAAGACTCCAAAGTCGATAGTTCCGGATTTTGACAACTTTGCATCCGGCAGAAGCAGCTCTCCACCATAGACGTTGACAACCTTTGCTTTAAGCATGGCTCCGGTGATGTCGCCTGTAGCGCAGAATTTTACCGTTGCCGGCTCATCGGCGAACTGAATACGGGTACTGGCAATTTCGGATTCGGCAGGAGCCATGGCGATTTCGCAGTCGCCTGCCGAAACGTATGATTCGTCCGTAGTTCCGGACTTCGCCATGAAAGAGTCGAGGTTTAGTGTTCCACTGCCGGAGAATGCCAGCGAGAAGCCTTTTGCAAGCGGGTCCGGTTTGAATTCAATTTTCTCGGTCTTCCAATCCCGCGAGACCGCAAGGTTCCTGCTGACGCCGCCTTTGACAACCCTGACCTTCCAGTCTCCAGTTCCCTTGAACGCAAAGGAGACCCAATTTATGATAAACGGATTATCGCTCTGGAATGGTTCGGAATAGACTATTATATATGTCTTTGAGTCAATTTTCAGCGATGGCGCACCGCTTGGCCCGATGTTGGCGGAGTCGGCATTAACCGTGGCTCCGAAACTGTCGCGACTGACGTTCCAGCCTGACTGCATGCCGAGCGGAAAACGGCTGTTGCGGAAAAGGTTGGCGATGCCTTTTTCCGGGCGGGCGATCCGGGCCGCTTTCTCCGCCATATAATCATCTTTTGAGATTTTAGCAAGTTTAATCGAAGCTATGTCCGTAATTCCGGATTTTAAAGACAGGTAAAGCCGCAGCCCTGAAAAATCAACAGCAGCATTGGAAATGGGATTTTTACTGTTTTCAAGATTGGCCAGGCAAGTACGTTCGACCCAGCCTGCCCCCTTCTCAATGTCCTCATCCCAAAAAGTTCTGTATGGTTTCTCAAGCTGACGGATGTGCAGATTCAAAGGTGCGTCCGGACAACGGCATACCACGCTGATTTTGTAATAACCGGGAACTTCAAGTTTTTTTGACTCCGGCATTCTGAAGAGTACCAGCCCATCCAGCTTTTTGACATTGAAGCGAAGAAATGTTTTGCCGTCTTCGGTCAATCTGGTTGTGCCGGCAACAGAGGTGTTCCAACCGGGGAAGTCCTCACTGCATCCAGCCGGAAGCGGGCCGTCAAAGGAACCTTTTCCGGTCTTGTGCAAGTCCGGGCCGGTCTGGGCGAAGTCAACATCCAGAAGCGTTTCCGCGAAAATGACTGCTGACGGAAGAAACATAGCGGCTAAGACCGCGATAAGAATGTTGCACATGAATTTACCTAACTTTCCTGTCCTTTAAATCTTGCGTAATAGAGCCTGCACCAATTTTATATAGTAAATTAATCTTCAGCATGATACAAAATAACTTTTCAGTAAAAAATCCGGCATTCAGCGCAAAATATCCACTATTTAAAATATCTTAATCTTCGTGCAGATTTCGCACGAGTCATTAAACTATTTAACAATACGCGGAATACAGGAACCGCGAAAAATCAGCGAAACTGGAATCCGGATATCTTTGTGACAATGGGTTTGCTGATTCAAATGCTGCATCATAAATCCTGCTGCCAGGATGCCGATCAGGTCTGGATGCTGATCCACAGTGGTAAGTTGCGGACGCAATTCAATGCCGACGCGCTGGTTGCCGTATCCGATTACAGAAATATCTTCTGGAAGCCGCAGTCCGGTTTCGGCTGCCGCCGCATATGCTCCGGCGGCGACATAGTCGTTGGCACAAATAAGCGCTTCCGGATGCTGACCGGACGCAAGTAATTTTTTCATGGCGGCATGTCCGGTCTTTTCATTGAACAAAGATGCTTCTTCCTGGATGTATCTGGTCAGTCCGCAGTCGGACATGGCATCCAGATAACCTTTGCGCCTGGCAGCGCCGGTGATAGTGTTGAGCGGCCCGTGAATATGGGCAATACGGCGATGCCCTAAAGAGTAAAGATATTTAACGGCCTGATATGTACCCGCCCTGTCGTCGCTGCTGACGCAGTCAATATCACTGGACGCGGATTCGTTGACAAACACCATGGGCAAATGAGGTAACTCCTGCCACAGCATCGCGGGAAAATCTGTGTCCGGCGGATTAATAATCAGACCATCAAGATGGCGATAATTGTTTTTTAGTTGTTTCAGCATGTCCTGGGATTCGATGGCCGACCAGAAAACAGTGGCAATTCCGGCGGCATTAAGTTCACGTTCACAGGCTGCCGCAATCAGACGGAAATAATCATCCGTCAACACTGAAAGTACAATTCCGATCGCGCGCGGCGAGCTGTCTTTGTATTGCTGGATCTGCAGCCGGCGGCAGCGGACTCGAAGTCAGGAGAAATGCAAGTCCCTTTGCCCTTGGTCCGGAGAAAAACCCCCTGGTCAGACAGACTGTTCATCGCTTTGCGAACCGTTACACGGCTGACCGACAGGCGTTCAGTCAGTTCGCCCTCTGTTGGAAATTGTGCGCCAGGCGTCATTTTCTCGCGGACAATCATTTCCATAATTGCCTGCTTTACCTGTTCTGCTTTTGACAAAGGCACTGACATTGTCAATTCCATTGCGCACCCTGAATGTTTCATTTTATCTAAACTAACGATTAGAATCTTACAACTATTATTGATTATAATACCATTATATTATTATGTCAACAGCAAAAATACATTAAATGAATTATTTTATTCATTAAATGTATTTTATTAATACATTAGTAATCAAAGCGCTGGTCAAAACTGAGAATAACAGCGCTATTTGATGTGTGTCAGACTAAAATCATAAAGCCGGTCAGGCGACCGGCGCTCCCAATGGGAAATCGGTTGTGACGGAGCACACCCCGCCATTAATACCTGTTTACAGCTCCTGTATTCCGGCTGTTCCACTTGGACATTGGATATTCCGTGTTGGATATTGGATATTCCGTGCTGGATATTGGATATTCCGTGTTGGATATTGGATATTGAGTTTGGGTGCGGCCGGGCTGCGCTAAGCCATTCATGGTGAAAGGTTTTTGTTTCTTCTCTTGGTTAAGCGTATTTATCCGAGTTTCAGATCAGGATTGGCAGGGCCGAAATGTTTCAGCATTACAACCGGGTCGGTCGCCGACTCATTGACTATTTTAACCCCTGCCGAAGCGGCTGACTCGGAAATGAAATATTCATCCTGGGTCAACTGCCCGTAGCGTATCAGCGCCGGAGTGTCAATATCCCACACACCCATTTTACCGTGTCCCTGCATCATGATTATGCCATACGCCGCAGCATCTTTGATAACTACGGTTTGTCCGGGGAATACGGTCAGTTCTTTGGCGGAGAAAGCCGCCGAACGGTAGCATATCCACTTTTCACTATAGCCTGCGGCGGCCATCTCCGACTCCGGTCTTACCGGAATGGGGGCCATAAAACGATTTTTTACAAATTCCGGATCGACGTTAAGCGCCCAGTCAATCACCTCCACCAGATAGTCGAAATCGCCTTTGCTGTCGGACGGACAGTCTTTCCATAACAATGCCTCCGGCACAATCTGATTGTCGACCAGTGACTGATACATGGCATAAACGTCCGACGCCACCTGCGGTTCATAGGTGCAGAGACTGCCCGGCGCATGAAGGACTCCAGGCGGCACATCCCAGCCGGTACCGGGTTCCAGCCGGTAGGCGCGCGACAGATTGGTGATGCGGTTATCCCCTTTGGTGAAATTCATCAGCGCTTCCTTGACCTGTTCTTTAGTAGTTCCCGGCTCGAAGCCGAAGAAGGTGTACGGGAAGTGTCCGCCATGATTATTCAGTTGCGGCGGGAAGTAATAGGCCTCCGGCTTGCCGCGCTGACCGACCAGCGCCGCATGCTTGTCGTTGTGATGAACATGGTGCGGCAGCGGCCCGAGATTGTCAAAAAATTTGGAGTAGACCGGCCAGCATCCGTACTTGCTCCAGATGCGCTGCCCGACAAGCTGTTCCTTCAGTTCAGCCACGGCTTCTTTCAACAGTATCTGCTGATTGCCGGGGCAGACAATTTTGCTGTGACCTTCGTCCCTGCCGGTTAGAGGTCCGTTGTCCGCCGGAGTGGTGGAGGCCAGCCAGCGTTCGTCGATACCGCCGCGTTCCCCGCCCAGCGCGTAATAGTCGTCAGGATGTAACTTTATGCGCCGTCCCGGTATGCAGAATGAACGGGGAACCCAGTTCGGGGCGAGTCGGACAATGCCGTTGCCCTGATTGATTGCAAGTTCAGCGAGTTGTTTTGTATTCATTTTTTTGTCTCCGTTTTTATATATTACAAAAAACAATTTCAATCATTTCCAAAGTTTCCAGATATGGCACTTCCAGGCGCAACGCGCCTGCCTCAAATTTTACGTCCAGTTCAGTGTTGTCGGAAACCCGGACACATGATCCGGGAACTGCGCCGTCCGGCAGACGTATCGTCGCGTAAAGATCGTGCACCGGAACATTCGGGAGTTCTTTCTGATAGTTCACGAATCCGGCAATATACGCATTGGCGGTCGAACTCTTCAAAAGCGTTATCTCCACACATTCCGGCGCGTTGGTTTCGACAATCAGCGAGGCTGGCAAATATTCCCTGAAAAGCCAGGCGCCGAACATCTGCTGCGCATCCTGCTGGCGGGAAAGCACGGGGGAGGAAAGATACACGCATTTCCCTTTGCCGTATTTATTTACGGACAGGCCGGCATAATCAGTGACGGTTCCGGGCGGATTGCTGTGTATCGACGCATACTCGGCGGCGTCAGGGTTAAAAACCGGCTCTATGATACGGGCGATCACGTCCGCGGTGGTCGCTTTTACCAGCGGAGCGACTTCATTCGCGGATACCAGCCACTTGCGGTCGATGAACGAAAGATAATGGAAACGTCCGGCTTTCGCGCCGGAGTCGGACACCCCGAAAACGTCCGCGAGTCCGAAATCGCCGGTGGTCGAACCATCCGGCGTCATCAGCGATGTGCCGCCGGTGGCGATCAGCGTTCCGCCATTCTTGACAAAGGCGCGCAGCTTTTCGTTCTCCTCCGGTGTTGTATAAAGAATGTTGTTCATGATTATCGTTTTAAAGGCGGCGAGATCGCTCCTTTCAGTTACCGCCGCGAACGGGATATGCGCACGGGTAAGAATGATCGAAGCGCCGTACATCTCATCCACCGCCGGCTTATTGCCGTTCGGCAGCATGATATCAGCGGCCGCGTTCTCATCGATATACGCCGCGGATGAGTAATAAAGCGCGGTTTCAGCTTTTATCACCGGACAGTGCCGCTGAATGGTTTTAGTGAATGGCAAAAGCGTTTTTGACACTGTTCCCAGACGTTCGTAAACCGGTTCCTCCAGAGTGCCGTCTGGATTGATGGCGTCGATAAAGAAATAGGCGCCGGCATTGGCCAGCGTCGTCGCCGCTTCCGCCGTCAGTTCCGCCTCCGACTTCATCGAGGTGTGATCGCGGAGATCCACGCAGCGGCTCGTCATAAATTCGTACGGCTGATTGCGCGATGCGGCGGCGAGGACTTTCGTACCGAGAATATGCTGATACTTGCCGCCGTAAAAATCCCCGGAGGTGTAATCGCAGGCGTCGGCGATGCCGAGGCTGTAACCGTGCATCCAGCCGTGAATGATGGTGCTGGTCTGATGCGTGACCGTAATGTCCTTCCGCGCTTTGATCGAGGAGGTTATCGCCTGCGCGAATGCCGCCATTGAGCGCTCGCGGAAGCGCTGGTAGGATATCCAGTCCGGATCGCGCCAGTCGATCTTCACCGGTATCTCGCGGCCGGTCTCGGCGAGATATTTCCCGCGGCAGGCAGGACATACGCAGATGCCCGGCCAGAACGTCATGTCATTGAAGATGCCGTCAACATCGTACGCTATCACTTCGCTTGTTTGCGCGAGAACGAATTGAATATATTCATCATTATTCGGACAGCTCCACCAGTAGCGGCGGTCATGCTGAATGCCATTGGGGTGCGTAATCCGCCAGGCCGGATGGTTTTTCGCGGAGTGATTGTGATAAATGCTGGTATAATACGCGATTGGAACAATTCCTTCGCGGCGGAGCAGATTCACCGTTTCACCGAAAATATCGCGTCCTTTCAGGTTCTTATGCATGTGGCCGGCCTTCGTCGGATAGTAGCTGTTGCCATTGTGACAGACCGCATATACCATGCTCGATTCAACGCCTGCCTTCTTAACCATCGCCACATAATTAGCCGGATCGAACTTCGTCATAAACGAAGCATCGTCCTCGCTGATGTGATTGTCAATTAGCAGTCGCGAATAACAGCGTTTGTACCAGTCGTTCATTTTTCATTAATCTCCGGGAGCTTTGTTTTTATAAAAATCTTCTGACATCTGAGTATATATCGGCAAAGACTTGCGGTCAATGCGATAAAATATTCATTACTAGCACAAAATATGCATAAT
>JBAWXM010000199.1:0-9249 GCA_037144075.1 Lentisphaerota bacterium | reverse complement strand
GGAGAATATCCAATATCCCGTCCCGCCCTGCGGGATCCCGCAAAGCGGGAGAATTTCCAATAACCAACATGGGAACAGCTGGGAGTCAGAATGGGAACCGGAAATTCAGGAAACAATGGAACTGGATCAAAAACCGTAGTCCGTTAATTGACGTAAATATTTGATAAAAAAACTGTTTATGATACTAATTTTAAAAACGTTTAAAACATAGAAGTCTAAAACAAAGATACTAAAATGGCAGACATGTCTGTGATTCCAGGCATGGAGCTTGTCTACGCCTGGAGAACAGCTTCTCTTTCCTCGACAGGCATGGCTTGTTTTTTCACTCTTTCGCCGACCGGACAGTAGAGGCCTTTGCCGGTCAGCACCGGCCTGAAACAACTATTGCAGGATTCGCAACTGGCGCGGGCGGTGTTGCCGGATTCCCATCTTCTGATTAACTGCGGTTCGCGGATCAATGGCCTGCTCATGGCAATGTAATCGGCAGTTTTGGAGTCGAGGATATTTTGCGCGGTCTCAAAAGCTCTTATTCCGCCGACCAGAATTACCGGAACCTTTACTGTCTGTTTTAGTTTAGCGGCGGCTTTGAAGTAATAAGCGCCGTGATCCGGAGTCGCACGGTTGCCTTTGCGAACCGGATCGTAGCCTTCCTTGCTGAAGTGAGTGCCGCCGCTGATCTCAATCGCATCTATGCCATTTTTCTCCAGCAATTGTGCGATCTCAAGCATTTCATCCGGGGATATCCCCCCGTCAACAAAATCGTCGGAATTAATCTTGATCAGCGCCGGATAACCTCCGCCAGTCGCCGATTTAATCTTTTGCAGCGCCATGATGACGATTCTTGCACGGTTTTCTATCGGTCCGCCGAATTCATCCTGGCGCTTGTTAAAGTACGGCGACAGAAACTGGGAGAACAGATAGCCGTGGGCTGCATGAATCTGGACTCCGTCAAAGCCGGCCTTTTTGGCTCTTCTGGCTCCGTCGGCGATATTTTCGGTAAGGGTTTCAATATCTTTCCGGTTCATTTCGCGGCAGAGCGGTTTGCCGTCCTTGTCCGGAATCGCTGACGGTCCTGCCGGTTCCTGTCCGGTGCATGCGGCAGTGGCCATGGCCCCGGCGTGCCCGAGCTGCAGTACAATTTTCCCGCCGTTCATATGCACTGCGGCTGCAAGTTTCGCGAGGCCGGGGATGCACTCATCGCGGTCAACCGCAACTTTCCCGTGGGATGCCTTGCCTTCAATTGAAAAATAGGTGTGTCCGGTGATGATAAGTCCCACGCCGCCTTCAGCCAGTTCGCGCATTTTTCCGGTCAGCGCCGGTTTTACCAATCCGCTGTCAGAGCCCATTCCTTCGAATGTCGCCGACCTGACAAAATGGTTTCGAAGTGTAATTCCTGCCAGTTTATTCTGTTCAAAAAGCGCCGACATTGTTATTTCCTCCCCTTTGATGATCAAGTGGACAACACTGTTCTAACCTGACATGCAATGGCCTTAAGACATTACATAGCTTAGAACATCATTTGCAGTTTGAATTCTCAGATTATTATATAAAACTCTCTCTAATACCTATTCCTATATTATATAGGTTTATGCGATATTTTTCAACACTTTTGCGATTTACGTCAAAAAAAAACGCTTTTATTATTCATTTTTCAACGATTGACGCTATTTTATTACCAGAAACTAAAATTTATGAAAGAACAATTAAAGATGCTCAAGATAGTTGATACTGCATTGATGGATTCATTGACTGCGAAAGCTGTCGAGTCGCCGCGAAAGAGATCGCATCATAATTTTCATGCTTCAATGGAGGAAAGCATCCACCGTTTATGCATTGCCGCCGAACCCGGCACTTATATCAGGCCGCACCGGCATTTGGCTGGCAATAAGTGGGAACTGTTTGTTGTGCTGCGCGGCTCGGCGATGGTAATAATTTATGATGAGGCGGGACGGATTGAAAAGCGGATCACTCTCAAGGCCGGCGGCGGAACTTGCGCGCTGGAAATGTCCGCCGACACCTGGCACGGGTTTATCTCGCTGGAACACGGTACTATTCTCATGGAGACTAAGGCCGGACCGTATATGAGTCCATGCGCCAGCGACTCCGCCGCATGGGCGCCGGAAGAAGGCAATCCGGCGGCTGCCGCCCTGGAAACATGGCTGCATTCCGCATCAGAGGGCGATTGCTGGCATAAAAACTGAGGGATATCGCATGTTTATACCGGTACAGAATAAGCGCATCTATCAGCATGTGGTCGAGCAGATTCAGGAAATGATTCTGGACGGACGGCTCAACAGCGGCGACCGCCTGCCGTCCGAGCGGACGATGGCCGAACAGTTTGCCGTCAGCCGCAATTCGGTTCGCGAGGCGATCCGGACGCTGGAGATTATTGGCGTTGTCGAATCGCGGCAGGGCGGCGGGAACTTTGTCGCCGCCGGCGGCAGTGACAGTCTTTTCGAACCGCTTTCCATTATGTTTAAACTTAACAGCGGCAAATTTACGGATCTGCTCGAATTGCGCCGGTCGCTGGAAATTGAAGCCGCTTCTCTGGCCGCGCAGCGGATCACCGGCGAGGAAGCGGCGGCCTTGTCGTCCATGATAGAAGAACTTGTAAAGACCGATGATGAAGCCCGCTGCATTGAACTTGACAAGCAATTTCATCTGATGATCGCGGAATTTTCCGGCAATAAACTGCTGTCCGGGTTTCTGCGCGCTATTTCACGGATTTTTGAGCAGGCGGTCAGGGACGGCAGAAAATATATTCTGACCTCTTTCAGCAATAACCAGACGTTGATGAGATTGCATCAGGAGCTTTGTGACGCGATAGTCAACAGGCAGGTTGAAGCCGCCGCCGTTGCAGTCAGACATCATTTTGCTTTCATCCTTGACAATTTGCGGAAATGATTTTATATTTATAACAACTGGTAGTACCAGTATACCAAATGGAGTTATTTTTGAGCATAATTAAAATACCTTATGGCCGCACTTATCTGGAAGCCGCGATTCCGGAGAAGAATTTAATCGGGATATTTAATTCCAGTCTGCCGGAAGCGGCAGTCAGTCAGCATGAGAATGTTGCCGCCGCGCTGGATTCGCCGGTCGATTCTCCCCGTCTGGAAGAACTGTCCGCCGGCAGGAAGTCGGCGGTAGTGATCTCCAGCGACCACACCCGGCCTGTCCCCAGCCGGATTATGATGCCGCAAATACTTGAACGCCTGCGCCGCGGAGCGCCGGATATTGACATCACCATTCTGATCGCCACCGGCTTTCACCGCGCAACTACTCAGGACGAACTGATCGAAAAATACGGGGAAAAGATTGTTAAGGCGGAGAAGATCGTGGTTCACGACCCCCGCGATCAATCCAGTCTGGTCAGTCTGGGAAGACTGCCTTCCGGCGGCGAACTTATCCTCAACCGCCTGGCGGTGGAAAGCGACTTGCTGGTGGCGGAAGGATTCATAGAGCCGCATTTCTTTGCCGGTTTCTCCGGTGGCCGCAAAAGTGTGCTGCCCGGCATTGCGTCCGCGGAAACCGTTCTGGCCAATCACTGTTCTGAATTCATCCAAAGCCCTTTTTCGCGAGCCGGAAATCTTGAAAACAATCCAATTCACCGGGATATGCTGTTTGCCGCCGGAAAAGCCGGGCTGGCATTTATTGTCAACGTGGCGCTGGACCATGAGAAGCATATCATCCAGACCTTTGCAGGACATCCGGAGCGGGCGCACGAAGCCGGTTGCCGCTTCCTTGCAGCATCGTGCAAAATAACGGTTCCCGAGGCGGCGGATATAGTTATCACCGGCAACGGCGGTTATCCGCTGGATCAGAATATTTATCAGGCGGTCAAGGGCATGACCGCAGGCGAGGCGGTCTGCCGGCCCGGCGGCGTCATTGTCATGGTCGCAGCGTGTGCCGATGGTCACGGCGGCAAATCGTTCTATGAAAATATGGCGAACGCCGCCTGTCCCATGCAGATTCTAAGACAGGTTGCGGGCGTTGCGATGGAGGATACGGTTCCCGATCAATGGGAATTCCAGATACTGGCGCGTATTCTGGCCCGCAATAAGGTCATCATGGTTACCGCGGAATGTGATCACGGCGTCATCAGGGCGATGCACATGGAACATGCTTTTACGCTGGAACAGGCCATGCGCCGCGCTTTTGAACTGACCGGCGCCGCCGCCAGAGTTGCCGTGATCCCCGACGGCGTTTCGGTCATTGTTGAGAATATCAAGTAAAACTTTATAATCGTTTACGGGAAGAAAAATGAAAATAGCTGTATGCATCAAACAGGTGCCAGGTACTGCGCAGGTCGAAATTGACGAGAAGACCGGCGTATTGAAGCGGGACGGGGTTGAATCCAAAATGAACCCCTACGACCTTTACGCGATGGAAACGGCGCTGCGTTTCAAGCAGGAATACGGCGCGGAGGTTGATGTCATCACCATGGGGCCGCCGCAGTGCGAGGCTATCGTCCGGGAAGCGTTTATGATGGGGGTTGACCGCGGAATTATCCTTTCCGACCGCAAATTCGGCGGCGCGGATGTGCTGGCTACTTCATATACGCTTTCCCAGGGGATCCGGAAAGCCGGGAATTATGACCTGATCATCTGCGGCAAGCAGACCACGGACGGCGATACCGCCCAGGTTGGGGCCGAACTGGCCGAATTTCTCGGCATCTCCCATGTAACCAATGTCTGCCGGGTGCTGAAAGTGGAAGATAAGTCCATCACGGTTGATCTTGATCTGCCGATGCATATCGAGACTGCCGTTGTTCAGTTCCCCTGTCTGATAACGGTCGAAAAAGGCATTTTTGAACCGCGCCTGCCGTCATTCAAATTGAAACTGGCCACCGCTGACCGCAAGATCGAATGGCTGGCTCTGAAAGACCTTGACGACAGGAATGAAATGCACTACGGACTGAACGGCTCGCCGACACAGGTTAAGCGGATTTTTCCGCCGGAACCGCATTCCGGACGGGATATGTGGAAAGGTAGTTCCGGCGACCTCGCCGAACGGCTGTTCCAAATGCTCAAAGACAAAAAATTTCTCCAGCAGGCGAGGTGAACTATGCCGCAGATTGTCATACATCAGACGAAAGCCGGAAACCCGCAAAGCCTGGTCGCATTATGCCCGTTTGACGCCATTGAGTGCGTGGATGGCGTTCTGTCCATCAACTCCGGCTGCAGAATGTGCCGCTTATGCATTAAAAACGGTCCGCAAGGCGTTTTTGAATACATCGAGGACGCTCGTCCGGGTGTTGATAAATCCCTGTGGCGCGGAATTGCGGTGTTTGCCGACCAGACTGGTGGACAGATTCATCCGGTTACCTGGGAGCTGCTGGGCAAAGCCGCCGAACTGGCCGCCAAAATCAGGCAGCCGGTTTACTGCCTGCTGGCCGGACACAATGTTGCCGCCGCCGCGCCCGGCATTCTGGAATACGGGCCGGACGAGGTATATGTGTATGATCTGCCGGAACTGGAACATTTCCGCATTGAACCCTATGCCGCGGTCTTTGAGGATTTCATCAATAAAGTAAAACCGTCGGTGGCGCTGGTGGGCGGCACTTCCATCGGACGTTCGCTGGCGCCCAGGGTGGCGGCCAGGTTCCGCACCGGGCTTACGGCGGACTGCACCATGCTCGACATCCGCACCGACACCGACCTGGACCAGATCCGTCCCGCTTACGGCGGCAATATTATGGCGCATATCAACACCCCGAATCACCGTCCGCAGTTTGCGACTGTCCGCTATAAGATATTTTCCGCGCCGGAAAAAGTCGCCGCGCCGAAGGGGCGCATTATCGCCTGCGGGATTGACCAGTCTAAACTTGCCTCCGCGATCAATGTGCTTGAAGTGAAACCCAAGCGCCGCGAGGTCGGGATCGAGGAAGCTGAAGTCATCGTGGTCGCCGGACGCGGACTGAAAAAGCGGGAAGACATGGAGATGATCCGGGAACTGGCGGCCGCGCTTGACGGCAGAGTCGCATCCACCCGTTCGCTGATTGAAGCCGGCTGGACTGAACCCAAACAGCAGATCGGCCTGAGCGGGAGAACGGTCAAACCAAAGATTATCATTACCTGCGGCGTTTCAGGGGCGATCCAGTTTGTCGCCGGAATGAACAATTCCGAACTTATTGTCGCGATTAACGAGGATGAAAAAGCGCCAATCTTCAAGACTGCGCATATCGGAATTGTCGGCGACATGTACCAGATCATTCCCGCTCTTATCAACAAAATCAGGGACTATAAAGCAGCCGGACACGGCAATCCCGCCGGATGTTTGCAGGCTTGCGGAGGAAAAGCATAATGAATAACCAGTACAAAACCATTGACGCCGCCGATATTGATTATCTGCGCTCAGTTTGCGGCGCGGAACGCGTTATTGCCGGCAAGGATGTTAATGAAGATTACTGCCATGACGAACTCGCCGGCATTCACTGCCGCCCCGACGCGCTGGTCAAACCGCAGTCGACAGCGGAAGTTTCCGCTGTGATGAAGTACGCTTTTGCGCAGAATATCCCGGTCACGCCGCGAGGGCAGGGCACCGGCCTGGTCGGCGGCTCCGTGCCGATTTTCGGCGGCGTCATGCTGGACATGAGCGGCATGAACCGGATACTCGAACTGGATGAAGACAATCTGACGCTGACGCTGGAACCCGGGGTCCTGCTGCTGGAAATATCCAAGTTTGTGGAGGACCGCGGCCTGTTTTACCCGCCCGATCCCGGCGAGAAGACCGCGACTATCGGCGGCAATATCAGCACCAACGCCGGCGGCATGCGCGCCGTCAAATACGGGGTCACCCGCGACTATGTGCGCGGCCTGGAAGTCGTGCTGGCGGACGGCCGCATTGTCGAGTTCGGCGGCAAAGTCGTCAAGAACAGTTCCGGTTACAGCATGAAAGATATTATTGTCGGTTCGGAAGGCACTCTGGCGGTTGTAACAAAAGCCGTTCTGCGCCTGCTGCCGCTGCCGAAGTTCAAGCTCAGCCTGCTGGCGCCGTTTCCGGATCTTTCCTCAGCGATTGAAGCCGTGCCGAAAATTATCAAATCCCGCTCCATTCCAACGGCGGTAGAATTTATGCAGCGCGAGGTGATTCTGGCGGCCGAAGAATTCCTCGGACGCAAGTTCCCGGACAACTCCTCGGACGCCTATCTGCTGCTGACCTTTGACGGCGCCAGCAAAGAGGAGATCGACCTGGCTTATCACGCCGCCGCTCAAACCTGTCTGAGCGCCGGGGCGCTGGACGTGTTCATTTCCAACACCCAGGAGCGCAATGAGTCGATCTGGGCGGCGCGGGGCGCTTTCCTTGAGGCGATCAAGGCTTCCACTACCGGCATGGATGAGTGCGATGTCGTGGTTCCCCGCCGCTATGTGGCTGAATTCATCAAATTTGCCTCTTCGCTTCAGGATAAATATCATATCCGCATCCGCAGTTTCGGCCATGCGGGCGACGGCAATCTGCATATTTACGCCCTGCGCGACCAGCTCGGCGAAGATGATTGGAAACGCACTCTCGGCGAGGTATTCAATGAGATGTACGGGCGGGCCCGCGAACTCGGCGGACAGGTTTCCGGCGAACACGGCATCGGCTTTGCGAAAAAGGGTTTCCTGGCCGACTCGCTCGGCGGGGACATTATCGGACTTGAGCGCGGCGTCAAGGCGGCGTTCGACCCGAAAAATATCCTTAACCCGGGCAAAATCTGTTCTGCATGATGATTTCCGGATGGTTGCCTTTATAAACCCGATACGAACTCATTTCAATACCCAATATCCAACACTCAATTTCCAGCCGGAAAAGAACTGGAGCAAACTTGGACATTGGATATTTCCCGCCTTGCGGGACGGGTTATTGGATATTCCCTGTTGGTTATTGGATATTCCGTGTTGGTTATTGGATATTCTCCGGCCTTGCGGGATCCCGCTCTGCGGGACGGTATATTGGATATTGAGTATTTAGGCTGTTATGTTGGACATTGGCTATTCCGTGTTGGATATTGGATATTGAATATTCCGTGTTGGTTATTGGCTATTCCGTGTTGGATATTGGATATTGAATATTCCGTGTTGGTTATTGGCTATTCCGTGTTGTGCGGGATCCCGCAAGGCGGGACGGGATATTGGCTATTCAATTCAAAATTCCTTAGTTTGATAGCGATGGGCTTGTCCGCCTTTGGATGGCTTCCATCCGCGGCAACCGCTTTCCGCTATTGCGCAGACTTGAATTCCATAATGCATTGTAGTATAGTCTTTTAACTGAAACGATTTTAACCGGAGTGAATCATGAAAAGAATATTCTGTTTGCTGACTGCCGCCGCATGCTCGCTGGTCTTGTGCGGATGCGGAACAACTTCAAAATTTATTTATCCATCAAATATCAACAATCTCGCCCAGGTCGCCGAGTCCCCGGTCTATGACAAAAAAGTCGCGGTGGTGCCGTTCAACGACCATCGCGGCAACAAAGATGATTTGTCAACGATACTGCTCTATATGATTCCGCTGTGGCCGTACGGCTATTGCGAATATCAGCGCCCCGAAGCCGCTTCCGGTTTTATGACGGTTGGCTATTTTGACTTCACCCCGGACGAAGATCTGGCCAAGGCCGCCGCGCTCAGTCTCCGCCGTTCCAACCTTTTTCAGGATGCTTACTTTACCTTCGGCGGCGATAAAGACCGGGCTGATTTCGTCTTCCACGGCGATATTTATTCCACCACTTACAAAGCCGAGGTGTACAGTTACTGCTTATCCGTTGCCGGACCGTATCTGTGGCTGGCGGGATTGCCATCCGGGACTTCCGCCAATCAGCTTAAAGTTAAGTTCCATCTGACCCGCAAAAACAGCCGCGACGTTATCTGGCAATACTCGTTTGAAGGCGAAGAAGAGATTACCCAGGGCGTGTACTACCGCGTCGGCGAGGACGTGAAGATGTACGTCCCCCTGATGGAGAAGGCTTTGAATGCGGCGCTAATTGACCTGTACAAACAAACCCAGTCGAATCCGGGGCTGCTTAAGTAAACGGAGATGAATGAAATGCCTGCCAAACCGCATGAAAGCTCCGGCTCTATACTGGAAGTGGAATGTTCAGCGTGCAAAGCGAAGACGGTCCATCAAGTTCTGACCGCCTTTGCCAACTCCAAAGGCGATGAAATTCTATGGGTGGAAAATATCTTTCAGATAATTCAATGCCGGCGTTGTGAAAACATTTCTTTCCGCACGGAGTCCTTCTGCTCAGAAAACGCGGAACCTGAAATAC
>JBAWXM010000198.1:0-9258 GCA_037144075.1 Lentisphaerota bacterium | reverse complement strand
TTTCCGCTGGGCTTCATGAACTAAAATTTCAATTTTCAGGAAAACTTCAGGTTTTATATAATCGCTATCTTTATCGAAAATATCCAATTAGCGAAGTAGAGAAATGGTTAGAGATTCCATTGGATAGCGTAGTTGCAAATGAGTTAAAAAAAATGGATGCCAGTCTTCCCACTTGGACTAGACTAAAGAATTTGGATAAAAATAATAGTGAGCAATATCAAAAAGCGGCATTGGAAATTGCCGAAACAAAAAAGATTAAACGTGTGCATCTTGATATATTTTTATGGCTAGATAATAGATAATCGAGCAGTATTTTGCTAAAGAATTTGTAATTATCAGCAGTTTTTCCGCTCCGATGTTGTAAAGGTTAGCCTGCCTTAAGCGAAAGCCCGGCGGAGGGGGTTCAATTCCCCCAGAGAGCGGTCTTTTTCTCCGTATAATTATTCAATAGCATCATATCTAGGAGTTTAATGCATGTGTCTTCATTATGAGCATAAGCCGCTTGAGTGCCCGAACTGCAAGTCAACAAACGTATTGAAGGTCATTACAACAGTAAACATAATCACCACCTTGTTAACATCTAGGGTGCCTCCATCTTTAACATTGTGGGAAAAAGTCTGGAATGGCGTTAAAAGACTTTTGAGGAAGAAAATAGAAGACCGCATTGATTACGAAAAATTACTGCGGAGTAATAAACAGGAAAGCCGCAGCGAGACTGAAGAGTTACTGCGGAATAATGAGGCCGTAGTATACGACGGCGATAATTATGTTGATACTCCGGCGTGGCAATGTACTGCATGCAATGCTTATTTTTTCAAAGATGACTATCCGCCGGTAAGATATGTTTTCGTAGAAAAGCCAATTGAGTGTCCTGTATGTCACTCCAAAAGAATTGCCAATATTCAATACGGAGAACCATCTTTTGATAAGGAGTTGAGAAATCAGGAGATAAAGGGAGAAATAATTATTGGAGGATGCTGCGTAGAAGCGGATTATCCCGCATGGAGATGCTATGATTGTGAACAAAATCTGCATGCCAAGTAAACCGCTGTCAAAACTTTGGCATCAGATTTTTTATACTTTGAACATGCTTGAAACATATAAAATTAAAGCTATCATAATTAATACAGGGAGGCAATATGAAAGCGTTATTAATAGTTATTGTGGCGTGTATGTGTGCGTATAGTTGGGGGGCAAACAAGACAGAATCAGAATATCTTAAGAAATTCAAAGACAATATATCTTCCTATGTCAAGCCAGGAGTCAGAATAATTGGAGAACGAACTGGATTTGAGTTAGAATTTCAATCTGAATTCTGTCTTCTGAATTCCCGCAAAACGCGAGTTTTGCAATTGGCTCAGAAGATTTGAAAATTACGGGAGAGCCAAATTCCCGGGATTTTAGAACGTGATTTAGGAACTTCAGAATTTTAGAACTTTAGCATTTTAGAACTCTGCTTTACGGCATCCAGAAGGCTCTTTCCCATTCCATTTCGCTGTAGAAGCAGTTGCCGTTGTATGAAACATTTAAATACGGGGAATAGCTCTGCTGCGGATCGCCGTGCCAGCAGCAGCGCACCACCGGAAAGAAACTTAATATGGCGGAATATTTTACATTGGAACTGTAAGGATTGACGTCTGAACGGATGGATTTGGTTTTTACCTCATTCCAGGTTTTGCCGGCATTGCTACCCCAGCCCAGGCATTCCGCTTCGGTAAACTCATAGAAATAACTGATTTTAACCACATCCGCATTCGGATTGTTGCCGTTAGGATCATAAAAACTTGTATTTCCAGGGCGGTCATAAGCGTTTGCAAACTGCTTCATCGGATGCGTATACCATTGAGACGGCACAGTTCCCGGATCATTTTTGTCATCGGGACAGTGATAAATTTTCAGGGAATTAGTATATGCCGGATAAAGCGTGGAAATCCATGGCGGAAACGCATCTTTGAAGTCGGTCCGGTAATTTTGAATCACCATGCCGATCTGGCGCAGATTGTTCATACAGGTAATCCGCCTTGCCTTCTGCCTTGCCTTGTTGAGCGAAGGCAGCAGCAGACCGGACAATATGGCGATGATGCTGATCACCACGAGCAATTCAATGAGGGTAAAATTCCGTTTCCTTAATGTTCTCATAATAACTTATTCTCCTCCGCGGTTTGTGCGGTTGTTTCATGGACGGCTAAAATTTTAATTCCGGATGGAATTTGTTCATAATTTGAAATATTTTCAGTCTTTGCTCCGGCATCCAGGCCGTGAACCGTTTTTTCCCAGTAGAAAGGATTGAAGAACAGCTGGATAAAACCTTTCCATGCCCCGACTGAGATCAGGAGCCAGTAGAACGGCATCAGCAGCGCGGCGGGCAGCAGATGATAATACCGGCGCTTGATGCAGGCCAGAATGTGCACTCCTAAAAACAGAAAATTGGCCAGCAGCAGCAGCACGGTCGTAACGAAGAAGATAACCGACAGCATCGACCAGAAACGGCTTTCTGTCGCGCCCCAGTAAAACAGCGGCCATGGTTCCAGATGCATCCCGAAAACCGGCAGCCCGTGATAATCGGTAAAATTATGCGGCCCGGCAATGATCTCCCACGGGGTGAGACCGCTGGAGAGCGCATCCAGGAACAGCACCAGATAAAATCCGCCGGCCATCCAGTAAATTATATTGACCAGCATCATGAAGGCGCTGGCGCCGACGCTCAGATAGAAACCGAAAAATCCCCATAGTCCGAGATGGCGCAGCGTGCTCAGCGGGTGCCGGGTATGGCTGAGATGCGTCTGAATGAAGCCTTTCACCCAGCGGGAACGCTGGCGGATCCAGTTCCAGACGTCGGAATTGGCCTCCTCCCAGGTGGTGGAATCCAGCAGGCAGGTCTGGTATCCATGCGTATAAATCCTGATTCCCAGGTCGCAGTCTTCAGTAACGTTGAACGGGTCCCATCCGCCCAGCTTCAACAGCGCTTCGGTGCGGAAATGGTTGGATGTGCCGCCCAGCGGCAGCGGCACGTTGAAAGTCTGCATGCCGGGCAGCATCAAATCGAAAGTCGTGGAATATTCAATCGTAAACAGTCTGGTCAGCAGATTCTGGCCGGAATTATAGTAGTTCAGCTTCGCCTGGACGCATGCCATTTCCGGCGTGGCGCTGCGGAATACTGCCACCGCTTTTTTCAACTGGTCCGGCTCCGGGCGGTCTTCGGCGTCATAAATCACGCAAAATTCACCTTTGGCATATTTAAGTCCGAAATTGCAGGCGCGTGGTTTAGTTTTCGGCATTGAATCCGGAACCACGATTATCTTGTAATTCCAGGGCAGGAAGCAGCGTTTCAACGCCAGCATGGTTTCATGGTCATCGCTTTCCAGCAGCAATTTAACATCGAGTTTGTCCGCCGGATAGTCCAGCTTACCGATATTGAGGATGATTTTTCCCGCGATATTAGCTTCGTGGTAAAGCGGCACCAGAATGGTATACACCGGCAGTTCTTCGCAGTCAATGGCAGCCAGTTCTTCCGCTGACACTTTTTTTTCGCCGAAGCCGAGCATGGAAACACAGCAGGCGCTGATCCGGAAAATTGCCGCGCTGAAATACCAGAACGCCATCAGCGCGGTGACGGTAAACAGGAAATAGTCCCAGCGGTATTTCAGAAATACCAGCATTCCGACCGCAACTGCAGCATAAAATACAGTCTGCGCGCGCGAAATGGAAATATAGGCGCTGTCATCCCGGTGACATTCGACAAAATGCCGCGTCACCGGATCTAGATGTTTCATACCGGCCAATGTTCTTTTTTTATTTGTCATATTACTATAATTATAGAAAAATACTATTATGTATATATATTAACGTCGAAATCGGTTTTTTTATTGCCCAAAAATATAAAACCTGGTTTATTTTTGCTTTTTTGTTAAAAATTGTTGTGTTTTAGAGCAATAAACGCAATAAAAGATGCGTTTCAGGAGCTATAATTAGTGGATGGTGAATCGTGGGTTATGGGTTTCTATTCAGAATCTTGACTTCTAGTTACTGAATACTGGATTTAAGTCTTCCATTCTGACTCCTGTAAGGTAATGAATTTATGAGATATTTCGAAAAAACGCTGATTGCCGCCGCGTTGACTTTTACTTTTTTTTGCATTAATGGATGGAGCTTTGAAAAGGCAGCCTGGTTTGCCGAAAAAAATGGCGCGCCGGCGGAGAAGCTTGGTTCCGCAAATGATTCATCCGCTGTAACAACGCTTTCTCTTCCCGGTTCCGCCGTGATCTACAAGGAAAAGGAACGTCATACTTTGCGCCCGGAAAAAGAAATTTTCCAGAAGAAAACATTTTCCATCGAAGCAAAAATCCAGAGTGACAGCCAAGACCCGGTTTCAGCCGTCATCTTCATCAAAGACAAGGACGGGCTGTGGTTTCAAACGAAACAGGAGTATAAAATAATTCCAGGCGAATGGCAGCGGCTGGAGACAGAGATCGCCGGAGGTTCAGCGCTGATTCCGGTCGGGCATAACGGCGCGTGGGACGGTCGCCACCAGATAGCGATGATGTCGGCCGGACTTTCTATTTACGGTAAAACCGCGAGGCAGTTCACCATTCAATGCCGGAACCTGGAATTGAGCGGCGTCAGACCGGCGCCGCCGCTGCGGCTGATGGACTGGAAAATGCCGGAAACCTGTGAACGCTATGAAATCATTGAAAGCGATTTCGAGCTGTCGCGCGAATACTGCAATCCATTCGACCCGGATGAAATCAGCGTGGATGTCGAAGCCGTCGCGCCCGGCGGCGAAACGATCCGCTGGCCGGCATTCTACACTCAGGATTTTATCCGGCAGCAGCACTTCACCCGTGAAATAAACATCCCGTCCGGCAAAGCTTACTGGGCGTTCCGGTTCACCCCGGAACGCGTCGGCGAATACCGGTTGCGGCTGGTGATCGAAGACAAATCCGGCAAAAACCCGGAACTGCTGGTCAGCCCGTGGAAAAATCTGTCCGTGCAACCTTCCGCACGCAAAGGTTATGTCCGTCCCAGCCTGCGCGATTCGCGTTATTTTGAATTCTCCACCGGGGAATTTTTCTTTCCAGTCGGCATCAACACCCATACCAATATTGACCTGCGCAGTGAAAAACAGTTCAAATTCGGACATCTTCCAGACCGCGGCACCTACGATTACGACGAATATCTGGCAGCCATGGCCCAGGGCGGCGTCAATGCCGTCGAAATCTGGATGGCTTCATGGTCTTTCGCGCTGGAATGGAGCATCTGCCGTCCGTTTTATTACGGGCTGGGACGTTACAATCTGGCCAACGCCTGGCGGCTGGACCATGTCCTGAATGACGCCCGCGAAAAAGATATTTACGTTCACCTGACGCTGGACAACCACGGAAAAATGTCCGACTACAGCGATCAGGAGTGGGAGGACAATCCGTTCAATATAAAAAATCAGTTCGCCTTTTCCAACGGCGGTTTCCTTAAAACGCCGGAAGAGTTTTTCTCCGATCCCCAGGCTAAAAAACTGAACCGCCAGCGCAACCGGTATATTGCCGCCAGATGGGGAGCCTATACCAATATCTTCGGCATCGAATTCTGGAGCGAAGGCAATCTGGTCACCAATTTCAAGCTCGTCTATGACAGCGGCGTGTATGCCGACTGGCATCGCGCCGCCGCCAATGAACTTAAAACCATGGATCAGGGCAGGCACATGCTGACCACCCATTACAGCGGCAGTTGTCTTGATCAGTTGAAATACCCGGAAGTGGTCGCCATGCCGGAATTTTCCTATGTGGCCGGCGACGCCTACCGGGATACTAAGATCCATTTTGCCGACCAGATGCGCCAGCAGGCCGCCGCGCTGATGGTTTTCAACCGCCCCGTGCTGGCTACTGAATTCGGCGGCACCTGGGCCGGCGGCAAAGCCGAGCAGGTCGTCGGCGACATCCATTCCGGCTTATGGAGCGCTTTTTTCAAGGAACAGGCCGGAACTCCTTTCCTCTGGTGGCACGACTTCATCCACATGAATAATCATTACCGCCACTACAAAGGACTGGCGGAGTATATCAAAGATATTGATTTGCGCGACAAAACTATGCAGTTCAAGGAACTGGACGTTATTGATCCGGCCTTGCCTCAGCCGGAATACATTCCAAGCCTGCCCATGGCCGACGGCTCATATGCGCTGCAATGGAAACTCCGGGATTATTATCTCGCCTATATCAACCGGCTGCGGCTGCCGATGGAGCAATGCTTGACTAACTATTACGGCAGAAAGAATTATTTTGTCGAATGCTTCTCCGCCGGAAATACTTCACGCGTTTACGGCTGGGTTTTCTGCCGCCGCTATGTGTTCGACTATCCGGATAAAGAAGATGCGCTGCCGTTCTCAAAAGATCTCCAGATAACACTCGATTACCCGCTGGCCGCCGGAACTTATTCTTTGAAGTTTTATGACACTGTCACCGGAAAAGCCGTTGCTGAAAGCGATATTCAACTGAACAACGGCCCCGCCGTGCTCCAGCTTCCGCCGTTCAGAATAGACACCGCGTTCACGCTTACCCGCCGTTTCTTCTGTTCAAAATATGACCCGGCAGCGAAACTGCCGGTGCCGGCAAAAGGTAAGCGAAAATGAAACTTAAGATATTTATAATCATTTCCATGCTGCCGCTGTTCAGCGCCATGGCCGCGGTCCCGGCCTGGACAGTATCGGACGCGGAATACCGGCTGACGGCAAAAACGGACAATCCAGCCTTAACCGGTTATATTGATCTCAGTCAATATGTTCTGCCGGAAAAGCTGGACAACGGCATTGATGTCAGGGATGAAAAAGGCGGTAAAATCCCTTATTTTCTGTACAAAAACTTCGGCCTTTTCTTCGGCCCGGCGGCCAAATCGCCGCTACGCCATATTTACTTCGGCTTCAAGAAACCAATGGAAGCGCCGCCGTGGCCGAAAGAACTGGGCTCTGTTCCGGAAAATTACCGGCTGAGAATCAGAGTATTCCATGCCGGAATGCAGTACTTCACTGAACAGCAGTGGTTTGAGCGGCAGCAGACATACATCAACGAACGGTATAAACGCGTCTCGAACTGGATGATGGAATATTTAATCAGTCAGAGCTGGGCGCGCTATTACGACCGGTATTTTTATCCACGGTCAAAAGACGTCAAATCCTACCTGAACTATGAACGGCTGAATAAAGACTGGGATAAACCTTATGACGTCGAAGATTATCTGGCCTGGAGAAACCCGTCATCCTACCGCCGCTCGACCGGCTGGGTCGAATATCAATGCAGGCTCAAAGGCGCCGGCTTCATGAAATATGACGACCTCCGTCTGGAATGGGCGGTCAAACGCCTGAAGCGGCTCTGGACCATCCGAGAAAAGGAATTAATAAAAACGGAGGTCAACTCCAAAGGCGCTCCGGAGCGGGACATGATCAATATCTTCGAAAAACGTAAAGTGGCCGAGGCGAGAGATAACTGGACTCAGACACTGCTGGATAAAGGCATATTCGATATGAAGAATAATTTTGCCGCGGGCATCAACGGAACGCTGCTGATACCCGCTGACGGGGACTATGAGTTTGCCGTCAACACCAGCAGTTCCACGCTGCTGCTGATAGATGACAAAATCGAAATCAACTGGTATGGCGAACACGAACGCAGCCCCGGCTGGGAGAAAACTGCCAAAGTCAACCTGAAAAGAGGCATGCATTCATTTAAATTCTATTATCAGAAAAATCTTGCCATCACCTTTGCCGCCTGCGCCTGGGAAAAGCCGGGCGACCGCGAGTTCACAATCATCCAGGATGACAACTTCTCGCCCGGCTGGCCCTGCGTGGTTGAATCATGCACCGGCAGAAACGGCAAAAATTATCCGCTGGTAACCAAAACCGGTTCATGCATTTTGTTTACCGGCAAACGCGAAAAATGTCTCTGGGAAAAATTCACCGTTACCGATGGCGCCCATGGCGGCTGTTCCTGGGATGTCAACGGGCAGATTTTTTCCGGGAAAAACATTGACCTGATTTTCAAGGACGGCGAAGAGGACAGGATCATGCTTGTTCCTGAAGATAAAAACTGGTCCCCGATGCGCCTGGGCCGCCTTGATGACGGGCGCGAAAAACCATTTTCCCGCCCTGATCTGGCGCTGAAACTATGGACCCCTGATTTTATTTTTGACGATGAAACCCTCGATCTGTTTGTCGAGGTAAACTCGAAGCTGCCTTTTGCCGTGGAATGTTATCTGGACACCGTCGCCTCGCCGGCAAACAGCATGTTCGTCAACGGCCGCGAAAAAATCTCACTGCCGGGCAAGCCGGTTTCCGAACAGAACCGCTTCATTCCGGACAGCGTTTCGAAAAAGCAGATCGTGCTGAAAGGTGAAGAACTGAAACAGAAGACCGAAGCCGCATTCAACCTGAAACTGCCGAATATGCCATTCGACAGCAAACGGATCAAATTTATCAAAGTGCCGGACTTGCCCCCGATGGTCACCGGCGCAAGCGAGCTGCATGATTCCAGCGGCGATATTATTATCCCCGTCATTCACCGTCCGGAATTGTCCGAAATCAGGAAATGGGAACTCCCGGCAACCGTGATGAACCGCCTCGCCGGAACCTCCAAATTGCTGGTTGTAGCGGATGATTTCGCCTGCGGCAGCAATACCTTCAGCGCTATGCTCCAGGAACTGCTGAGTCAGGAGGAAATCGAACTGGAATTCATTCCATGGCGCAATTCCGGGAACAATCGCCTGCTGGAGAACTTTGCCTCCACACTCCCGTTCATCCTGAAATCCGACGCCGATGCCGCCATCATCATTCCCCCGGTGCGCGAACTCCACGACGGCATTCCGGTCAGAAATCAATACCGCATGCTGGCCGCCCTGATCTCCGCCTTCAAAGGCCGCAACCTGATGCTGGCAACACCCTTCCCGCCGGTCAACCCGACTCCGCAGGAGGAGGAACTGTCTAACGAAGTAAAACGTCTGGCCCGCGAATACGGCGCCGCCGTCCTGGACCTGAATTATTACATCAAAGAAAACAGCGACTGGCAGAAGTCCTACCGCACCGTTCCAGAAAATGACAGATCCCTGGAATTACTCCCCGTCCAGAACATCGAAGGCGTCTGCAGAATAATCGCCAAAGAACTAAGGTAACGACAGGCAAAAATACATATACACAATCAAAATCATCTGATCTTCATAAGCGATTCAGTCAGATACCTCCGGCATAGCCGGAGGCTTGAAATATGTGAACCGCTCAAAGCG
>JBAWXM010000197.1:0-9318 GCA_037144075.1 Lentisphaerota bacterium | reverse complement strand
AGGTTTTAGGTTTTAGGTTTTAGGTTTTAGGTTTTAGGTTTTAGGTTTTAGGTTTTAGGCTGTTAAAACTTGGACATTGGATATTCCGTGTTGGTTATTGGATATTCGGATCCCTTTCTCACTTTGATATTTCCTGCTTCCGGGTCTGCACCGCAAAATAGGTCTGCGCAAAAGCGATCTCACTTTTTGCAGAGTCCCCGTTTTGAGCAATCAGGTAGCAGGCATAGCGGGTTAAAGCTGTCATCTACCTCCCGCTGACCACCTTTCCCGATCTCGATCATTTTGTTGACGTCAACAAAATGATCTGATACCTTGATCGTATAGGAATTTGTATTTTAACAGGGCTTGCCCGCCGCAGGCGTGGATAGACAGGATAAGAAAAGCCGTTTCACCATGAATGGAATACATGTTTAAACTCGAAAGGCACGAAAAAAAATAGCCGAAAGTGCCCCCGAGACACCAGTAGAAAGTACCAGTCATTTTTGGGTGAAGTGTATTTGTCTTTCCTCCGTGTCCTCTGCGTCCTCTGTGATAAAACTGTATTGGCTTTATTTCGTACTACTATCCGTGGTTAAGATGTATTTTTTGGTTGCGGCTACGCCGCGCTGTGCTCTTGAAGCGGTTTTTCTTATCCTGCCTATCCTGCTCATCCCTGTTATAATGTTTTATGTCGAATCCCTGACATCATCAATCTTTCAACGGACCGGGTGCCGGAATTTGTGCCTGCTTCTCCGGATAATAGTCTGAATTATTCGGAAACAGTTTCCTGGCAATTTCCAGATTGTGCTGCGCTTCGGCATCCCTGACCTGCGCTCTCTGCAGCATGTAGAGCCGGTAATAAATGAAAGAACGCTCCGGTGAACGCTCCCTGGATTTATTGTAAAAATCCTCGGCGGTATCCGGATAGCCCCGCGCCAGCATGAAATCCGCGGCGGCGGCCCACGGGAAAGGCGAATACGGCCTGACCTCAATGCAATTTACCAGTTCACGCTTCACCTGTTCAGGCGTAACACTGAAATAATCTTCTTTCGATTTTCCCTGCGGACTGCATAAATCGCTCAACCGGGAAAATGCATAATCAGCTTTCAGCAAATGAAATCCGCCGCAGGCGGCAGTCAGCCCCGCGACCAGCATCGCGGCGGCGGCGGCCGGATTTACCGCCAGAGCTGACTTCTCCGGCGCTTTAACTTTTTTATCCGGAGCCATCACCGCCACCATCAGAACTATCGCCGTCGCCATGGATGCCGGAATCTGCAAGTTCACATCTATCAGAGAATGAATGAAATAAGCTATCAGTCCGAAAATCACATAACTGTCAAGGGACGCAAACAGCGAATTTCTGGCGGAGCCATAGATTTTTACCGCAATCTTCACAATCGGATAAACAATCGCCGCCAGGCACGCGGCAAACCCGGCAATCCCGGTTTGTCCTAGAAAATCCATCAGGATATTGTGTGCAGTATGCGCCGCTTCCTTCGATACCGTCAGTTTCAGCCGCATGTGGTCATGAAAAAAGTCGCCCCAGCCGGTGCCCGCCCACGGATGACTGAGGAACATCATAAACGAGGTGTAGACGTAATCGAAGCGGACCAGCATGGAATGAAAACCGCGCCCCGCATAGGCAATATACAGAGCCCCGGATATAATCACCAGCGGAACCAGCACGAATACTGCAATACGGATGTTTTTGCGCACCGGAAAGATCATGATAAAAATCACGCAGGTAATCACCAGGGTTAAAAACGCCCCGCGGCTGGCAGTCGCGGCAAAGACTGTTCCCGTCAGCAAGGCCAGCAGCGGCATGAAAACAGCCCTGGAAACTTTGCTTGGTTCAATTCTGCCGCAGAGCCGCCAGCACAGAAAAAAACACAGCGGCATGGTCAGCAGCATATAGCCGGCCAGAGAACTGCTGGATGCAAAGGTGGAGAATACCCGGCTGTCCCAGATACGCGACTTTAAATCAGCGCTCACGCTGCTGCCGTACTGCTGCTCCTGGCTTTCAACGAATTTGCGGGTCTCCTCAAATCCGGAAAACATCTGCTCAATGCCGAAAACCGCGGTCAGCACAGTCCCGATGAAAATACTCCACAGCGCCACCTGCTTGAATTCCGGCAGCGTGGACAGCATCAGCCAGACTGCCGCGCCAAAAGCGGCGAACCCGAAGATATGCACCACATAAACTATTACATAATCCAGTGTGCTGGCGTTAATCGCGCCGAGAATGGAAACAAACGCCACCAGCAGCCATAACGCCATCACGGTGAACGCGATCCGCGAATCCTGAACCCGCACCGGAAAAACCGCCAGCGCCAGCAGCAGCAATCCTCCCGACACCATCGGAAAAAACAGCGCCGGCCAGGTGATGATCATCCAGGAAAAAACATCGCCCGGATAATATGACGAGACTTCCGGCAAGCCGGCCAGCGTCCCGAATTTAAGCGGCAGCAGCACGGTTACAATGATTATCATCCAGGCTACAACATTGCGTATAAAACTCATGAACAGTCCCTGTCAGTTAAGTTTATAATTTAACCCGTATACTATTGAAATTACCTCAGTAATATAACGGGCGTAAAAACTCAAAGCAAACCTGAACGATAGATTTGCAAAAAGTTCTAAAGTTCTAAAGTTCTAAAGTTCTAAAGTTATTTAAGGCATGTTTCAAAAGGTAGTTGACTCTTTTACGTCATAACGCTCTGATAAAATAAAGTAGAACAGTCAAAACAAGCTCCGGCGGAGCGATACATATTGTAGCACCGGACTTTAGTCCGGTGAATAATGATAATAAAAATTTGGAGTTCCGTAGGAACGAAACATATAAGGATTGATATGATTCGAGCCTACGGCTCTCAAAATGTGCGGGGGGATGGTGGACGGATTAAAATCCGTCCCTGCAACATGATTCGAGCCTGCGGCTCTCAAGGGATGCGTCTCAAAAAAGTGTCAACTATCTTTAACCATTATTTGAAACATGCCAAAACTGGAGTGCGTCAACTAACGCAACTACCTGATAAACAGTCAGTTCATGGTGTCGATTTTAAAAACGTTTAAAACATAGAAGTCTAAAATAAAGATACTAACGCCGGTCAGGCGCCCCTCCAAAGGCGGACAAGCCGGCGCTCCCGGGATTTAATAATGCAGGGCTATCATCTGGTGACAGGTGAATTCATTTACTTTAAATGTGCAGCGTCCGTTCTTGCTTTCAAACGGCAATTCCACACCCTGCGGTTCCAGCGTTGCTTTCTTAACCGGATTCGCGGTTTGCACGGAACATTCCACATTGTGCAGTGGAATCAGGTCTTCAATGACTTCGATTCCGCCGCTGATACTCATTGCGCCTTCCGTCTGGAAATTAAAATCGCCGCCGCGCTTCACGGGGCTGCCTGAAAGCAGGTGGATTATATAGCGCCTGGCATCAGTCTGTTCAGTCATTGCAATCCGGGCAATTGAGGGCAGACTGGTTTCAATCACCGGTTTGCCGAGCAATGCTTTCAGGGCCTTTATCACATACTGGCGGTAAACCACCGCGCCGACTTTGCGATACAATGAAAATACCGCATGCGGCATATAGGCGATATTGCCGTTAATTACGCCGCAGTCATATTCCGAAGCATCGGGCAGATTCGGAGTGTGGCGATGCGAACAGAAATGACGGAAATCACGGTTGAAATAGGTCTCATAAACTTTGCCGAGCGACTTGCCGCCGCGAACTTTAATGTTCATGCTTCTGCCATACATCACAAACGGCGAATTACAGAAGTCAGGAGCAAAATCAGCCGCCGGTTTGATGTAATTCGGCACAAACGCGTTTTCTCCGGAATAATCAGCGCCGATATCGAACAGGAAAGCGCTCATGTCGCGGTTCAGGCCGCTGGAACCGGACAGAAAAAGTTTACCGCCGCCGGCCAGGAACTCATCCAGTTTAATTTTCAGCGCGTCATCAATGGCAATATCATCCGGCAGAATCAGCAGTTTATAAGCGGAGAAATCCATTGACGGGGCAATGACATCGAACGGGATATGGGCTTCCAGCAGCATCCGCCCAGCCCCGATGTCGCCGCTATTGTCGTGAGCGCGTCCGTCATAAATAAAGAATGCCTCCTGCGGGATAATCGCCACTTCCGCCAGAGTAACGGCGCCGCTGCACCATGGTTCCTTCTGTGCGACTTCGCGGTAGGCGCTGCCGATAATACCGTAAGTGCTTTCGTCAAGTCTGCCGGATGGATGCAGTTGATCGCCGATGCTGCATCTGGCGCCGAATGCCAGCATTGCCGCGCATTCATAACGCAGCGCATCCGGATGTTTGAACCCGCCGAATTCGCCCCAGCTTATATGGAATTTGCCGGACATGCCAAGGAAGTCCAAACCGGTTTTTCTGGCGAACGCCGCAGTCTGCGGAAAATGGTCATAACCCCAGCCTCCGGTCGGCAGCGATTCAAGTTCAAGATGACTGAAGTATTTAAGCCGTTCAAGCCAGGCAGGCCCGACGTGTCCGCTGTTGTGGAAAATGCGCATCGCCGGGTCTTTGCTTTTCGCTGCGGCAGTCGTACGCTGATAATATTTATCCAGCACTTTTAATGAATAAGCATTACGGTCAACCTCTCTGGACGGATCGTATCCTTCGTCCAGCATGCCTTTCATGCAGGCCGGACAGCAGCACGGGCCCTGGGAAATGATGTCCAGGAAAATGCCGTCACCGTCCGGATACAGCGTAACCGCTTCCTCAATCAAACGGCAGAGGTGATCAAGATACGGCGTATTGAAACATAGTTTATGAAAACCGGGGGTCAACGGATCTGTCGTCCATCCGGCATATTTGCCTTCAAAAGAAATTTCGCGCCATTCAGGATTGAGCGCTGACGCGACATTATTGATGCCGGCCGTAAGGTAAACCGGCACATTCACGCCAATTTCATGCGATGCGTCAATCTGCGCCCGCAGCAGGTCAAAATCCAAATGCGGATGCATCGTTCCAACCTTAGTCGGGTGATAGCTCCAGCCATGATGGCATAATGAAAAACAAGTGATCGAATCAACCGCAGCAGCTTTCAACGTCTTCTGCCAATGCTGTTTATCAAATTTTCCGCCGATTCCGGGAATATCTCCCGAAGTATGAAAATCCAGATGCACCTGACGAAATCTCATAGTGTTGCTCATAACTCATTCCCTTTTCACATATCTTCGTGTAAATACACACAAAAACAAACTAATTTACTTACTTGCATTTTATCACAATAACATAAAATACACATTTTTTAAGATTTTTCAACAGCTCAAAAACACCGCATCCGGCATTCCCGCATGAAATATCCGATAAATTAATAAATCATTATATGACATTACTTTCAAGAAGCCAACAATAATTGACTGCATCTTTTCATTGAGCTTGACTATTTGCCTTGAGCAGAGTAATATTTTAGAGGTGATTGCCAAAGGAGTCAGAAGTTGTAAGGCGGAATAAATCTGAATTTTAGTTCTAATTTCATTCTGAGTTCTGAATTCCTGCAAAACGTGAATTTTGCAATTGGCTATTTATATTGCAACAAATAAAAAGCGAATAGATATATGTGGGATTTCGGCACAATCGAAGAATGGGGACAGGAAAAAACACGCATTGCCGCAGCCTGGCAGAATATTCTCGGTCACGGTCCGGAGCAGCGCGAAGTAACCGGATTCAAGACCATTTCTTCAGAGGAAACTGGTAAATGCGTCCGGGATAAAATCCAGTATGACGTCTATCCGGGCTGTACGGTGGAAGCATATTTAATCAGACCTGCAATACTTGATAAACAATATCCTGGCATAGTCTGCCTGCACCCGACTTGTGATGAGAATATTGAAGAATCGGCCGGACTCGCCGGCTCGCCTGATTTAGACATCGGACTGCAACTGGCACAGCGCGGCTTTGTCACCATCAGTCCCCGCTGCTTTCTGTGGAACAGCAAAGGACAAATATGGGCGAAAGCGGTCGCCAGGCTGAAGCAGGATTTCCCGGCATGGACAGGCATGGGCAAAATGCTATGGGACACGCAATGCGCGGTTGACGCGCTATGCAGTCTGCCATACGTGGAAACCGGACTTGTCGGCGCTATCGGACATTCACTTGGCGGCAAAGAAGCATTTTACCTGGCGGCATTCGATCCCCGCGTCAAAGTTGCCGTATGTTCGGAAATGGGCATCGGGCTGGACATGTCCAACTGGGATGCGGAACATTATCTGGGCGAAAGCGTCAGGAAACCGGGTTTTCCATCATCGCATCACGAAGTCCTGGCCTTGATCGCGCCTAAACCATTTCTGCTTATCGGCGGCGATAACGCCGACGGCAAATTAAGCGATGAACTGTATATCCGGCAAGTCAAGCCGCTATACCGGCTATACGGGGATGAAAGCAGAATTAGATTTTTTAATCATCATCAGCAGCATACTTTCCCGAAAGTTGCTCAAGATGCCGCATACGTCTGGCTGGAAGAGTGGCTGTAATACAAAACTGCGCTTCGCCGCAGTTTCAGGAATAAGGAACTCGCAGGAAGTTGAAAAGGCTTTCAAAGGAATGAAGAGTGTGCAAACTGTGCTTCGCCGCAGTTTCAGGAATAAGGAACTCGCAGGAAGTTGAAAAGTAATTATCAAAAGGGGTGAGCTTATAAAATGATGTAACTGACATCAACTTTAAGGATTTTATTTGTCTTGGGGATTTTTGTCCTTCTCTGGAGGGTTGTGCTCCGTCACAACCGCGTTTTCGATCCTGGTTACGACGGAGCGTAACCCTCCAGAAAAACATATAAAATCAATTCATCATTTCAAAATTGAATAGCAGATTAACATCATTTTATAAGCGCACCCATCAAAAGTTAAGATTTTCTCCATGCCTTTGAGCCTTTTATTGACTTACTACATCAGGGATTGCGCATCCACATCGGCATATACTTCGATATTCTGCGGGACAGCGCCGTGAAGGATAAGTTCGCGAAGCGCAGCGCGAAGATTTTTCAGTTTTGACCCTCGGAAAATTATCATATAACGGTATTTGCCCTTGATTCTTTCCACCGGAGCAGGAGCTGGTTCAGTGACAATAATTCCCTCGTGACAGCATGGACGGATTTTCTCCATGAATTCAGACGCAAAACGGCTGACGGCATCCAGTTCAGGGCCGCGGAAATGCACCGCAATCAAATGACCTGCCGGAGGGTAATTCAAGGTTTTGCGGACATCCATATCATACTCGTAAAATTTGCGAAAGTCCTGCTGCACCGCATACATGATCGTTTCGTTGAACGGATTGCAGGTCTGGACGATCACCTCGCCGCTGACGTCGCCGCGCCCTGCCCTGCCGGCAACCTGCGTCAGCAGTTGAAACGTGCGCTCGCAGGAGCGGAAATCCGGAATGTACAAACTCTGGTCGGCATTGATAATCCCGACCAGCGTCACATTCGGGAAGTGCAGTCCCTTGGCGATCATCTGGGTACCGATCAGGATGTCCACGTCGCCGCGCCGGAAACGGTTAAGCACATCTTCATAAGAACTGGTTTTGCGCATGGAATCGGAATCCATCCTGACCACCCTGGCGTCCTTGAAAATCATCATGGCGGCGGCTTCCACTTTCTCGGTGCCGATCCCGGAATAGCGGATATCCTCGGCGCCGCATTCCGGACAGCGCACAAATGCCTTGATCACATCGCCGCAGAGATGGCACGACAGGCTTTCCCGCTGACGGTGATAGGTGTATGAAACCGAGCAGTCCGGGCATTCAGCGACAAAGCCGCAGTGTTCGCACATCATCTGGCGGGCGTAGCCGCGCCGGTTCAAAAAAATGATCGTCTGTTCGCCTTTGCTCAGCCGGTCGAAAACCGCGTCCACCAGAATTTTTGAAAAGAAAGTAACCTTGCCCGGCTCGACCGCGCCGATACGGCCGTCAACTACATTCATCACCGGCATCACGCAATCCTGAACCCGCTGGAGCATTTCGCCCAATTCATATTTGCCGGTAAGCGCATTGTTAAACGACTCGAATGAAGGCGTCGCCGACCCCAGAATGACCACGGCGTTTTCAATGTGTCCGCGCATCACGGCGACATCGCGGGCATGATAACGGGGGGACTCCGACTGCTTGTAAGAGCTTTCATGTTCTTCGTCAACAATGATAAGTCCTAAATTGCGGAACGGGGCAAATAACGCGGAACGGGCGCCGACCACGATTTTAACCAGACCGTCATTGACCTTGCTCCATTCATCAAAACGTTCGCCTTCGGTCAGGCGGCTGTGCAGGACGCTTACCATATCGCCGAATCTGGCGCGAAACCGGCGGACAGTCTGAGGGGTAAGCGCAATCTCCGGCACCAGCACAATGGATTCTCTGCCCGTTTCCAGCGCACGGGCGATGGATTGAAGATAAACTTCCGTTTTGCCGCTGTTGGTCACCCCGTACAGCAGCATGGTCTTTTTTTCAGACGGATTCTCCAGCATGGAGTAAATCTTTTTCAGCACAGCGGCCTGTTCCTGAGTCGGCTCCAGCGTTGTGGAATGAATGATCTCAACATCGGCATAAGCATCGCGGCGCACCACGCGCTTTTCCTCGGCGATCAAGCCCTTCTTCAGCAGGCTGCTGACTGCCGACGCGGTGACGCCGGCTTCGCACGTCAGTTTTTCCTGGGATAATTCCTTGCAACTGAGCAAAGCTTTGATTACCAGTATCTGTCCGGCGGCACGTTTTTTGCCGGAATTTTCAATAATGAACTTTTCCGCTTCAGCGGTATCCGCCACGGAATAATGTTTCAAGGTGCGGTGCTTGACCTTGCCGCTGCGCACCGCACTGGGCAGCAGTGTCCTGACGGCCTGTTCCCGGCTGCAGCAGTAGTACTCCGACATCCAGCGGCCCAGCCTGACCAGCGGTTCCGGAATCCGGGTATGGTGTTCACAGATTGAATGAATATCCTTCAACGCGTCGGGATATTCGGAATGATCAATGATATTCAACACATAACCGCGGCGGAACGACTTGCCGAATGGAACTTTTACCTGAACTCCGACATGAACTTTCCCGGCCAGACTGTCCGGAATATTATAATCAAATCCCCTGTCCAGGGATAAGTCAACAATAACTCTGGCTATTCTCATTTGGTATTGTCTGCCTTAAAATGTTTTTACAATATAATCTTACCGCCGTTAATAACCAATCATAAGCTGAATTTTATTTTGCTTTGTTTAAGATATGAGGCTATTTTATACTTTGCGCGGTTGAAAATTCAACTATATGATGAATAGGATTGTGGATTGGATTTTTTCGATCCGACTGACAGGCGATATGAATATCGCCGGAAGGAG
>JBAWXM010000196.1:0-9321 GCA_037144075.1 Lentisphaerota bacterium | reverse complement strand
TTGCAGGCGAGCGCGCCGATCAACTGGCGGTTTCCGAACAGATCAAGTATCCGAACTTACTTGTCCTCAAGAAAGGCCATGAGCGCCTGGTGCTGCTGTTCAATGAAGGCTCCCGGCCGTTGCGCGTTCTTCTGGAGAATAAGGAATTGAGCTCGGAACAAAAGGCAACGATCTTCGGGATCAATCAGGTTGTCGAACAGCCTGCAAAGATGGAGCTAACCGTCGAGCCTGAAGACGTGACAGTGGTTCATATTCAATAAGGCCTTTCCGGCTGACGCTTTAATCGTCAGCCGGAACAACCGGGAGTAGGTAATATGGTTACAATTTTAAAGTATACTGTTGTCGGAACGGCAATGCTCTGTGTGGTTTCATGTGTCGGGGTGGAGGAGCGTCCTTCTACTCAGGATATTCTGATGGCAAACGTTGCTCCGATCGTGAAGCCGTTTGCGCTTAAATATGACTTTGAGGATGGACGTTTTCCCGCGATTAAGCCGCTGGCGGCCAATGGAAAATTCACGGTGAATTCCATGGGGATCACCGATGAGAAGGCTTTCTCTGGCGCCAAATCATTCAAGTTTGAAATTACGGTCGAAAGCGGCAATTATTTCACCTGGCTGATTCCCTTCAACGTGTCGGCTGAAGGCCGGCTGAAGATGTCCTACAGATACCAGGTGGCAACCACTGGCAAGGGCAAATTCGGGCCGGGTGTTTCGTTCCATTATCCCTGTATAGGTTCCGTAGATAAAGTTGATTTTTTTGACTGGGTAAATTCCACAGGCGGCGGCTGGACATGGCTGGACATTGACCTGACGTCATTTGCCAAGAACCGGATTATACGTCGTGATGGCGGAGGATGGAAGATTCAGCCAACTCAGGTGATGGCAGATGTAAAAGGGATGGTGATTTGCTTCGATAATATGTCACCCGGTGAGCGCATCACCTTGTACATTGATGATTTCATGGTGGAAGGTGAAACACAGGAGATGACAGAGGACTTCAACCGGCTGGCCGTTGAACAGTGGCTTCCCGTCAAGGAAAAACATTCGGCTATAATTAAAAAAATGCAGGATGCGATCAGTTATGACTATTGGTTCCTGGAGACTTGCGCCAATACGTCTCAATCGGCGGCATTGCTTCAACAAACCGCCCGAACTCATTTGACGGCTTGGGCCGCCATCACGCAGACAGCGACGAAGCGAGGCTATGTGCTGAACAAGGAGATCGCGGAGGCCGATCAACACGAGGCGAAGGTCAACAGTCTTATGGCTAACGTTTTTATGCTGAAGGGGTATGATTTTACAAAATAAGGGCCTCTATAGAGTTCTGTCATATATGCAGAAATGATTTTATTCCGCAAATGAACTATTACAAATAAAACGACAGAAAAAAAGAGGCTTTAAAATGCAGAAATATCCAATAAAGGTGATTTTTATGAAAAAGAAAATATGTATTATCGGTTGTGGCGAAATGGGCAAACGCCATGCAAAGGACATGGATGAATTTTCGGAAGGCCGTATAGAGGTGGCCGGAGTTTTCGACCCTGATGACAAAAGTTATGAAATTGGTTGTGAATGGACAGGAAAACGCCCGATGCGTTTTGACTCCATAAAAACAATGATTGATACAATCAGCCCAGACGGTGTGATAATAGCATCCCCTAATTCACATCATCTTTCCTGCCTCCGTGAATTTACAGGATTGAAAATCCCTTTAATCTTGGAGAAACCACTTGATACAGATATGGATAAAGTCGTTGAAATAGTCCGTTTTGTTGAGAAATATCAGGCACCGGTCATGGTGCATCATGTAATGCGCTATTCTCCAATAGTATTAAAAGCAAAAGAACTGATGGATGCCGGGGAACTGGGCGAACTATGCAGTTTTGAAATGGTGCAGAATGGCGCAGGCGGAATGTTTCACAATTTTCGCCGGACTTTTAAAACCGGCGGCGGACAACTTCTGGAAAAAGCTACTCATGATTTTGATGTGCTGTTGTTTTTGACCGGGATGCGTCCAAGCCGTGTTGCAGCCATCTGCAAAAGACAATATTACGGCGGAACCAAACCGAATACTCTGCGATGCCGTGAGTGTAATGAAAGCCAGACATGCCATCATGCCGTAGTAAAGCCATCCTCCGTAAACGATACGGTTTCAAGAAATGATTTGTGCGTGTTTTCCAGCGAGATCAACATTTTCGACAATGAGACATGTATGATTGAGCTTGAAAATGGTATTTTCGGAACATATTCCGAATGTTTCTTCAGTAATGCGCCTTTTACCAGAAGATATGAGTTCAGCGGGAAAAATGGCTTTTTGTCAATAGATTTTTCTGCAGGAACTCTGTTATTGAACAGCTCCAAGAAAGGCAGCCGGACTTTTGAATTTGATTATAATCAGAGGATCCATTATAATGGAGCTCCTGGGGTGGCTAAACATTTCTACGATTTAATGTCGAATCATAATTTAAAGGTTCATTCGCCGGTCAAAGAAGCATTTATTGCCGAACTGATTTCGTTTGCCGCCTATAATGCAAATTCAGAAAAAAGATTTGTGGATATAGCAGAACTTGTCACCCCTGATTTTAAAAATATTCTGGATTGATATCGCGAATAATATCATACAATAATAGAGATAAAATATTTGGTGATTTTACAGTGAGAATCTTTGAAATGTGCAAATGCAATTTTAGCTTTAGATTATTAAAAAACAGGAAAACTTTAGTTATGAATGACAATGACGGAAAACTTGGGTTAGGACTTGTGGGAACTGGAATGGGATCGCTGGTGATGGCAATTAATCATGACCCGACAGCGGACATTCGTGTGCGCGGCATCTACGAACCGGATTTCAAGCGTCAGCACCAACGCTATGCAGTTGGCAAGAAACTTAAGGAACTTGCCGCTGAATACAAAGTAGAATTCCTTACTGCTGACTACGCGGCGCTACTTGCGCGAAATGATATCGACTGCATTGGAATATTCTCACCCTGTCCGAACCATTTCGAGCAGATCAAGGCGGCATTGCTTGCGGGAAAGCATGTCATGGTCACCAAGCCGATGGTGGTATCGCTTGAGGAGGCGAGAGAAATTGTGCGTCTCGCAGACCAGACCGGGCTGAAACTTATGGTGGCGCAAAGCATGCGCTGGAACGGCATGTTCGTTGCCATTCACGATCTGGTGGCATCGGGGAAGATCGGACGTATCATGTTGGCCGAAGCCTACTATGTGCATGATATGCGTCCGGTGATGGACGCATCGCCCTGGCGCTATCAAATGCCGCAGGACCTTATCTACGGCGGAGTTTGTCATCCGGCGGACTTGTTGCGCTGGTGTCTCGGCGAGGTGGACGAAGTGTTCGCTTATGGAACCCACGGCGGCTTGGATATGCGCTACCCGGAAGACAAGCCGGACAACTTCGTGATTTCGCTGCGTTACCGCAACGGGGTCATTGCCAGAATTCTAGAGGCGCACAGTGTGGTGCATGCGCCGAATCTGTGGAGGCTTGGGTCATTTCACGGTGTGGGCATAGGCCTGTATGGCACCGGAGCTTCGCTTTTCAACGACCGGATTGTCTATGATTATTACGGCACGGGCAAGCCGCCGGTGGAAGAAAAAGTCGAACCGGCGGGCAACAGTACCGATCATGCCGGTGAAGTGCTGGCATTTACCCGGCATTTCGCCGACTGCATTCTAAATGATCGCAAACCTCTGGTGGATGTGCGCGATGGTGCTCAAATCATTGCCATCTGCGATGCTTGCTGGGAATCTATCCGCACCGGAAAACCGGTTAAGGTTTCAAGAGAATTTGACAATGCGAAAATATAATGGCTTTCTACGAAGAGACCGTCAAGCAGAACACTTGAACCTGACAAGATTCTTATGAGGATGTTTTAAATATGACGAATATACGAAAGAGATTTGAGAGTGCGTTGTCAGGGAAAAATCCTGAACTCCCTGTTTACGCGGTTTATGACTGGTTTGTGAAAAACCGGCCTGCGGTGGACTGGGAAACGTTATTCGGCCTTGGGCTTGGTCAGATTAATCACGCCAGTCTGGTCAGGCATGAACATCCGAATTTTGAGCTTGTCAAAACAATATCCGAACAGGCAGGTAAAGTCCGCCGCGATGTCCGGTTGATTACCGACAAAGGCGAATTGAATGAATGGTATCTCGGGGAATGGAAACAGGAACATTTTATAAAGACGCCGGAAGACTACCGGATCATGATGCGTGCCTTGGAAGGTGTCCGGATAATCGCCGATGACAAACCTTTTCTGGAATCCGAATCAAGCCTTGGCGATCGTGGAATTACCATCGGTCATATGTCGGGACTCGGCCTGGGGCGCACGCCATTGATGGTGTTGCAGATAGACTGGATGGGGCTGGAGCAGTTTGCCATAGACCTGGCATATGAACAACCGGAAATGTTTGAATTACTCGAAATCATGAATGAGATCAAACTCGAAGAAATCCGGCAGGCGGTAAAAACATCCGCAACACAAATCAAGTTGTGGGAAAATCTTTCCATTGAAACCATCGGGCATATTCAATACAGGCGGCATCTGGTTCCGCTGTATAAGAAAATTCTTGATATAACAGCAGCCGCAAATAAAAAAATTCAAGTTCATTATGACGGCAGGCTTAAAGTTATTTCAGAGGATATTGGTGTACTAGGTTTTGACGGCATCGACTCTTTCACTGAAGCCCCCGAAGGAGATATGACAGTGCGCGAAGCCAGAGCGGCCTGGCCGGACAAATGTCTCTGGATCAACCTGAACCTGAACTTGTATTCCATGCCGGAAAAGGAATTGGCGGATAACATTAAGCGGATTGTTAAAGCGGCGGAGCAAGGGCGCTTCTGTCTGATGATCAGCGAAGATGTGCCGCCGAACTGGCAGGAAAGCGTTCCGGCGGTGCTAAAATATCTTTCAACGCAATAAGTGCAAGGCTAATAAAGGATTTTAAAATGTTGGATTTAAAGTACAGTTTGTTTTTCGACAATCACATGATAAATAATAGGCGTGAATTTTGATAGACAATGAATCAAAGGATATCCCATCACAATAAGCGCAAGGCTTTGTCAATATGAAATTTTTAACAAAAATAAGGGAACAAGAGGTGAAAAACAGAGTCTTAAGAGATGCCCACATGGCAGACAAACGCTCGTTTCAGTTTACCCCCCGGATTATCCGGTCAATGGAGTCGGATTGCTGGGGAAAAGACGGCCTTTCTCATGCAGAATTGGAGTCGGCCGACAAGGTATACACCGACCATTACCTTGCGACTGCCGCCGGCCATGGGTTTGACAGCATCTGGGTACATGTCGTCCTGAGAGAAACCGTGCCGTCCGGCTTTTTTCCAAAGCCGGACCCGAACCAGCTTGTTTTATTGAACCATCTGGTTGAAAAAGCCGCCAAGCACGGGATCAAAGTTATTGTGTATCTTTGCGAGCCGCGTGGTTTGCCTGCCGATTCGCCTTTCTGGCTGAAACATCCTGAAGCTCAAGGCCGGGCCATGATGTGTTCAAGTGACAACGAGGCTTGGTCCGGTATTCGTCGCGGCTTTTGCACCAGCGTACCAGCCGTGCGCGAATTCATTGAAGAAAGCTGTTATAATCTGTTCAAAAAAACGCCGGGCCTGGGGGGGGCTTTCTGTATCACCGCCAGCGAGTTTGTAACTCACTGTTTCTCCCATTACTCATATACGCATCTTCTACGGGAAACCTCTATCATCCAAAAATACGCACAGTCTCCCATCTGGCAACCTTCTTATTGGCAGCAAAACTATATTGACACAATATATAAACTTCATCACCTTCTCGACGAAGCCTGGATTTGTCCCCGCTGTATTCGCCGCAATCCATCCGATGTCGTGGCCGAACTGATTACTGTTATCAACAAGGGTATAAAGGCAGCTTCGCCCGCAGCCGATGTCATTGCCTGGAGCTGGGCATGGGGCATTGTAGAGCACCACCAGCAAGAGCGGCTGATTAATCGTTTGCCGAAGGACGTTATCCTTATGACCGACTGGGAGACCTGCGGCGACGGACAAAAAAAGGTGGCAGGCAAGAACTATCCGGTGAATGAATACAGTCTTTCCTATATCGGCCCCTGCAACCGTTTTCTGAATCATCTGCAAATTGCCAAACAGCGAGGAATGAAAGTCATGGCAAAACTGCAACTGGCAGCCACCCATGAGCTGGCCTCCGTGCCTTATATTCCTGTGCCTTTTAATCTTGCCGAGAAAATGAGCGGTTTAAAAGAACATGAGGTAGATGGTTTTCTGGGCTGTTGGAATATCGGCGGTGAACTTTCGCCCATGACCCGGCTTGCGGGAAAAATGTCGCTATCCCCGGCGCTATCCCCGATTCAGGCCCTACGGGAAACGGCTGCGGAGGAATTTGGCGAAAAGGTGGCCGATGATGTTCTGAAGGCATGGGAACTGTTTTCCGTCGGCTGGAAAGAATATCCCATGAGTGGCGAGTTTACATGGAACAGCCCCATAAATTATGCCCCCGCTTTTTATTTCCCGCTTGAGATGCCGGATAAACCTTCTCTATGCACCGCCGGACATACGCCATTACCCCGCGACCAGAAAGGGCATTTGAATGTTACCAGCTATTATCTGCCTAACTGGGCAGTGCCTTTCGGAGTTAAAAGGACCGAAAAAGCGCTGACTCTGCTGCTGAATAAATGGGAACAGGGGCTGGTTATTATGGGTAATCTAAAACGGCAACACCCGGCAAATTCCAACTTGCTCATAGAATTTAATCTTGCTTGTCACATTGCCTTGTCGGTCAGGAGCACGATTAATATCCTGCGCTTTTATACGCAGTTGCCCGAATTGAAAGCTACGGGGAAAGACAGCCATGCAATACTCGATGCATTAAAAGCCATATTGAAGGATGAAATTGAAATTGCACGCCGGGATATGCCTCTGCTCAAGGCGGATTCCAGGCTGGGCTATCACCCAGAAGCGCATAGTCGCCATTTCACATGCAAAGATTTAAAATACAAAATAGAATATATCCGGGAATCGCTTAAAGAGTTAGATTTGATGAAATGTTAACTTCAAACTTCGCAATAAGGCAGAGATGCTTGTAGTCAAAAATAGAATTTCCCAGCAAATAATTGGCTTTGCAAATGATTTTATAAAAACAAGGCAAGTATCAGCTTCGAAGCTCTGAAAATTCAGCGCTTGCAATTGGATAAAGGAGTTCAGTATGTCAAAATATGTTAAAATCGCATCGGTATTGTTTGATCAGGAACATCTTCGGAATCAATCGGCGGCGGAAAAGCACAAATTGAAAATATCATTGAACCCTTTGAATGTGACGTAAAGAATAAAATTATAAAGATATTTACAATTTTTAAATTCGGAGATGATTATGAAGGATATGCCAAGAATTTTTAGAGATCAACGATTCTCTATTAGTATTTCTGCAAACGGTTGTGTCAATGAAATCAGGCCGCTGGTCAATTCAGTATGCGCAAAGATCGAAACTATCGGGGCCATCGCGGACGAAAATGCCAGACCAATGGCAACACTGAATGATTTTTTTGATCCGCATATTAATGGAGATTGTCTGGTTCACGATAAACTGACTCATAACGCATTTTCTTTCCGGCATCATGAACAGCAACCGGGAAACTGGCATGCCGAGCAAAAATGGTTTGACAGGAAAGACTACTGGGAATGGAATCTTGAAATCAGCCATGTAAACGGAGTTGAAAGGGAGATGAGCGTCGAATTACTATTGCCGCATCCCATTTTTCCCGGAGCGCCCGGCCCCGGACATAGTAAGTGGAAATTATGGCTGCCGGTTTCCCAAGAGGCACTAGGCAATGACTACGGCATCAGAAAAGTGCATCACTGCAAATGTGTAGATGAAAAGACGGATATTCCGTTGCCGCTTTGTACATTGTTTCATTCGACGCAGGATATAAGTCTGGGGTTGTCATATCTGCTGCCGCCGGATCAGACATGGTATACCGATTTTGAAATTGACCAGAGGAACTGGATGACTAAAATCACGTTCAACAACCTGGGACTGGTCAAACTTGGGAAGATAAATTTAAAGTTCTGGATATTCAGCCATGAAGGCGACTGGCGTCCGGCGCTGGGCTGGGTGAGAAATAAATTCCCGAAGATTTTAGGCCCAGTATCAGGTCAGGAAAAACTCGAAGGGAATATGGCCTATACCATTCCGATGATTCCGGAAAAACGGATCAAGGACTGGTCGCAGAAAATGCATCTTCGCTGGAATGAGCTTTTTTATTGCACGCATTTCGGGGATTATTTTCCGAACGAGCCTTTCGATTCTGATCAGTTCAAAGCTCCTGAGCACCCTGAATGGGCATTGAGCAATCTTACCTATGATAATATCAACCGCTATATCGACATGTGTCACGAAAATAACGTAAAAGTTATGCCATATTTTAATATCGGTGATTGTGAGTCGGAAATTGCCCGCAAATGTTTTCCTGAATCAATAGCAAAAATATTGAACGGCACGGAATTAGTAACATGGAGATACTACGACCGCAAGCATTATACCCTGCTTATGAACAGCGACCCTGCTTATCCATATTTTGACGCTGTCATGTCACAATTTGAAAAACTGCTGAAGAGATGTCCTGGCATAGACGGCTTCTTCTTTGACCAGATGAGTTACGGCTGGATCGATACGGCGCATTTCGACGGGCAGACATTTTATAACAACCGTCCGGCGTACAACATGGCGAACATGTATCTGCGTGCGTTAAAGAAAATACGGGAGATATTTCCGCGACCGCGGATTAATGGCATGGCGAATGGCGTGGTACGCTGGCAGATGATGGAATATCTTGACGGGGTCATGGCTGAGGGGGATCCGGAAGTATTGGGCAGACTGGCGATGCTCGCTCCTGAAAGGCCGACAATTTGTCTGGATGAAGGCGAAGCCGCTTTTCAAATGGCGTTGTATTACGGTTCGTGGCTGCATGTTTCCCCGTATTACCGGTATCCGACCGCTGACCCCCTGCCGAAAGACGCGCTTAAACTTTTCTCCCGCTACAACCCGCTGTTTGAATTTCTGGAAGGCAGGAAATGGGTTTATACTCCCAACCCGCTTATAGTAGAGATAAATTCAGGGAATATCTACAAGTCTCCGCTTTTGAATCATGGCGAAAAAATCAAGGCTAATATTTTCAAAACCTCATGGGAGGAATATGCCATTGTGGTTTTGGCGATGCCAAAAGGATTGGCACTAGGTAATTCACGCCACGCTTCACTGTCTGTCAAATTTAAAGTCCCTGAAAATGCAGCATTGAAGCAGGCTGTG
>JBAWXM010000195.1:0-9467 GCA_037144075.1 Lentisphaerota bacterium | reverse complement strand
CCAATTCTCAAAATCTTCGCAATCTATAGTTTAATTTTCAGCCGTGCAGAGTATAATCAGGCCTTTGCCGTAATTCGTATCAGGTTAGTGTCTTGCACCGTATTTTTCCGTTCATTCTTCAGACGGTGCAGATATCGCCCATCAGTTCGAAAAAATCCAATCCACATCCTGCTCGTCTATTTTAAAAATTTCAACCTTATAGAATATAATCCGGCAGGAAATGCAGGGCAAAGGCTATTGCCTCTTCTTTCGTGCCGATTTCACCTGCAAGCTGCATTTCAGCGATCTGACGGAGTATTTGGCCCATCTGCGGTCCCGGTTTCAGGCCGGCGCCCATCAGGTCGCGCCCGTTAACCAGCGGTTCAGGCAGAGCGGTTTCGCCGCCGGTCTGGAGCAGCATGTCCAGCAGCAGCAGATAGTTACCCATTTTCCCGTGGCTGGAGATGCAGTCTATGCGGTGCAGTTCCAGTTGCAGCGGGAAATCATCTTCTGCGATGAGCCGTCTGGTCTTCGGCGGACGCATTTTGTCAATCATGGCAAAACGCATGTGGTTCTTTACCGCATGGACGACAGTGTCTATCTCCTTGCGGGAAAACTTCAGCCGGCTGAGGCAGCTTTCGGCTATTGCGGAACTCGCCTCCTCATGGCGGTAGAAATGTTCGACGCCGTCTTCGCCGATGGAAAGCGTTGCCGGTTTGCCGGCGTCATGCAGCAGAATGCTCCAGGCCAGCTCTATTCCCGGCAATGGCATGTGGTCCAGCATCAGCAGCGTATGAGTCAGCACATCGCCTTCGGGATGAAACTGCTGCGGCTGAGTCACTCCGTCCAGCGCAGCGACTTCCGGCAGCACCAGTTCCAGCAGGCCGAGCCGATGCAGCAGCCGGATTGCCGCGGCGGGAGCGCCGCCGGTCAGCATCAGATTCAATTCATCCCTGACTCTTTCGGCCGAAAGGATGCTGATATTATGTTTCAGCTTGCGGATTGCGTCTGCGGCTTCCCGGTCAAGCTCAAAGCCCAGACGGGTGGTGAACCGCACCGCCCTGAGCATGCGCAGATAATCTTCCGAAAACCGCTGTTCAGCCTTGCCGATGGTTCTGAGCACCCCTTTTTCCAGGTCGCGCCTGCCGCCGGCAAAATCCAGTATCCGTTCCGCCGCAGGATCATAGAACATGCCGTTGATGGTGAAATCGCGCCTGGCGGCGTCAAGCGCCGGACTGTCAGTGTATTTGATCACTTCCGGATGCCTGCCGTCGGCATATTCGCGTTCTTCACGGAAAGTGGCCAGCTCGAACGGGATATCATCCTCCACGATCATCAGGATGCCGAACGCAGCGCCGATCTTGTGATGCCGCGGGAATATTGCCGCCGCCTGTTCCGGCGTGGCGGAAGTGGCGATATCAATGTCCTTTGGCGTTCTGCCCAGCAGCATATCCCTGACCGCGCCGCCGACAAAATAGCCGGCATGTCCCGCCGCCCGGAGTTTATCGACGATCCTGACAGCCGCCGGAAAAACCGGGCTGTTGTTAAAAAATACGTTATTCATGATACTTTCAAAACTATTTATGCTGTTTTTGCTCTATCCGGCTTGCCAACTTGAAAAACGTGCTTAAAATAATGCACATGAAATGGTAATTCAATAGCAACAGGAATTTTAACATGCGGATTGCTTTTTTCGGCGGAACTTTCGACCCGCCCCATATCGGGCATACCGGACTGGCGGAGCAGGTGATTGCGTCAGGCCGCACCGACAAGGTGCTGTTTGTGCCTGCGTCCAGTCCGCCGCATAAGTTCGGACTGCCGGTAACGCCGTACAGTCACCGGCTGGCGATGCTCCGGCTGGCCCTCGGAGCGCTGCCCGGAGTTGAGACTTCCGATATAGAGGCCCGGCTGGGGAGGATCCCCTCATACACATTTGATGTGATGTCCGCCCTGGAACGGGAATTGCCCGGAGCGCGTCTGCAGTTGATGATGGGCAGCGACAGCCTGCTGCAACTGCATTCCTGGCACATGTCTGGAGAACTGGTCAGGCGCTGGGAAATTTTGACTTATCCGCGTCCGGGAGAGATGGTAACGGTTGAGGATTTATGCAAATTCTGGGACGCCGATATCGCCGGGAAACTGATTAAAAGCATCATGAAACTGCCTTTTTTTGAAATATCATCGACTGAAATCAGAAAAATGATAGCAAAAAACGAAAAAGTGGATAAACTAATATATAGAGATGTTAAAGATTATATAATAAATAACGGGCTTTATGTAAGCGCCGAAAAATAAAGGAAAGACAGGAACAGCCATATGACTGAAAAAAAACATGTCAGTGCAGAAGACATCGCCGCGGTCTGTGTTGCGGAAGCCGAAGACAGGAAAGCTGAAAATGTCATAACTCTGAAAGTTACGGATTTAACAGTAATTGCCGATTATTTTGTGCTATGCACTGCCAATTCCGAGCCGCATCTGAGAGCGGTCACGGATAAGATTGAAAAGTCTCTCAAAGACAAATACGGAATTATTCCTCATCGCGAGGGAACTACGGCAAGTCAATGGATTCTGCTGGACTACAGTTCGGTTCTGGTGCATGTAATGACACCGGAGGCAAGCGCCAGGTATCAGCTCGAAAGCCTGTGGGGAGATGCCCCCAGGGTGGAAGCAATCAAGACTTTGGAAAAGAAGTCAAAAGTAAAGAAAACAAAAAGTATAAGTTGAAAACGTCATGAAAGACCATTCAGACAACAAACAGTGGAACGAATATAACTGGGAACGCGAGATCCGGCGTGACGAGAAACGGATCAGCCGCTATTTCCAGGAGCTGCCGCTTTGCATGGATCTGCCCGGCGAAGAGGATATCATCATGAAAAAATTGATGGCTCAGCCGGATCTGGTTCCAACCAATGCGGACTGGAGCGGTTTCGTGTTTGGAGAGAGTTTTTTTGAAGACGATGATGATCTGCTGATCGACGGCGACTGGAAACAGAAAAAAGGCGCCGATATTTTCATTCAGCTTGAAAAAATTGCCAGCGAATGGAATGTAATTTTTGCCTCGGAATTAAGAACCGCCAACATGAAAGAAGGACTGGCGGTGATCTGCCTTATGGGCAAACAGCTTTCCCGCTGCGCCGACATGCTTGGAATCGATTCCGACGACATGCGTCCGCTTAAAATAAGTCTGGCTAAACGTGTGCTGGCGGATATCAATGAACTGGTGGGCGCACTGCGTGATGTAAAAAATAAGCAGCCCAATCTTGAACAGAAAATCAACGGGTTCATCGGACATCTGCAGAGCATCCGCGAGAAGACTATTGATATCATCAATGAGCTTAAAATCGGCAAGTAGCCAAGTCCGGTTAATTCTTCAATTTCACAGTTCGCTTTTCCGTGGATTATTTCAAAGGCATGACATAGCGGAACCCGATGTCATTGCTTGAAGCACCATTGGAAAAACTGGCAAATGAGTGGTCAATAGAGATATGACCGCTGAGTGTGTTCCCGCCGCGGATCTGAAATCCTTTGACTCCAGGAAGACTGAGGGTCGTAAATTCGCCGATAGAGCCGACCGTATCGTAAATTCCAAATATGGAAACCTCATCAGGATTAAGCTGCGGGGTTGTTTTAAGGTGAGCTGACGCAGGTGTCGCCAGCCAGCTGGTGTTCTGGTTGAATCCGAGGCTTCTCCCGGCAACTCCCAGCGCCGCTTTTTCCCATTCATAGTTGGTCGGCAGCCTGCATTCAGTTTTCGTCTGCCCGGAAAGCCAGATGCAGTAGGCTTTTGCCGCCATGCCGGTAATACCCACGACCGGCGAGTCCGGGGAGAATGGTTCACGCAGGTTGCCGTCTTTATCCCAGATATTCATATAACTGCGGTCCTCATTTTCGGAAATGTATTTGCCCATGTATTTTCTGCGGTCGGACTGATTGGTCAGGCTTTTCCAGAAAGTAAGATACTCTCCAAAGGAAACTTCGCGCTTCTTCATGAAAAAACCTGGAATAAAAACTTTATGCCTGCTGATCTGGGAATCTCCGCTTTGAGAATTCAGCGAAATTGTGCCAGCCGGTATATACGCCATTCCATCCGGAATTTCCGATGGAATCTGCAATTTGATACTTTCAATTTTACCGCAGACAATTTGAACCGGGTAGCGTATTTCCGGAAGATCCGGCTTTTTGAAAATAAGAATATAGGCCCCTTGCGGAAGTTTCCTGTTTTCCTGCGGGGTTTTCCCCGAGAAAAGATTGTCGCAATCAGCGGGATCAAATTTGCTGAAATTTTCTATCTTGTAGCAGGTGACGTCAATATTCGGCGGAGTCGAGTTCACAGACAACCTGCCTTCCCCCTGTATGATCATTTTTACGCTCTCAAAAAGCTGACTGTCATTTTCAATAATGTCATAGAACGCTTTCCGGCGGCGGAGCCGGAGCATTTCAATTAATTTCCGCGTTTCGTTGTAGTTGCCGGTCATTATGCTGAATTCCAGCCTGTTTTTAAAAATCTTTGCCAGATTTGAGGTTATTTGCTCATGTTTCAGGCCGAGACCTTCAATCCGGGTAAGGAACTCAATTGCCAGATCGTATTGATTATTGAACTCGGCCACTAGTTTAGTCAAGTCATCTTTCAACTTGGCTTCCTTCTCCGGCATAAGTTCATCTTCCTCCTTGCTCAAACTGTCCTGGATATTCATGAACGTATTTTTGGCCCGCACCAGAAACACATTCCCCTGGTTTATACTGTAATCGGCAAATTTCAGAAATTCCGCGGTCCGGGTGCTGCTTTCAATGTAGTACATTGCCATGGCGGTGAGAAAAGTAAATATTGACACAACCAGCACTGACGGAATCAGCGGCCGGCGGCGGCATAGTTTGACCAGCCTGGTAATCGGCGGCACCGGGTATGCGACAACCGGATAGTTCTCCATAAAGTTATGGATGTCACGGATTAAATCTTTGACCGAAGCGTAACGGTCTTCCTTGCTCCGTTGCATCGCCTTGAGGCAAATGGCTTCAAGCTCTTTGGGTATTTTCAGTTTTGGAGAACGCTTTCGCGGTGGAGAAAAATAGTTGTTTACCACATGACTCAACACTTCGTTGGTGGTCAGTTTCTCATCAAACGGCGATGACTTCATGGTCAGAATGGTGTAGAGAATTGCGCCGAGACTGTAGAGATCGCTGCGTTCATCTATTTCATTAATCCTCCCGCTGGCCTGTTCCGGGGCCATAAACGCCGGGGTACCGCTGATGGAACCGTCCAGCGTCATCATGGAATCATCTTTCGAGCCTAATCCGCCAATATTGCTTTCCAGGTCGATTTTCTGTTCTTCATCAAGCTGGTCTCTGCCGCCGATATATTTTACCAGCCCCCAGTCCATAACCAGAACTTCGCCGAAATCGCCAAGCATGATATTGGCCGGCTTAAGGTCGCGGTGAATGATTCCCTTGCTGTGTGCAAACGCAACGCCGTTACAGGCCGCTATAAAGATTTCAAGCAGACGGGTTCTGGTATATTTGACAATGTATTCCGGATCATTTTCGTTCAGTTTCTGAATTACCGTCCGCAGATTTTCGCCTTCAACCTTTTTCATCGTGAAGAAAACACCCAGCTCATCCATAACGCCCAGCTCGTGGACTGGAACGATGTTGGGATGCTCGATTTGTGCGGTAGCCCTGGCCTCCCGGATGAACCGGTTGAGAAATTTCTTCTTGCTGCGGTATGCCGGACGGAGGATTTTAATTGCAATATCGCGTTTCAGCGAAGATTCATATCCGGAAAGAACAGAGCCGATGCCGCCGAGACCGATGGTTTTGATGCCAGAAAAACGCTTGATGGTATTGTCGTGTTCCACATTCAGTGCGTTTTTCAGATCATCTATGCCAATGACCTCGCCGCCGTCATCACTGATCGTCGAACACAATAAAGTTTTTTGAAATTCTGATGAATCAAGCGATTTCTGAGTCATATCTCTTTCTGCTCCGGAATAATAGACGCAATTTTAACCGGAATGCTGCCGGTCTTCGCCACGAAAACTTATTAATCAATCATCTTCCCCTGAAATTATTACTGCCGGTCGCGCTGACTCTTGCCAAGGCTGTCAATCTTAGCGGTAATAAAATCAACCGTTTTCATAAAATCCAGATATAACGGCTGATCTTTGGACTTGGTGATTGGAATTTCATATGCTTCGGAAACTTTGAAGTTATCCGGCATAATAAAGCATTTGGCTTCCTGTTTTCGTCCCAGGTCGAAGTCCTCGACCGCGACAATCAGACCGACAAAATCCCCTTCCTTGGTAACAATTAAATCGCCGAGTTCCGCCTTCAACTCGCTGTCGGTGCGGCGGGTGGAGTTCCTGATATATAAATATTTGTCACCGACTGACAGATTGAGCGACGCTCGTCCTTCCAGATTGCAGGTGCGTTTGCCGAAGTCGTTGGGCTTGAACAGGAAAAGATTCTGCAGGCCGCGCGATTTCAACTGGGTGAAAGAAAGAGGCTTCAATGCTTTCTTCGTTGGCGGAATCTCCAGCAGGCAGACCCGGTTGTCAACGTTGAGCGAATAAATCGGTCCGTCTACTCTCTTCAGTTTCTCTGCGTCAGTTCCCAGCGGTTCCCCTATGGCATAATTCAAATCATATACTTTGGCATGACCGGTGATGTCTTTAAACAGTCCGGTGATTACTCTGAAATTGACTGCAAGATAATTTTTTCCGCCGATCGCGATTTCCGGCAGATAGTATGATTCAGTGCTGACATAATCGCCCATAAAGCGCTTTTCCTTGATGGTGAAGTCCAGTTTGACCGTGGCCTGCGAATATTTCTGCAGGGCGTCGCTCCGCAAACGTTCCTCCGCCTCTTTCAGCCGGATTTTAGTCTCTTCCAGGGCCGTCTGGGTTGCCTGCTGGAACCCGCGGGACTCAAGCAGTTCGCGCTGTTTGCTCTCATATTTCTCTCTGGTTTCGTTATATTCTTTCTTCGTGGATTCCAGTTCTGAACGGGTGGCGGAAAGGTCGGAAACCGCATTTTTAATGACGTTCTTCAAGTCATCCATTTTTTTCTTTGTTTCCGCCAGTTCCAGATTGGTCAGCATCGCGGTTTTGGCGTTTCTCTCAAACTTGCTTCTGGATTCGGCCAGTTCCTTTTCGGTGACATTCAATTTGCCGCGCGTAAAAGACAGGTCCATCTGGGATTCCGTGACTTTGCCTTTATATGCGTCCAGTTCTTTGGCAGTCCCCTGCAACTTTTCCTGAGCCTGATTAAGCGAACTTTTCGTCTTATCCAGATCCGTTTTGGTATCTTTCAGCAGATTTTCGGCGGCGGCCAGACGATTTTTGACATTGAGCAGCTCCTCCGTGGAAGCCAGTAGTTTTGTGGTCTTTTCGTTCAACAGCTCGTGGTTCAGAGCGATGCGCTTTCTCAGAATATCCAGATCGGCATCGGTGAATTTACTCTTTAAATTGGCCAGATCGGCCAGCGATGCGTCAATCTGGGTTTTTACCGCAGCCTTGGCCGGGTCTGCCTGACCGGGTTTCTTCAGCTTTTCCAGCTGGGCCTGAATTCTGGCCATTTCCTGCTGCACTTCTTTCAGTTTGGCGTCGCTTTGGCGCGCGGCAAGCAGTTCCTTTTCCGCCAGTTCAAGAGTGGCTTTTTTCCGTTTAAGCTCTTCGATTATCATTATGGCGGTGCGGTCAGAGACAACTGTACCGCTCCCGTAATGCATATTCGCCGGGGCCACCCCCGTGCTGAGTGACATTACCGACAATACAATAAAGTCACACATGACTATTAGAATTGAGCGGTTCACGTTTATTTATCTCCGGACGTTTTTTTGTTCTCATTGGCCGCGTCCAGCAACTGCTGGCGCAACGGAAATTGCAGCGCCACCCGCAGCATAACGCTGAATATAATCCCGATCAGAGTGGCGGAGTATGCAATCAGGCGGCTGATCTGGGGATTGAACGTCATGACAATGAATGAAGATACTGTACCGAATAATCCGATATAGAGCGGCAGGTCCAGAAAAATATCCGCGTTTTCAATCTTTTTCAGCTTCAGTTCAACACATTCCTTGCTTAATCTAAGGCCGCGGAAAACCCGGAACGCGATAAACAGTGCGGTGAACTGGATAACGATGATCGAAGAAAAGATATAGAAAGACAGCTTGCTGTAAAACATCGCCATTTCCGGATCGCCGCTGAATGTGACGCCGCCTGATGTCGCGCCGGCTCCGGTTGCGCCGTTCCCGCCTTCAAACAAGCCGCGGAAGAATGGAGAAAGATTATATATGTATGAAATCATCAGAAAAACGGTAGTAGCAAACAGAAACAGAACAACAATATTAAGTAACATTAGCAAATTTTTTTTCATTACCTGACCCTTGTCTTGAAAGTTGCAGCGGACGGCGATGCTGTTTCAGCGTTCCGCTCTGTTAATTACTTCATGCTTGAAAGCCCGGACGTTCCGGCATAAACCCGTGAACGGTATAAATCTAACGTTAATTTAATGATTATTCAAGAGCATAAAAATTGATTTTTATCATATTGAGACTCCATGGAAAATATTAACCACAAGGCACAAAGAAAGCTTTTCCTTACTTTTCGGCCCCCCGCTTCATCTGGACACCTGCATCCTTCCCGCATTCGCGGTAGACAGCCACTCCGAAGACTTTAGACAGCATTTCCGCATTATCCTGTTCCTGTTCCAGATTCAACTCTGCGTCATCTGTGGATCAACTCCGCGATTTTGGACATTTTGGACAGTCTTGTGCAGAACATATTTCCGGTGTAGCGCTCTGGAGAGGTATTCCAATCCTTGCCGTCTGAGACGGATGACACTACAACAAAATATTCTGGACAGTCTTCTGCATTCTGTTTTCACAACTTTAGAATTTTAGAACTCTATTTCATCATTTTGGACAGCCCAATGCGAAACAGATTTAACCACAGAGATCACTGAGGACACAGAGAAATACAGTAATTAACCACGAAAAACATGAATAGCACGAAAGTAAATACTGGCAGCGGATATTTGCGTGGAACGCAAACATCCACTGGCCCATGGTTTTATTTTTCGTGTGATTTTGTGTGGTTCGTGGTAAACATCCCTGTTTTCATGATTTCTCATTTTCAACGTTCAATTAAACTTTTCTCTTTTTACTAATTAGAGCTTTTGTCAACCTGAAACAGCGCAATGCTGCTTAAATAGGCCAGAAAAATGATTTTTGAAAGTCAGGTTTGATGGAACAAAAAGAGCAACGTTATTACCCGTGAATGTCCCATTCTGGCCGCGGACAGCCTGAACTGTTTCAAGTTTTATCCACAAAATACACTTCACCATGAAGAAATGAAGATAATCAAAGTCAGCTTATAACTGCGCAGAGCGCAGTCACAAGCTGACTTATGGTTTTTATTTGTGCCATAATTTTGTACTGCTATCCGTCATTTTCTTGTTTTTTTAGAAAGATTTTCATGCAGCCATTTTCATAA
>JBAWXM010000194.1:0-9529 GCA_037144075.1 Lentisphaerota bacterium | reverse complement strand
TCACCATGAAGAACATGAAGTTAATGAAGAGAATACGGTGGGGACGGTTTAACGCAAAGGCGCGAAGGCGCAAAGAAACAAATAGTCAGCGGATGTTTGCGTTTCACGCGATCATTCGCTGACTGGTTTTATCTCTGTGACCTCTGTGCACTCTGTGGTAAAACAGGCTGTTCTCTGTGTTCTTTGCTTTAACCCCTTTGTCTTACCTTCATGAACTTCATGGTAAAAGCCGGCTGCTATGTCCGAGATGACTATTTCTTTCTGTAAGCTTCCAGTTCGTAGGCGGGAAGTTTCTTGTCCGCGAATATTGGTTTGATCCTGGCGAAACGCTGGATGCCGTTGATCACCGGAACGCTTGCCCAGTCTTCCCCGATCAGCGGACGGGCGTAGGCAACGAACTCGTCGGTTACGTCGGTCTTGCAGGGGGTGAGCCAGTTGGCCGGGAAGAAACGCTCGGAGTTGGCGACTTCCTCCAGCGGGACTTTTTCATAGCGCACCTGGTAGATCAGTCCGGGTTCACGCAGCAGCGTGGACATATAGCCGCCATGGCCTTCAACGGCCAGAAGAACCGCCTTCTGGCCGGCGCGATAGGCTTCGTCCAGGTCAACGGTTGAAGCGTAGATCGCGGTTGAACGCTGATCGGTGCCGAAAGTCTGTCCGCGGGCGCTGCCGCGGGCTTTGATGCCGCGCTGATTCAGGTAGTTGACCAGCGCCTGCTGAACTGTGGTCTGGCTGGCGCCGAACTGGGCATGGCCGAAACTGTCTTTGGAGAAGCCGAGATCGCCGACATCGCAGCCTTCGCTGACGACGACTACCGCGCGGCCGCATTCCTTTACTTTTTCATTAATTTTTTCCGCCATCTGCTCCATGGTCAATCCGCCTTCGTAAAGGAAAATCAGCAGCGGCATTTCGCGTTTGGGGTCGGCCAGTCTGGCGGCGGCGGGAATGAAGCCTATTCTGCGCCCCATGGCCTGCAATACCAGCACTGGATCGGCCGGGTATGAACCGCGGTTTTCCTCTTCGGCGTTCTGGACGATATGGCTCCAGTATTTGGCGACGGAGCCGAAGCCCGGAGTGTGGTCAATCAGCTTGAATTCCGCGTCGCCGACATCATTGTCAATGGTTTTCGGAACTCCGATGCCGATAGTGTCAAGGCCGCGTTCCTGAGCCAGTTTCGCCACTTTATTGGCGGTATCCATGGAATCGTTGCCGCCGTTGTAGAGGAAGTAGCCGATGTCATGAGCCTTAAGCACATCAATTACGCGCTCGAAGTCCTCCTGCTGATTGGATTTGATCTTGTAGCGGCAGGTGCCGATGGCGCCGGCTGCCGGAGTGGTGCGCAGCAGCGATATTTCATCTTCATCCTGCGCCGAGAGGTCCAGCAGTTCTTCTTTCAGCACGCCTTCGATGCCGTGCCATCCGGCGTATATTTTTCCGATTTTATCCGGGAACGCCTTGGCGGCTTCAATTACGCCGCGAAGCGAACTGTTGATTACCGGGGACGGCCCGCCGGACTGCGCGATTAACAGATTCTTTGCCATACTGATCCTCCTGTTTTTGTAATAAATGAAATTGAACTTAACCGGCTTCGCCGGGACTTTATAACCACAAGGTACAGAAATACAGAGAAATCTTTTTTTACCACGAAACACACGAAAGACACGAAAAATAAATATTTTCACCATGAAGTACATGAAGGTCAGTACGACGGCTTGCTTGTCATTCGGCATGGACAACTATATGGTTTTAAACTTAGATTTCTTCATGTTTTTCATGGTGAAACGGTTTTTCTTATCCTGTATATCCTGTCTATCCCTGTTAAAATACAAATTCGTATACGATTAAATTCGACTTTGTTAAGCAATCTTACAAAGTATTAATATAGACCATAATTAATCATTGTTCAATAGTTGTTTTCCGCTATGGCAATATTATTTGGCAGACGGCGCGATAATCACCGGCTTATGCTTGCCTTTAATGAGCGAACTCGGATCATCATTCAGGTAATTTACCAGTTCTGTCAGGGAATCGAGCGTCTGGTCCAGTTTAAGCAGGGTGCTGAGCAGCGCCTGCCTGGCGTCGGTAACGGAATAAGCGGCTTCTCTGAAGGATTGGGCGGTCTCGATGAACTTCGCGCCTTCAATGCTGCCGCGGGCGCTGACGGTAAGATTGTTGAGGGACTTGAGATTGGTGTCAAGGCCGTCCACAATTTCGCGCAGTCTGCTTTCCGTCATGACTTTGCTGACGTTGGACGAGCTTTTCTCCAGATTATCGCTCATCTTCTCCATCTTGTCAATCATCATTTTAAGTTTGGGATCGTCCAGCAAACGCTGCGTGGATTTAAGCGTTCCGGTCATTTCGTCGGAGATTTTATCGAACTGCACCCGGGATATTTTTTCGAGGGAGGTATTTATAAGATTAAGAATGTCTTTGAATTGCGACGGTATTGACGGCACATAAAAATAATTGCCGGTGATATAAGCGGGACGCTCAATGACAGGCGCTTGCGGAAACTGATCAAAGTAATTCAGTTCAACGTATTTGAGACCGGTGATTCCGGCATATTCCAGACGACAGCGCAACCCCATTTTGCTTTCATGCTCGAAAAAGCCATTAAACGAGGAAATTGCCTTTTCTCCGCTCTGATGGTCGGTGATGAATGCTTTCATATCAATATCCATATCAACTCTTATCAGCTTGTCGTTCACCTGGATGGATATTTTGGAGACGGTGCCGATGGGAACGCCTTTATATTTAACCGGAGAACCGACCGCTACGCCCTGGACGGATTCGTTGAAAAGCGAGACGAATTTGCCTTTGCGGACAAAAACATCAGACAGTCCGAAGATGAAAATGACAATAAAAAATAAAGTTGATCCAATAATAACGAATAATCCGAGACGGAATTTATTAGCTTCAATCATAGTTATGCAAGACTCCTCTGTTTACGTCACATATCCCGTTTTAATTTTGAACGGCTCAAAAATTCTCTAACCCATAAATTCGGCGAACTGTCCCGTAAATCTTTCGGTTTGCCGGTCGCCGCGATCCCTTTCGTATCTTTATCCAGCAGTATCGCCCGGTCGGCGACAGTGAAAATACTGTCAAGTTCATGGCTGACAATGACAATCGTGGTTCCAAGTTCTTCGCGCAGTCTCAGAATCAGCCGGTCCAGTTCGGCGGAAGTGATCGGGTCCAGGCCGGCGGACGGTTCGTCAAAAAACAGCAGCGTAGGGTCAAGGGCCATCGCCCTGGCCAGCCCCGCGCGTTTTCTCATCCCGCCGCTAAGTTCTGACGGCATATAATTGCCAAATCCGTCGAGGTTGACCACCGCCAGTTTCTGCTGCACCACTTCGTTGATTTCTGCGGGTGTTTTGGTCGTGTATTCCTCCAGCGGCAGCGCGATATTCTCCGCCACGGTGAGCGAACCGAACAATGCCCCCCCCTGATAAGTGACGCCGAAGCGGCGCATCAGTTTGCGCTTTTCATCTTCAGAAGAATTAACCATGCTTTCCCCGAAAATCAGCACATCGCCGCGGAACGGAGTATACAGACCGATCATATGTTTTAGCAGAGTGCTTTTGCCGCAGCCGGATCCGCCCAGAATGACAAAAATCTCGCCGGAAGAAACCGAGAAACTTATGTTCTGCAGCACGATGATGTCGCCATACCCGACCGTCAGATTTTTAACATCCACAACACATTCATTACTCATAAATCAGTACCCCATCAGTGAGAAGATGATCGTCAGCACCGCATCGGCAATAACAATCAGAAAGATTGAAGTTACAACGGCGGAGGTGGTGGCGCGTCCGACGCCCTGGGCGTTGCATTCCGCCTGAAAGCCGCGCAGGCATCCGACAACTGCGATAATCAGCGCAAAAACTATGCTTTTGACCATGCCCAGGATGAACACCATCGGATAAAGCACTTCAACTGTGCGGTTGTAATAAGCCATCAGCGGCAGTCCCAGCATTGTCGTGCCCACTACGAACCCGCCGACGATGCCGATCACGTCGCCGAAAACCGTCAGCACCGGCGCTACAAGCACCATCGCCAGCATTTTCGGAATGACCAGAAAACGGCTGGGGGCGAATCCCATTGTTTCAAGTGCGCTGATCTCATCATTCACCTTCATGGTGCCGATTTCGGCGGCGAACGCCGAACCCGCCCGTCCGGTGGCAATCATCGCCACCATCAGCGGCCCCAGTTCTTTTAAGATTGAAAAACCGACCAGGTCGGCCACATAAAGCTCAGTCCCGAATTTACGCATCTGCACCGCCGCCTGAAATCCCAGAATCACGCCCATCAGGAAGCAGATCATCAGCACAATCGGCACCGCCTGGCTGCCGCACATGTCCATATAATACAACGTCTCTTTCCAGCGGAGCCGGGACGGCTTGCGCAATACGCGCCAGGACACTTTCGACAGGTCGCCGATAAAGCAGACCATTTCGATCATGTCCCGGAAGACGCTGGACGAAGCGACTCCGATTTTTTCTACAAGTTCGCGCGCCGGACTGCCCATAAAAATAAAAACCTTATCATATATAGTTATAACAAATCTATCATGAATTCATGAATTTTAAAATCCGTAACTGCGGATTTTTAATAAACTGTCTTGATGCAGGCAGCGGGACCGGGATTCCTTGCATACATTGGATATCTTTTGAGCAGTTATAAATTCTGAGTTATAATACCCAATCGCATCCTCAAAGCGAGTGCTCCGTAAAACTAAAAATTGCGTATAGATTGCACAGATTTTGAAGATAGGCTCGTGTTCTGAGAAACCGCCGATACCGTGGTATCAAAGGCATTCGAAGGGTATGAATCCAAACTCAAAAGACCGCAACCGCTTTGCGGCGAGTGTCTTGCAGTCGTATTTTTCCGTTCCTCTTTCCGGCGATATTCATATCGCCTGTCAGTCGGATCGAAAAAATCCAATCTACAATCCTGCTCATCTATGTTAAAATTTCAACCGAATAGAGTATATCTTAATGCTCTTCATGGTAAAACCGGCTTTATTCTACTTTTTCAGCTTCGGCGGATTGACATATCATTGCTGATATTCAAGCAACTAAAACGGCCGCGCTAAAGTTTTGTACCCCGACCTTCGATTTTTCAGAGGAGAGAAGTTTAATCCTTCATCCACATTTCATAATCGGGATAGTCCGTGCCTCCCGGGATATATTTAATCGACTTTTTGAAATATTTTCTTGCAGCTTCTCTATGCCCGGTTTCTGCTAAAATCACACACAGATTGTTCGAAATTAGAGACGCCAAATTATCACTCCGCAAATATTCTCCGGCATGCTGTAAAAACTTAGGAGAAAGTTCCCGGGGATTCTCCTCGTATATTACCCGATGCTCGATGCATTTTGCATAGTCAGCGGCTTCTCTTATAAGCTGTACATAAAGTTCTTTATATAAATTCAGCGAGTCTATTAATCTGCCTTCTTTTTTATAAAGTAATGCGGTATTAAGTTTTTCCTGGAATTCCTGTACGTCCATAATATTCACATTCTCCTTTAAAAGCCTCCTGCGTCATAACGGACTGTAAACACTATACTTTCAAAATCTGTAAAAGTCCAGTGCTGCTCAATTACCGTCAATGGATATTAATTATCACTTACGGGCAGATAGATTTTCAATGGCACTGAGTAGTTCAGGCCTGGTAAAAGGTTTTTTTAACGTCAGGTTTGCTCCCAGTGCACTGGCATTCATCAGATAAAACTCCGGGTCGATAACGCCGCCGCCGGAAATCGCTAAAATCTTGATATGGGGCCAAAGCTTCTTGATATCAGCGATCGTTTCTATACCCTCCTTTTCCGGCATAAGCAGGTCGGTGATAACAATTGAGAAATCATTGTTTTGCTTTATTTCCGCAAGACCTTCTTCTCCGTTCCCGGCAACAGCAGTCGTGTGGCCTGCTGAAACGAGTATTTTGCAGATAAATTTCTGCACGGCTTCGTCATCTTCGATAACTAACACTTTCATACTTCTTTTTCCTGTAGATAGATGATTTCATCAATGGCCGAGGCTAAAATATTAATTTTTACTGGTTTTTTCAAAATCCGGCGGATGCCATAATCTTCCGGCGGTATCGCATAATCAAGGTCTTTGCCATGACCTGTCATTAGAATGATCGGCAGCCCGGAATTTTTCTCATGTATTGCTTTTGCCAGTTCTATGCCGCTCATGTCCGGCATGGTAAGGTCAGTAATAATCAGGTCAAAGTGTACAGGATTACGGTTAAAAAGCTCAAGCGCCTCTGTCGGAGAGTTGGTCGTCTCGGTAGTATACCCTAGTTTTGAGAGCATGGTAAATATAAATTTTACAGCAGCCGGTTCATCATCTACAAAAAGCACACGGCCTTTGCCTTTAACCGGATTGCCGGATATTTTAATTTCCTCTGCGGCGTCTTCAATTACTGGCAGAAAAACTCTGAAAGCAGAACCTTTGCCTTTATTGCTTTCTGCCGTAATTTCCCCTTTGCAGCTTTTTACAATACCATGGACCACTGACAGGCCAAGGCCTGTGCCCTCGTTAACCGGCTTGGTGGTGAAAAATGGTTCATAAATACGCTCCATGATCGACTCATCCATGCCGGTTCCGGTATCACTCACACTCAGCATGAGATATTCCGCATCAGAATTGCAGAGTACATGGTACATGCTCTTGTCATGCACTTCATGAAGTTCAATGGTTAGCGTTCCATCTGTATCTTTCATGGCGTAAAACGCATTGGTGCAAAGGTTGACGATTATCTGGTGGATCTGGGATGAATCCGCCAGCACATTCCGGCATGAATCGTCGATAAGCGGTTTAATATTAATAGTTGCCGGAATAGACGGACGAAGCAGCTTTAGCGCTTCCTTCAGCAATGACTGTACAGGCACAGGCGTCAAGTTGCTTTCCACCGGTCTGCTGAAAGTAAGAATCTGTGAAACAAGATTCTTAGCCCGTTCGGCTGCTTTCATGATTTCCGTGGAATATTCATATAAAGGGTCTTCGGGAGGCAAAGTTGAGACGGACAGTTCGGCATAGCCGAGGATCGGCACCAGAATGTTGTTGAAATCATGCGCGATGCCGCCGGCAAGCGTCCCGATAGTTTCGAGGCGCTGTTTGTTACGAATACTGTTTTCAAGCGCTTTTCTCTCTTCTTCCGCTTTAACCCGTGCAGTAATATCCAGCATGATTCCGTCGATTCCCATGTAGCGGCCGTCACTGTTAAATATGGACGTTCTTCTGTCTTCAATCCATTTGACTGAATTATCTTCGGCAATAATCCTGTACACAAGCACCTGTGAACTTTTTTTACTTTGCAGCAGCTTTTTCGATGCGGCTGCCAGCTGCCGGTCGTCCGGATGAATGACGGGCATGCTTGTGAAAATATTGTCTGATATCCTTTCAGGCGGCGATGGCATATCTGAACTCCCGGAAAGACTGAGAAACTTAATGGTATCATCCTGTGATATCCGGTATACTGTGCCGGGAATATTGTCAATGATCGACTTCAGATTTTCACTTACGCTTTTCTGCAAAGCGCTTTCTCTAAAAGCTGCTTCGGCATGCTTTTTATCGGTGATGTCGCGGCTGATGCCAAGCATGCCGATAACTCTGCCGTCCTGAGTGGTCAGCGGTGCTTTCAGTGTATCTATCAGAACCCGTCTGCCGTCGGGATAGTCTATCCATTCCTCATTATGGCGGGCCTTGTTTTCCGCCATCACCATGCTGTCATATTCGCGGAAAGCGTCCGCGACATCTTTCTGGAAAAGATCATAGTCCGTATGTCCGATAATCTCCTCGCGTGTTTTGCCCGCAAACTCTGCAAAAAGCGGATTGCAGCCAAGATAGCCCCCTTCAAGGTCTTTAAAGAATACAATGTCCGGGATTGAGTCGAGCAGGTTGGAGAGCAGGGCGGTCTGACGGGATAGCGCCTCCTCGGCTTGTTTAAGCCCGGTAATATCCCAATTCGTGCCGATCATACGCTCCGCCCGGCCTGCGTCATTCCGTTGTACGCAAGCCATGGCGCGAATGTAATGAGTGCTTCCGTCAGGCCAGAGCACGCGGAATTCTGTGTCGAATTCCTTTTTTCCGCGAATTGCCATCTGTATCTCCTCATTACCGCGTTCCCGGTCCTCCGGATGTACTCCCGCCGTCCAGGCTTCGTATGCTCCGCTGAACTGTGCACGCGTTATTCCATACAACCGGAACATCTGGTCATCCCAGATCAGTTTGTTATTTGGTACTTCATAATCCCATATCCCGACGCCTCCAGCCCCGGCCGCCAGCTCCAGACGGGTTGTGACATGCTGCAAGTCCGCCGTCAGCCGACCGGCCAGTTGACGGGCTTTGAACCGGGTGTTGTAAAGGTTGAAAAACAATCCGGACAGCAGCAGCGTGGTAAGCGTCCCTCCAAACAGCACCAGCCTTACCTTGCTGTATTCCATATATGATGCATGGTTGCCGGTCTTCGTAAAGCGCAGAGTCCATTGATGGCCGGACGACAGAATCTGGCGTTGTAAAGTCAATTGCGATACTGCATCTGTTTTCCTGGAACCTGAGGGCTGGCTGTCGTAAAGCAGGGTATCTGCATTCACCTGCCTGCCGTCGAATATTTCCAGGCGGATACGCTGATAGTTGGCTAAATCCCACCTCCCCAATATCCCGAGCATAAGATCATTCATCCGGCAGGGGCTGTAGACCCAGCCGATAAGCGCGGCGCGCCTTTGAGCAACTGTTTCACATGGCATATCCGTGTGATAAACCGGCACATACATCAATGTGCCAGCCTGGACATCCTTGTCTGTCTCCTGCACCAGAAATACCTTGCCGGAAAGAGTGGCGGCATCCTGGTCCCGCGCCCGTTCCATTGCCGCCCGGCGCACCGGTTCGCTCAGCATATCGTAACCGAAAGCACGGAGATTGCGGTTCGTGAAAGGTTCAAGATAGATGATTGATGAATATATGTCCCGCTCTCCTTCAGGCCGGACCAGGTATTCAGGAAAGCCTTCGGCGCGGATATCCTTTATATGCTGTGCTAATTTCTGGTGCGGAATCAGCAGGGCAAACCCGATGCCTTGAATACCGGGGAGCTGCTGTTCAACTTTCTGACGTGCGGTAAATTGACGCCATTTATGCCGACTGACGCTGCCAGCCTGTTCGAAAAACGCCGCACCGCTGCGCAATATCTGTTCGTGGGCGTTGAGACGGTCAAGTATCTTGCCTTCTATTTCTTTGCAGGCGAAGTCGAACTCCATGGCCGCCGCCGCATCTTCCTCGGATTTCGTAAAACGGGTCGCAATGGCGGTAAGAATCAGTCCGGTCAGCAGCAGCAATACCAGTAACAGCCAGCCGCCGCGACGGCTGGCAGCCATGATCAACCCACCGGTCTTGTCATCCGTATGATTCATGCGGAATCCCTGTATTGCAGCATTGTAACCTGTTCACTTTCCTGCATGCCGGATTAGCGTTTCAGGAATAGCCGTTGAGTTCATTTTAAATCTCAAGTCTTACCCTGGATTCT
>JBAWXM010000193.1:0-9571 GCA_037144075.1 Lentisphaerota bacterium | reverse complement strand
AACCACCAGAACACGTTCAAATGGTACATGGAACGGGTGCGGCAGGTCGATCCTGTGCATGATACCTTTGACCATGATGCGACATTCCGGCTGGCGATGAAATCCCCATCGGCGTGATCTATCACAGCAAAAGAAAATGCTTCGAATCGCAACTCGAAGCACTGAAAGACGGCACTCTGGTCAGCCGCTGTTCCACTGTCGGCTAGTTCCGGAATCCGGAATAAAAATAGTTGCAATCTGGAGCCGTTAAGAAATAACCATTACACGTTTATTCATAAACAACTCCTTTTCACATAAAAAAAGCCGCTCCGGCAGTTTTTAATATGATTTTATTGTTAAATTAATATAAAAATATTGATTTGGTCATAAATCACCTGCCTTTTACTTTGATTTTTCATTTTTGCAGTGTATGTTTCAAAACGGCTTTTTGTCTTAATAAATACAGCAGGCGTTTGTCTGCCGTTTTCAGAGTACGGAAGTCAACTGTGAGTTTTTAGTTCAAGCCATCAATTTATATATGGAGGTTTTAAAATGGCAAAGAAAATGGTAACGATCGATGGGAATTACGCGGCGTCCTATGTGGCTTACGCGTTCAGCGAAGTCGCTGCGATTTATCCCATCACCCCGTCGTCAACGATGGGAGAGTATGCCGACACCTGGGCAAGCCAGGGCACGAAAAACATGTTCGGCAGAGTTGTTGAAGTAGCGGAAATGCAGTCTGAAGCCGGTGCTGCCGGCGCAGTCCACGGCTCACTCAGCGCCGGTGCTCTCACCACTACTTTCACCTGTTCACAGGGCCTGCTGCTGATGATCCCGAACATGCACAAGATTGCCGGCGAAATGCTGCCGACGGTTTTCCATGTTTCCGCCCGCGCCCTTGCCGCGCAGTCACTCTCGATCTTCGGCGATCACTCCGACGTCATGGGCTGCCGCAATACCGGTTTTGCAATGCTGTCAGCGGCATCCATCCAGGAAACGCATGACCTGGCGATTGTTTCACATCTGTCCGCTCTCAAGAGTGAAATCCCGTTCCTCAGCATTTTCGACGGTTTCCGTACTTCGCATGAAGTCCAGAAAATAGAAGCTCTTGACTATGCCGATATGAAAAATCTGCTGGATATGAAAGATGTCGAAAAATTCCGTAACCGTGCGCTGCGTCCGGAAAAACCCTATGCGAAAGTCGGAGCTCAGAACCCCGATGTTTATTTCCAGGGCCGTGAAACCACCAACAATCAGTATGCCGCGCTTCCCGCAACGGTTCAGGATTTCATGAACAAGGTTGCAGCAGTCACCGGCAGACAGTATCACCTGTTCGACTATGTCGGCGCCCTGGATGCGGAAAAAGTTATCATCGCGATGGGTTCAGCTTGTGAGACCATTGAGGAAACCGTAAATTATCTGAACGGCAAAGGGCAGAAGGTCGGTGCTCTGAAAGTCAGATTATACCGTCCGTTCTCCGCGGAAGCGTTCATCGGCGCCCTGCCGAAGACTGTCAAGAAGATTGCTGTACTCGACAGAACTAAAGAGCCCGGCTCGCTCGGCGAACCGCTCTATCTGGATGTCAAAGCCTGCCTGGCCAACACCGGCATCAACGTTATTGGCGGCCGTTACGGTCTGTCCAGCAAAGAATTCTCCCCGTCGATGGTCAATGCGATTTACAAGCATCTCGACGGCGCATGCACCACCGGTTTCACCGTCGGCATCGACGATGACGTCAGCAACCTGTCACTCAAGGTTGTGGAAGCTATCCATACCGAACCTGCCGATGTAGTCAGCTGCATGTTCTGGGGCCTTGGCGCGGACGGCACGGTTGGCGCTAACAAGAACTCCATCAAGATCATCGGCGACAATACCAATAAATATGTTCAGGCTTATTTCGTGTACGACTCCAAGAAGTCCGGCGGGATTACGATTTCCCACCTACGCTTCGGCAATACTCCGATCAAGTCTGAATATCTGGTAACCTCCCCGAACTTTGTGGCCTGCCACAACCCCGCTTATATTGGACGCTACGATATGCTGGCCGGCATCCGCGAAGGCGGCACTTTCCTGCTGAACTCAGAATTCGATTCAAAGGAAGTGTTCAACCACCTGACCAAAGATATGCAGGAAACGATCATCAGGAAGAAGATCAACTTCTACAACATTAATGCGTTGAAGATTTCCGAAGACGCCGGTCTCGGCGCCCGTATCAATACCGTAATGCAGGTGGCGTTCTTCAAGCTCGCCAATATCATTCCGGTTGACGAATCCATCGGCTACATCAAGAAAACCATTGAGAAAAGCTTCAAGAAAAAAGGCGATGACATCGTCAAGATGAATCTGACCTGCGTGGACAATACCATTGCCGCGCTTCAGAAGGTTCAGGTTCCGGAAACAATCACGGTTTCCTATGTTCCGCCCAAACTTATTGCCGACGACGCCTCAGCGTTTGCCCGCAACATCATCAAACCGATCATGCATCAGGACGGCGACAACATCAGCGTCTCCACGATGTCTTATGACGGCTCAATGCCGACCGGCACCACCTGTCTGGAAAAACGCGGCATCGCGCCGCAAGTGCCGAAATGGATTAATGAAAACTGCATTCAGTGCAACCAGTGCGTAATGTCCTGTCCGCACGCAGTAATCCGCGCCAAACAGATTGATCCGAAAGACCTGGTCAACAAACCGGAATCTTTCGTCACCGTCAAGTCTAAGACCAAGAACGACCGCGATCTTGAATACCGTCTCCAGGTTTACATCGAAGACTGCACCGGCTGTGGCGTCTGTATCGAAACCTGCCCGGCTAAGACCAAGGCGCTCGAATTCTCCCATATCCAGAAGGAACGCGACAAAGGCGAACGCAAGAACGCCGAGTTCTTTGAAGCGCTGCCGGACAATGTCATTGACGGCGCCGCGCCTTCCACGGTCAAGGGATCGCAATTCCTGAAACCGCTGTTCGAATTCAGCGGTGCCTGCGCCGGCTGCGGCGAAACCCCGTATGTGAAACTGGTATCGCAGTTGTTCGGTGACCGCATGATCATCGCCAACGCCACCGGCTGTTCCTCGATTTACGGCGGCTCGTTCCCGACCATTCCATACACCAAGACCAAAGAAGGCCGCGGCCCCGCCTGGGCTAACTCCCTCTTTGAAGACAATGCCGAATACGGTTACGGCATGAGACTGGCCGTTGATCAGAATCGCGGACAGTTGAAAGGCAATGTTCAGCGCATCCTGGAACTGGGAACTACCGACAGCCTGAAGAACGCTCTCGGCAAGTCACTGGAACTGTGGGATAAGAAAGACACTGAATCCATTGCCGACCAGAAGGCTGTCGCGGCTCTCCTGCCCGAAGCGATTAAAGCGGCTTCCGGCGAATCTAAAGAAATCCTGTCCAAGATCGAAGAGCTTAAAGACTACTTTGTCGACAAGAGCGTCTGGATCATCGGCGGCGACGGCTGGGCGTATGACATCGGCTTCGGCGGACTCGACCATGTCGTGGCGCAGAACCGCAACGTCAATATCCTGGTGCTGGATACCGAAGTATATTCCAACACCGGCGGCCAGGCCTCCAAGTCCACTCCGATCGGCGCTGTGGCACAGTTCGCCAACGCAGGTATGCGCCTGACCAAGAAGAACCTCGGCTTCATGTGCATGAGCTACGGCAACGTCTATGTCGCGTCTGTCGCCATGGGCGCCAACCGCAATCAGGTGCTGCAGGCATTCCAGGAAGCGGAAGCCTATAACGGCCCGTCGATCATTATGGCTTATTCTCCATGTATTGCCCACGGCATTGACATGATGAAGAGCCAGCTCGAACAGAAACGCGCGGTTGAAGCCGGCTACTGGCCGGTCTACCGTTACAATCCGATGGATGCAAAGCCGTTCAAATGGGAAACCAAAGAACCCACCGCCAGCTATCAGGATTTCATCCGCAGTGAACGTCGCTACACCACCTTGTTCAAGACTGCTCCGAATGAAGCCGAAGCAATCTTCAAGCGCGCTGAAGAAGACGCCAAACGCCGCATGAAGTTCTATCAGCAGATGGGCGAAATCATGTAAGATTTCCCATGGTTGATGACCATTGCAGCTCCGGGCCTTAAAACCCGGAGCTTTTTTTAATATAAAAAGGCGGACACTGCGATAATTAAAGATTTCCGTAATTTAGCAATATCATCTTGACGTTCTGACACGAAACAGCTATCTTACTCTCCAATTTTCAATCTTTACATATTTAACATTCCTATGGGATCGCTGTGGATTCATTTTACAAAAAGCTGAAATGCCTGCCGGATTATTTTGCCATTGCCCTGCTTGGACTGATTGCAGGCGCGGCAATATTTCAAGTTATCGGCAAATGTGCCGGTACCAATATGGTATTTTTGAAGGTTATTTCCGGGAACTATCCCCTTTTTTCGTCATATTATACGTTAGTCCTCGTTCCGGTCATCCTGATTTTTTCTGCCGTAATCATAAAACCGCCCAGAATGTTTTCGATCGCATTGCTGCCATGGGCGCTTTACATTCCATTACTGGCATTTGAATTAAATATTTTTTCCATAATCGCGTTTATTTTACTGAACGGAATTACCGTTTGCCGTGTGGTATTGCTTCTGCCGGTTTCACGGTTTGCAGCCGGAATCGCGACCGCCGGCGGGGAACGGCTATGGCTTATACTGGCTACGCTGTTTACTGCCGCCTTCACCGCTCTTGGAGTTTACATGTCGCACGTCGCATTGAAAGTGCAGTTTCTGTGCTTTGGAGACTGGGGAATTTTCACTGAAGTGGCGGCCAATACTCTTAATGGTAATTTTCTGCTGTGCAACTGGCATGGCGGCATTAATTTCTTTTCTCATCACTTCATGCCCGGCTTTTTTGTGCTGTTTACTCCGCTGATATGGCTGTTCAATACACCTTATACCACCATCATTTTCGGTGCGCTCACACTGTGGGGAAGCGCAATGCTGATCTACTATTTTGCCCGGACGAAACGACTCAGCCCGGTGTATGCATTCTGCCTGGCAATGACTTATCTGCTCTATCCTTCACTCTCTAATTTGAATATTTCGATTTTTTACGGATTTCATGTAATTTATCTTTTCATTCCGGTGTTTATCCTCTTCTATATCTTCCATGAACGTGAAAAATATATGATTGCTTTCCTGATTTTTCTGTATTCCCTGACGATTCAGGAGACCGTCGGCGTATTCTGGGTCGGCTGGGGCGCAGTCCAGTTTCTGTCCGGCAAAAAAAAAGACGGTATTATCTATGCAGTCATCGGGGCGGCATTTTTTATCATCTGCATTAAATTAATTATTCCGGCCTGCGGTGTGACCCAGTATATTTATGTCCAGGAACGCTACAGTCATTTAGGCTCCGGCATATGGGAAATCATATTTTCCCCGGTCATGAAACCGTACGCATTCTGGGGCAGCTTTTTTCACGGTGAAAAATCTCGCGGTTATGCTGCTGCTGCTGGCCCCTGCATTTATGGTCGCATTCAATCGCCCTCTGCTGCTGCTGTGCAGCATGCCGCAATTATTGTTTGTTTTCATTCAGGACAACCAGGAAGTCATAAACCTCTGCTTGCAGTATCAATCTGAAACTGTGGCAATGATCGCCGTCACCTGCGTACTGGGACTCGCGGCTGTGCTGAAAAATGAAAAACTTACTCCATGGACAAAAGTTTTATTGTTTGGATTATTAAGGAAAAATATAAACGCGGATAGAAAGAATATTGCATGCGCGATGGTTGCCGGTTTGATTGTTTCTTCACTGCTGGCAAATTATTTTTACTCTTTAAGCTATTACGGCTGTCATTCTTTCAAACTCATCGCCAGAATGCCGGACTGCACTCCGGTAATGGATGAGATTAAGAAAATTGTGCCGCCGGACGCCGCAGTGGCGGCGTCTGAAAGAGTCGCAGCCCACTTCATGCTCCGGAATCAGGTGTTTCCGGTGAGATTTGAAAAAGAATACCGGGTGTATGATCTGAGCGACTGCCTGGACGGGTCGGCGCTGTTTCATAACAGCATGCTGGATAATAAGGACTATGGCCTGATCTGGTTCAAATTATATAAAAATCATCAGTTTTTCGTGTTTAAGAAAAATGCCCGGACAAAATATCCCAAGCCGGTTAATCAGGTTTCGCCGCAGGAATGGGATGCCGCAGGCAGAATTATGAACATTCCGGAATTAAATGATGATTTCCAGGTTAAAGCCAGAGTGGATAAAAGCCCGGACGGACGGCTATATCTGGTCTGCATGGTTAAGCTTAAAAGAAAAGTCAATTATGAATGCGAAATAAATGCCCATGCATCTTTTAATGATAGAAATCATTACTGGCTGATTCCATTCGGATATGGTTATTATCCGGCTTCTAAAGCGCTGCCAGGAGAAGCTTTCAAAGTCATGCTGCCGCTGCCCGCTGATTGGCCAGGAGTATCTTCCGCAGATATCAAAATCCAGCCAAAGCTGTAATGTCCTTTTTCTCTATAATTTAAAAATGTTTTTTACTTTAATAAATTCCAGGGGTTGACAAATCTCAAAACATCAACTAAAATATTTAGTAAATAATTAACCAAGGAGATTATTTTACAATGGAAAACATGACCGGGAAAGAACGTATAACTAGAATAATTCAGCACAAACCTGTTGACCGCATCGGACTGTATGAACATTTCTGGGGCGACACCTTGAAGCGGTGGCAGGAGCAGGGACATGTCAAACAGGATGAAAATCTGGCAGATCACTTCGGATTCGACATGGAAAACGCCTGGGTTTTTAAAATGGCCGGCATCGTTGATTTCAAAAATGAGATCGTCGAAGAAACTGAAGAAACCATTCTGGAACGCGACGGCAACGGCGCGTTGTTGCGCCGCCACAAACTGCACAACGCCACTCCGGAACATGTTGACTTCATGGTCAAGGAAAAATCCGCCTGGGAAGAAAAAATTAAACCGCTGCTGAAACCCACCAGAGACCGGATCAATTTTGAAGTATACCGGGAAACTAAAAAATCCGCCGAGGCAAAAGATCGCTACTTCAACTGGTCCGGTGTAAATGTTTTTGAATTAATGCATCCGGTATGCGGCCATGAGCACATGCTGTACGGCATGGCGATGGATCCTGACTGGGTCAAAGACATGGCTGATACTTACGCGCAGCTCACCATTGATTTGATGGAGATGCTATTTGCTGAAGAAGGCCAGCCGGACGGCATATGGTTTTACGAAGATATGGGCTTCAAAAACCGCCCGTTTTTCTCGCTGGACATGTACCGCGAACTGATCGGTCCGGCCCACAAGCTGACAGTTGATTACGCACACGCCAGAGGAATGCAGGTCATTATGCATTCCTGCGGTTATGTCGAACCGCTGCTGCCAGGCATAGTAGAATCCGGCGTTGACTGCCTTCAGGTGATTGAAGTCAAGGCCGGCATGGATCTGCTCCTTATCAAGAAGAATTATGGCGACAAACTTGCGCTCTTCGGCGGCATGGACGCCAGAAATCTGGTGGCCAATGATTTGAAAGCCATCAAGGCGGAACTGGAAGAAAAAATCCCGACAGTTAAAGCCGGTTCCGGCTACATCCTGCATTCCGACCATTCAATTCCGGAGAATTGCAACTACGAAACATACAGATTCTTTGTTGACGAAGGTTTAAAACTGGGTAAATACTGAGGGGAGTTCTAAAGTTCGGTCCCGCTTGCGGGTCCCGCGACTGCGGTATCTAAAGTTCTGAAGACAAAATTCTGACGCAAGCACCGGCGGCGCAAAATAATTATAGTCTTTAAGAATCAGTAAAATAGCTTTAGTTCCAGCGGAGCGATATATTCATAGCGAAAGCAAAAAGCCAGAATGGGACAAAAAGATTAATGACAAAAAAGACCACGGTTAAAGACATCGCTGAAAAGCTGGGAATTTCTGCTGCGACAATATCATTTGTCCTTAACGGACAGGATAAAGGCATCAGCGAAGATACCCGTCGGAAAGTTATCGCCGCGGCGGTGGCGATGAATTACCGCAAACTCCCGCGCATCAATCTGCTCGGCTGGACACGCCTGGCCTATCTCACTTCCAGGATTGAACACTTCAACTCCGGCACCTCGTTTTTTGCCGGAGTCTACAGCAACATACAAAGAAAATCCGCAGCTAATAAGATTGAACTGTCATTGCACGAATTCAGTACGGAAACCCCGGAGCTGTCTTATCTGCAATTGCAGAAACTCCGCGCCATGGACATTGACGTGTTTCTGTGCAACAGCGCGGCTGCCGCCAAATACTTGCTGAAAAACGGGCTTAAAGTCATTCTGGTGCAATCCGGCGTCATGCTTGAATGCGTATCGGTATATTGCGACGACTATTCCGCCGGCAAAATCGCCGGCGCGTATGCCCTGAAAATGGGACATGCGACAGCGGGGACTATTTTTCCGAAAGGCGTTCCCGGCGCCAGATTCAACGGCTTTGTCGAAGCCTTCACCACCGGCGGCGGACAATGCCCTGAAGAATTCCGCTGGACTGTCACATTCGATCACGAAACCATGACCGGAGAAATCCGCCAGTTGTCGAAAGACCGGAAACTGCCGACGCTGTTTTACTGCTTTGCCGATAACCTGATGTTTCCGGCAATCAAGGCGCTCTCAATGAACAAGCTGCGCGTGCCCGATGACGTTAGCCTGATCGGCACCGACAACCTCTACTGGGGTAAATACGCCACCCCGGCATTCACCACCGTTGACCTGAACGAAGAAATGTTCGCAGACAAACTAATCGAAGCCGTCAGGCATGTCACCGGCGGCGGCGACCCCTATCAGCTAGCCGTCCCCGTCAAGCTGATCGAGCGCGAAACCGTCCTGAAACTGTCCTGATATTTTCAGCCGCGCAACGACATATTGCCCTGATATTCAAGCAACGGAAACTTCGAAGAAAAATCTGTCCCGGCTTAACTGATTGTAGTCGGATACCTCCGGCAGAGCCGGAGGCTTGAATTCGTGAACCGCTCGAAGCGGTTACCTTGTCTTAACGTTTAATCCTTAATTACCGGAACAAGTCGCCTTGTTCAAGTTTTATGTCTTCGTTTTCCTGGTCTTGTATGTATTTACTGATAGTCTTCTCATCACGACCAACAGTCGAAACATAATAGCCTCTCGCCCCAAAATTCTGACCTCCGTCGTTTTTGCGATGACTCATAAAATTTCGTGCCACATAAATAGCAATCTTACCCTTTATAAATCCAACTACTTCCGACACCGAATACTTGGGCGGAACAGAGAGTAGCATGTGTACATGATAGGGGCGCAAGTGCCACTCCTCTATCTCACTTTCTCGCTGTTGCGCCAAGTCCTTAAATACTGTACCAAGATACTTACGGAGCGTTCCGTATAATACTTTCTTACGGCACTTCGGGATAAATACAACATGATATCTGCATTCCCTCGTTGTATGTGTTAATGTTCCACTCTTTCTCATGGAATATCTCCTTTCGAACTCTCCGAACGGTTCACGAGGACGATATTCCTACTCCTATTAACGCAAAAGTCAAACTTTGCTAGTCCCCCGGCGGAGCTGGGGGTTTACCTTTGTAATTA
>JBAWXM010000192.1:0-9624 GCA_037144075.1 Lentisphaerota bacterium | reverse complement strand
TTACGAAGTTCTGTGAAAGAATGAAATGGCCGCTGGTATCAGAACGCAAAGCGCAGTTGCTCTTCAATGAGTGGATGCGCACTACGTTCGGTGCCGTTTTGCGGACGGATATCAAACGCAATAATCACAATAAACGTGGCTATAGTGGTTATCAAATAAAAAAGAATACGGCGAAATAACCGTATTACCGTATGTTACCGTATGTAAATATCTACCACCAGCAGGCTTATCGCCTGCTGGAATCATCATTAGTCAGCTTCCCATAGGTTTTGCCGGCTGCAACCAGAGGTTATTGAACTTTGATTGAAAGTAATAATGCAGACAACATTTTTATAATAATAAACCGAAAAACAATACCGGCAGGTCATCTATTTTATGGATTCGGAGTTATATAAATTTACGGGTAAATGGTATTATCTATATATCACGCATAAGCGCACGCTTGTAACCCCTTACTATGACAACGTTCTTAAAGATACTGTCCGGCCTTATACCCAATAAGGCCAGTACAGATTATTGACAATATTAAACCCTGTCTGCATACAACTATAATATAGTAGACATGCATTCAATATAACCAACAACGTAATCAAAATGGAGATTTCACCATGACAAAGAAAAGAGTAACCACCGATGCACCCGAATTCAACAACCATCCTATCCTGACCGACAAGGATAAAGGTCTCCGCTGTGACAAAAAGATACTTAAAAAAATAGATGAGACCGATGCCCATGCCAGGACTAATGACAGGGTTATGTTCATGCGATACGATGTCGGAGCACCGGCAGGATACGATGATCCCAGCAACGATGCCTTCCGTAATGGTCAGGCTAACTTCATCAAAACTTTAAGCAGAGCTGGCCTTTCACCCAGATATGTTGCCGTAAGGGAACAATCCAAAGAAAAGCTTCAGCACTATCATGTCTGTCTATGGCTGGATGGAAGAAAAACGCAATCTATATATGACCATATTGCCCAAGCCAATGACTCCTTCGCCAGTGCGTTTGGTGTTCCTGATAATAATGGACTTGTTGACGATTGCACCGAAGATAAAAACGGTAATAAACAGGAGAACGGTATCATGCTGAGAAAAGATGATCCGGACTATAAAAACAAAGTCGCCCAGACTCTGGAATGGGCAAGTTACCTTGCCAAAGTCAATCAGAAAAATACTCCTCCAGGAACAAGGGAACTTTTCTCATCCAGACTAACGAAGAAGAAGAATGATAAAAAATCGATATGATGCATCCTTGATTTTACCATGCTGAATACTCTCTATCAGACTAACTTAGGTAGTGTCAAATCTGGCATGAAAGAAAATGAAGAAAGGTACTGATAGGTAAAAAGGCGATGGATCTACATTAGAACCTGTCGCCGTCAACGTCAAAATCGGCATAAAGCCGCGTCCTGCGTCCGCTATTTATACGATTTTGGCATTGACAGCTCCAGAACCTTAATGTTTGCAGGACATTTGTCCAGGAAAAAACAAATGGATTTGTTATTTCCAGCGTTGTTTGACAATTGGATTTTGAATTATGCCGATGCCAGTTGGAGTATCTTCTCCCATTGTTTGGGGTATGATTGAATGCCTTTCAAGGCATCCAGCTGTAATGGCGGAGCGTTAAGTCTGGCCGTATGTTTGCGCATATAATTGTAATACGTGACGAATAATGTGGTCATACAGATTGCTCCGTCAAGGCTTTTGAATCCGGCGCGAGGCCTGGTGTGGAACTTGTAAGTCCGGTTGAGCCGCTCGATAAGTTGTTTGAATCTACGATATTTCGAGCTTGTCTCATCTTTATTTTCGAGTCCCACGACGGTTTCGCCCTGGATAATGCTGACCGTGCTTTTCTGGTTGTATGCGTTGATTGCGGCGTCGTATGAGCCAAGCCCGTCGCGGATGAATGTGAACTTTTTGCCAGCGTTTGATTCGGGCGGCCCGAAGGTGTTGTAAAGCGTGGCGAGAGCCGGCTTTGTTTCGCGATTGTCGGAGAGGTTATATCCGCAGATCGCCCGGGTTTCGCTGTCGATGGTGAGCCACGTGTAATGCCATTGGTCTCTGACGATGATGTAGGTTTCATCGCCTGCGGCAGTTGAAGTTGGCTTGGGCATGGCTTTGTCGAGCCATGGAGCGATAATTGAGGCGGAAGCATTGACGTAATTGATGACTGTCTGATGGGAGATTCCGATTCCGAAAAGTCCGCCGAGAACCTCTCTGGTTTGTCTCGAAGAGAGCCCGACGTTGATAAACAAACTCAACACCAGCCCGACAGTATGATAGCTGTTGTGAATGTTGCGCAAGTCAACTTTTGTCTCCATAAGCGGCCTTGCGCATTCCAGATCCTGGGATGAAAAGTGATATTCGCGATACTGGTAATGCAGCTTGTAATTAGGATTGAAAATGTTTTCGCGGCGCTCTTTGGCTTCCTGTCTGGTTAAGTTTTGTTTACGCTCAATAAAATGAGAGCACTTCAAATTCTGGCATTTGTAAATGGACTCGACCTCGTTTTCTTTCCAGAGGAATAACGCATAGCCGCAGTACGGACAGTAATATTTTGTCTTGCTCGCGCGACGCACCCGTTCAGTCGGACTGAGCTTGCTGCAAACCTTGCAGCGCACCTGATTGCCCTTGCGGCCGTCATTCAGATACAAATACTCGCCAGGCGCGCCGCAATGCTCGCAATGACAATGTTCTGAAAAGGAGATCGAGCCGGCCTTGCGTTTAACTGGTTTCAACTCTTTCTGATGCTCAAGGAAATAATCGCGTTTGAGTTGCTTCCAGTCCAGTTTCTGAGCAGCAGCCTTAGGCGGCGCCGTAAGCGCCCGCAGGTCGTCAAGGATGAATTTGCGGTAATTGGCAGATTTGCTCTCTATCTCCGGTTTCAAGTCGAAGTCATTATTCTTCCCGCTCAAAATTTCATGAAGAATAACGACAATAGAGGCAAGTTCATTTAAGGTTATCTTGCGGCAGAACCAGCGTATCAGGCGAGTTAACGATTTTTCCATGTGAAGTTCCTTTTTGTTGGTTTTTCGGCAAATAAAATTTACAGAAAGGACTTCACATCTTCAACATTCAAAATCCAATAAAATAGGGGGAGTACCGATTTCATCGGTGGCTCCTGTTCAAATAAAAATTAAATTGAGCTCAAACCCTAAAGAAGAAAGGGGCTGGGCTTTGACAAAACCCTAACTTAGACAAGGAGGTAAAATGATATATGTATTGGCCGGTATCGGCTTGTTGGCGTTTATCACCGTAGAAATTATGATCATTAAAATCATCTGGCGGTAATGGATTCTTCTGTAGTGTATTTTGGTCTGATACACTGATGAAAAATATTCTCTGATATTCTCATAATCCTATAAGAAAAATAGCCAGTATATTCGGATGGATTTTTAGCTTTGACTTTCTTATTGAAAGTCAGTTTTTAAATCATTGTTTATTTCTAGATATCAATAATCATTATCATTTATTTCCATTACAAATTATAGTTACAGTTCATAGTTTTACATGGGGGTGATGTAGTGGATACCCCCCCTCTGTTTTTAATGAAATAACACTCGATACCATCCGAGTTTCCTATCGATATTATTAACGATTTGACTCTCAATCGAAAACTTATGGATAAATAAAAAGAGTGAGATTATATAAAAATAATCACTCACTCTGAAATTCAAAATATAGCACTGGTTTTTCATCCGGCATTTTACATATTTTTGTAAAAACTTACCGACAGGAATAATATCTATAGCACACCCGCCAAATCAGAAACAATAAGGAGATTTGAAAATGGTAAACAGTTAAAACGTCCGGCATCCGATTCAGTATTTTTAACCATCAACTCAACAACAAAGCAACGAAAGAGAAGAGATCATGAAAAAATTAAATTCATATGAAACACTCGTTGACGTAATTGAAATCAGAGAAAACCACTATGAAAAATATTTAGGAAAACTGGATCAGCCGATCCTGAGTCCCACAGAAAAGATCTACCCGCATATTGAAATTTATCAAATTGCCCCAACACCCCAGAGACCATATTGGACATTGATCACTAACGGCATGAGTGACGCCAAGCAAAATATTCCGCTGGATAATAACCGGATATCTGGTCGCACCGAGCTTTTTATGTATGTTGTCGAACCACAGGAATGGATGTTCAAACTGTTAGGAGGACTGGCCTTAGAGCCTTTTGCGAATCAATACTTCGTGCACTGGGAACATTTATATTGTTTAGATGACAACATAATTCCTAAAGAAACAGGTATTTCCAATGTGTTGTTTCTGCTGCCGTTTTATGAAGATGAGCGTTTTTGTAACACGCTTTACATTGACGGCGATAAAGTTGACCCTTTGTGGGTTTTCCCGATTACCGGGCAGGAGTTTGAGCAATGCCAGCAGGACAAATGCGCTCGAAGAGTAGTCGAAAACCTTATGCAAATCGGACATCCTAGGATTTTCGATATCATCAGCTAGGAGCCTGTCGGACTGAGATTTTTATGATTCATAAAAGTAAAATTTTTTATTATTCAGCCCATAATTGCAATACATGAGCTTCAATTTGTATCATAGATATGAATACATAGACTTACTATTGGGATAATCACTCAATAATGTACCATATTTTTCTCAGCCCGACAGCCTGCTAGATAATATGATAGTTGGCTGGTGGCGTAAAATCTGCTGCTGCTTCAATTCGCCTTGATCCAGCAGCGCTTTTTAATTCCATAAGTTAAGAGTATATAATGCCCTCTGTGTATTTACCGGCACAGAGGGTTTATTATTTAAGCCTGCCAGTCAAACATGGCGTTCACTTACTGTAATCGGCCAGAATGACTGCCGTCATAAACTTATCAGAATCATTCCATAAACACCTGAGTATTGCGGGTAGAACACGTCATTATTTGAGGTTAAAGAGAGTCCCCAGTCGAACTATGCAGGACGGTTCTGAATCAGCAAATAGCAATGGTAGAAATAACGTCCAGTCCAAGACGGCTGACGGATTATCGGTAATCCGTTTGGGGATTTTTTTTGGATTTTTCTTGAAAAGCCATTTGCCAGGGATTAGATTGATAAATACTTATAGAGAATATTTAAGTACTTAACATAACGGATTTTGGGAGGATGCCTCATGAGCAAAACTTATTCCAGTCAGAAGCTTACGCGGGAACTGAGCAAACAGTTCGGCGATCAAGTGCGGCCGGTAAAGATAGAGATGAAGTATACGAAAGAGGTCGGAGCCTTTATCCGGAAGATGGAAGAAGCCCATCGCGCCACAGCCAATAGTAAATTGGTTTTCAAATAGACCGGAGCTGTTTGATGGATCAGCACCGGATTTGCAAAGCAGTAAAAACTACTTTCATTGATATAACTAAAAACTTTTCCAGTTTTAAGTTTATTGAAGATTACTTTCTATCTGAATTCCCGGCTCTTCACCGTTGCTTTTCTCTCGGACGGTCGTTTGAATCCCAGACCTTAGTCTTGGAAGAACTCGATATTGCCGGGACTGGTATCATAAAAGAGGAGAATGATGAATTACTGCAACTTTTCCCAGATTTTAAGCCGTTAGGCTTACTGCGTCTTTCTTTCTGGCGAAGCAGATTGAAAAAAACTTCCGATTTGGGAAAAACAGGCCCAGGGGATTTAATCGGCTACGCAATCATCAAACAAGATCGCGTTCCGTCCCAGTCCTATAATGGATGGCATGTGTTCGAGGCGGTTTTCCTTAAATACATTCATAAACATAATTACATTCCAGACGGGGTTGAATATTCCGTTCTTATTGGCTCCAAAAAGTTTAAAATACCTGGGGTGCTTTATTGCCAGCAGAACGGGTTAAACAAATCATGCGCCCACGTTGCACTCCGCACCCTGTTGTCGCGCCTGTGCCCGACACAGCCTCTATCATATTCCATAATGAATCAGATTGCCCGGATAGCATATTCTGGGGATGATATATATATGCCATGTAAGGGGTTGCGCGTAAATCAGATTCGTGCAATTTTGGATCATTTTCAGGTTTGTTATCATGACATAGATTATGAGGAAGCGGCAAGCGCGAGAAGAACAGATATCCCATATCAGAAGCTGTTATATCCCGGTATAGAATCAGGATGTGGCGGGCTGCTTGGATTTAATATGTCTGGTCCCGAAGCAGGCGATTCACTACACATAATTCCATTTTTCGGTCATACCTTTAACAAAGACACCTGGGTTCCAGATGCTGATGCCGCCTACTTCAACGTTGGCTGGGGACATTACATTCCAAGTGAGAGCTGGACCAGCAGCTTTATCGGGCATGACGATAACTTCGGCCCCAATTTTTGTATTCCTCGGCTTTATGTGAAAAAGGAAAACGTCTGTTATGTCGTTGAACTGTTAAAACCTAAAGTAAAATATGGCGGGATGATTGCTGAAGCATATTCACTACAGTTTCTTCATTCTTTTTTATCGTCTCCCGATGTGGATCATAGCAGTAATCCTTGGTTGCTAAGGCTTTATAAAGCAACCATCCATGAACAAAGAGTAGTATTACGAACACTAAGTGTCAGCCGTGAAACCTATTTGCATCATTGGAGTGAAGTCAAAGATTGGGACGGGAACCGGGAAAATGGTAATATCATTAAAAGCCTACAGGCGCAGCTTCCAGAAACGTTATGGATCGTAGAAATCTCTTTACCGCAACTCTTTCCTGCCAATGAAAGGAAGATCGGCGAAATTGTCATGGATGCGTTTAAAAAGAATGATTCGAGTAAAGATATTGATTTCAGTCTATTTTTGCTGGTTCGCTTACCGGACAGGTTTTATACTATTCGCGGCCAAAATCAATACGGACCATCCTTTGTCTCCTATCCCAGTAACTTAAAATCGCATGTGCCGGTTCTGTGCCAAAATCGCTAAATCTCAGGGCGTTGTTTTCTCGCATGTCCTGAGATTGAAAAAGCCTGTAGAAAAACATTGATTTCAGCGCTCTCAGGGTAACTCTATTGAGGCTGCTTTTTTCGGCCTTGTAGCGAAATATAATATCAGCGAAGTCCGGTCTTTTCAACTTCATTTCCCGGTTTTAAAATATTCTGATATAAAGAGGTTCCGGCATATCAACCGGAACCTCTTCTTTAGAAAACTGTTTCCCAATGAAATTGAATTCTATGTACTGCCGAAGCAATATAGCGAACTACGCGACCTCATTTTTAAACCGTTGAAAACAGGACGTGATTGATTTCTTAAGCGACATCTTTTGTAAGTAAAAGACTATTGCCGGGATTGCCAAGCCAACGAAAGACAATGCCGCCCAACACGCAATGGCCAAAACCAATATCCAGAATGTACCATCGTACTTAACTTCTGCAACAGCCAACCATCCACCATCGATGGCCTTCAATGAGATTACTGTTTCCGATTTGTTCATCGCGCCGATATCCCATGTCTCGATATTAGTTGCGGAAATCTTTTTATCTGCAACTTGGATATCTTCAGATATCTTTTTGAAGTGTTCAGTTAGGATTGCAAACAATTCTTCTTCTGTTTTTTTGGTTATTATTCGGTCATTAATCTCGAACCGCATAATGCCTCCTTAGCCGAGCAATAGCGCTAACGCCACCGCTACTCCAATCCAAAGCCAAAAATGAATTCTAGGTTGTTTTAGCAATGTCAACCTTTTCCATAAATACACTGGCGGTATCAGACACCACCACGTAGAAGGCCAATCCATTTTATCCTTGGCCGCAAGTTTTTCCTCACTCCGCATAACCGCGCAGTTCAGAATCAACAACAGAATGCCAAGATTTACCTTCACGATTGCTCCTGCGACCAAAGTCAATACCATCACGCCCAGAAATATCCAGGCATATTTATCTTCCTTCCAAGTTGCAGGAACCTTAACATTCGCGATCCCATTTCCCGATATTACTTCTGCTTCCATTTTTCAATACTCCTTGAGGATATTCCTCGTTTGTTGATATTACGGCAACTCCTAGTTCATAAATACACTTACTTTCGATCTACTTCCCCCTATTCTGTTGTTTTTTGATACGCGTTTGCTTGTGCAAATGGATTATTATTGGTATTTGAAATTAAATCAGCAGCAATGTGTTCAATGAAGCTGACTGCATGGAGTTTTAGCTGAATTAACGGCAGAGTGATACTGTAAACATACAGATTTGCAGTATGCAAAAAGGATTTATAGATATGATTTTTTATGAATTTTCGCTTTTCAGCCGTCATTCGCATTCTCCGATGACAGGCGCGAAAAGGGCGCAGCCTAATCGCATACTGTATGGGCATCGCCAAACGCCTGCCAAGAATACGAAAAGACTACGCCCAAGGGGGGCGTAACTTTTCGACATTATTTCTTAGCATTAAAATTGGCGATTTTATACAGTAACTCTGTCAAAAATTACATTAATTTTATTTAGTTTTTATTTTATTATTGTTTCGGTAAAAAATTCCTTGGTTATGTTATCGGCAACTACACACAATAGAAAATAGCATCGCAGTATTTTTTTTCAATTAAAACAATTTTTTAACGAAATAACTGGAAACCCAGATAAGGAGATATCCGATTCCTACCCCGATCACTGTTTTTTCAACCGTTTCCCATGACGGTTTGATGGCAGCAGCATTGTCTGTCTGTTCAGAGTGCAGTTGTTCAACTCGTTTTATGATGCCTTCCGCAACCATCATTGCATTAAATTCGTCATCCGAAGCAATGCCTCGACCGGATATTTCAGTTATCACCGCCTGGAGGCTTTTTGCAATCTTCACTGCTTCTGCATGGCGCTGTTCAGCAATGGCAACCCTGGCCGGATCGCCATCGGCTTCTGCAAGTTCTTCTATCCGCAGTGTTTCCAACTCGGCAATAACTTTTTCATATACTTTGATACTCATGGCAATTCCCTTTCTGCTGATTATTTACAGGCTGCAACGCTCAAAAAGCCTACTCCTTGTAGAAATTCGGCAGTTTGACTTTATTGACTTTGCCTCCGCAGTAAAAACAGGCAACGGGCAGTTCGCGCTTCGTTTTAACTACAATGCCTGACGGAGTAACGCCCGACGCATTCCATGTCGTTCCGCTGAATATCCGGAACATCTTCTGCCATCCGCATTTTTTACACTTAACGATGTAATATGCTGGCTCATTCCACTGTAATAAAAGGTTAAGTGGAAAAGGAATTTTACGCCTGCCGATAATCAACTTAAGCATGATTTTCACTCCATTTTACGATACGGTTATGATTTCTCGCCTTTGTAAGCGGCGACGATGCCTCTGATGATTACGAAATGGCCGATAGCCATCGAGATATATGTTACCGTCAAACCAATTCCTATCAGTATTTTCATTTAAATCACCGCCTCTGCCGTTGCTCTTTCTATCGGTTAAAAGTTGTTCCACAATTATCACATTTGTACTTACAAATCACATTTTTATCAATGTATTTGCCGACATAGTTTCCGATAGCGGCTCCTGTAAAGAATCCTGCTAACGCCCCGGCCAGGCTGCCGACCGCAGCACCAGCGATTGTGCCGACGCCAGGAATGATGGACCCGATACTGCCGCCTATAGCCGCGCCAGTATAGGTTCCAGCACTTCTGCCGAAGTATCCAGCCACTCCGCCCACGCCGCCGC
>JBAWXM010000191.1:0-9651 GCA_037144075.1 Lentisphaerota bacterium | reverse complement strand
GTCAATAACAATATATAAAAAAGTTTGATTATTTCACAAATTATTGACATTTTACTATAATTTTCCATATTTATATCATTAATCTATTGACATGTTTTTAGTACAGTGTTATAATGATAAGTATATCACTCACGGATTATGTGTCATAGAATAGATTAGCAGAACAATAAACAACAGAGGGAAAGAAAAGATGAAGTTTAAGAGATTCACACTCATAGAACTCCTCGTAGTCATAGCTATAATAGCTATTCTTGCTTCAATGTTGCTGCCGGCGTTAAACAAGGCCAGAGATAAAGCAAAGTCTCTTAAATGTTTAAATAACATGAAAACGATAGGCACTTACTTTGCATTCTATCAGGACTCGCAAAACGGGTTCTTGCCGGCAACTTTCTACGATGATGCCGGCGCCAACAGCGGTTCTATTTATAAATCATGGATGAATATGATGATAGAAGCTGCCGCGGTAAAATCGGTAGGTGCGCTTGGTGCTGCACAAGAATACGTCACTCCGCCAGGAGCTTACCAAAGAACCGCCAGGTGCAATAATTATTGTCCCAATATTGACCAGGATGTCAACTGGAGATATTCCTATGCCATGCCGAAAACCGGAAACTACCCGGGCGTTGGCGGCAACGTCCTTACCACGCCGTCGCAGTATACCAACGCCTCTCAAATCAAAAATCCCAGCACAACAGTGGCGTTGGTGGAAAATGCCGGTGGCAACAATGGCATGATCTCCTTCACTGCTTCTCAAGGCAGTCCCCACTTCACTTTTATCAATCACAATTACGGGTCGAATTTTCTTTTTGCCGACGCCCATGCTTCATGGCAGAAATATGGTTTTATGGGACCATTTATTTCCAGTGCCTGGGGGTATTTTCAGGCCAGAACCTGGGTTAAATCCCCGCCGAGATAGCATCATCATTATATTGAAATATATATAAATCAGAGAGTAAAACAGATATTACGGCACGATTATTGCTGCCATGCTGAGGGTATTCAACAGATTACATTTATCAAGCATAATACCGGGCACAGCCCGAAAAACACTAAAAACAGGATAATTATGAAAACTAAAATGCAGTCGGCGGCAAAAAATCTTTTAGCACTGGGAATGGCAGGATGCGCCATCAATGCGCTGTGCGTACCGGTTGAAAAACTGGAAATAGCGCCTAAATATCAGTTTTCTTACAAGTCAGAGTCAAAAACATTGAACAGTGGCGAACAGTTGATTGTGGCACGTATCGGCAACGGTTACATCGGGTTGGTCGGATTCGACTGCGAAGCGCTTAAATATGCGGTCAAATACCGCATTACGAAAATGGATATTTCTCTTGGGATTCAATATGTTGAGAAATCACCGTCCGGGAAAAATCCGGTGGTCGTAGAGATTATTCCATTATCAGGCAAACTGGCAGAGATTAAAGCCGGCGAAGCAATAGATTTGAAATCGCTGGTGGATTTTTCCTCTCCTGTGCTCGGACAACAGGAACTGCCGGCAACTCCGACTAAGGGCTCGGTAATTGTTGTACCGCTTGCGATTAATGATGTTCCTCCTGAAAAACTGATTGAGCAGCTAAAAAATGGAATTGCAATCCGGCTGACTGGTAAAGGCGAAACGGAGATTCTGCAGTTAAATTTTTATTCCGATAAAACTGCGCCGGAACTCGCTAAATGCAGAATGCGGCTGACAGTCGAGTTCGAGCCGCAAACCGCCAGTCTGGATATTTATCCACAGGTAAAACCGGAGCCGGGGAAATTTGTGGTTCGCAAAGGCCCCAGCTTTTTCTATAACGATAAAGAAATCCGGTTTTCCGGAATCAATTTCGGAGATGGTAATCTTAGCTATGAAGCCATTGATAATTGTGTCAGACGGTTACGGAATATGAATATCAACGCCATCCGTCACTTTGCATCCGAATATCCATTTTACACGCCGGAATCAACTGCAAAAAAGCAAATGGCCGTTTCCGTTAAAGGCGATAACTCCACGCTTGACCGATATGATTATCTGGTAGCAAAATGTCAGGAAGCGGGAATTTTCATCCATAACACCTCGCTCGGCAGCAACACCCCGCCAATGGAATTCTGGCCCGGCAGTCCGGTAAAAATAGTCAACAAAACCAAGACCACAATTGATCATAGTTATTATACTGCACTGCCGGTACTGCCGTATATTGATGATATTGGCCGTGAATCGCGCCTCGCGCATATCAAGATGTATTTGAACCGGGTCAATCCTTATACCAATCAGCGCTACGCCGACATGCCGGTGTTTGCATCCTGGGAACTGGCCAATGAAAATCATACTGTAGCGGCCTTCCTTGATGGACGTATGCTAAAATGGGATAAATTTTTCAAAGACTCCATGAAAAAGCGCTGGAACGAATATCTTAAGAAAAAATATTCCGGTAACGAAAACTTACTGAAAATATGGGGAAAACTGGATGACGGGGAGAACCTTGATAATGGTTCTGTTGAGCCCGGTCCGATTTACAGCGACATGAAAAAATATCCAAAAGCAAGAGCGGCGGATTACATCGCGTGTGTTCAGAACCTTTTCATTGAAACTTCTAAATTATTTGAAGCAGAAGCCAGAAGTTGCGCCAAGCCCGGCACCGGCATCAACATTGCACCGATAGTATATAATACTCATGCCGACTTGAATTTCCATGCCCATTACGCCAATTCATACGGCGAAATACAGTCCTGCGGGATATATCAAACACCATATACCGATGACAAAAACAAGCCGTTCTTTCCATGGAAACCGATTTTTTCTGAACGCCCCTACTATTACAACCTGAATTATCAGACTTCCGCCGACAAGCCGATGATAGTTTATGAACACTCCTTTTTCCGTCCCTATCCCTACCGGGCGGAATGGATTCCGGCGATTACCCTGATGGGTGCCGGACTCGGCTGGGATGCGATTTACCTTTATATCTTTGGCCAGCAGTATGCAATCTGCGGTTCGTCATATTCCGGACCAAGTTTCATGAGCAAACCGCTGCCGATGCCGAAAGCCACCTATCATACCGGATACACGTTCGGTATGCATCACGGCGGCGATGAAGTGCTTATGTCAACGCTTGCCTTGTCGTCTCAGGCTTTTATTAACGGGATCAAGCCCAACCGTGAAACAACTTCCGTTGTCTTCGGTAAAGATGCGATCAGCAACCCCGATTATCTCCACTACAGTCCGCCTGGTAAGACAGCCGTCACCAGTCAGTCCGGCAGTACAATCGCCGGTGGCGAAAAGGAATTTTATTCGATGCCGAACATCTACCGTAAATTTATGCAGAGTTCGGTGAGAAGTAAACTCACAGTAGACTTTGACGAGAAGCAGGTGGCGCCGATAAAAGTTACCGGCAAATTCGATGAATATCTGGAGGACAAGGGCAGCCTTTCGCCTTCAACAGACGTTACCTGGGATCAGGATAAAAACCGCATCGTGCTGGACAATGCTCATTCCAAGATCGCCGTAGGAATCCTGAAGGATGGCATGGATTTCAATGACGGAGTAAAACTTGGCCGGCTCAATCGCGATTTTGCGTTCTTCGGCATCAGCAGCCGTGACGGCAAGCCATTGGCTGAATCCGATGAAATAATTGTTGCCTTGACCAGCAATTCTCATAATACCGGGTTTAAATTCAATCCGGAAAAGGTGAAAGGGCAAACGCTGGGGCACATTAACGGCATCGAAAATACCGGTACCGCGCCAGTCGTGGTTGACCGGGTTTCTTCCGAGATTGATGTCCCGATGAATAATATGATCATGCGCTGTTACAATTTCGCCGGATATTGCTATCGGGAAACACCGGTTAACGGAAAAATAAGTTTTACGGCGGAGGAACCGTTATTCCTTGCTCTTATAACCAGAAAATAAGGATTGTGAAAATATTATGATAAAATCTTTGCTGATAGATATTGACGAAACGCTACTGCACAGCCGATATGCCAATAACACCGGCAGTCTGATGCAGATATTGCCGGCCGCGGCAGAGCATTTCGGCATGAAAAGGGCTGAGGCTGAGCGCCGTGTAACGTGGGTAAAAGAAAATATCTCCTGGTGGTGCTGGGGTGACTTCATCAAAAAACTTGAAATGAATCCGGCACAGTTCTGGGAATATGCCTGCCTCAATGAAAGAGCCTATCATGAACCGGCTGAGCCTGAGCTTGCCGGCACTCTTTCTCAACTGGCGGAAGCCGGCTTGAAACTATATGTTACGAGCAATAATCCGGAAGACGGTATTCGTCACAAATTACGACTGGCCGGCATCCCATCAGGAAAAATTAACACCTTTTTCAGCGGTATTTTCGGAGCGACAGAAATGCAGGCCAGGAAACTGGAAAAAACCTACTGGAGGAAAGTCGTTGCCGCTATCGGGGATCCGCCAGAAACCATGGCTGTTGTCGGCGATAGTTTCATTGATGACTGCATTACCCCGGCCATGGCCGGTTTAAAACACTTTTTTCTGCTTAACCGGAACGGTGAAAACGACAAAGCTGTAATGAATGGAATGAAATTAATAATGAGTATCAGTGAATTATCTGAAATCATTGAAAATGCAAGGTGCCAATATGCATGAACCAGCTCACGCTAATATCATGATTGGCGCGTATGAAGCACTGCCGGAAAAATACCGGAAAATGCTTAATGCGGATCAAACATTATTGTATAATGCCGGAAACTATCCGGATTATTTTGACGACTCCACCAGTTCTGATGAAAAGAAGAATGCTATTGATGTTGAATGGAGAAAATATTGCGAATATCCGCCCTCGCTTCCGGCAAAATTCATGCATTTCTGGCCGACTTCACTGTTCGATCAAAATGCCAGGCGTCCATTGTATGAATATCTGCTCGGTCAGATGCTGCACAGCATGAAGTCCGGCGATAATGTGGCATTTATCAAATTTGCCGGATGTCTGTCGCATGCCATGGGGGATTCCACCCAGCCGGCACACATCGGTCCGGACACCAACTGCACCTGGTTGAGCCAGCTTATGCCGAAGCCTGATTCTCCGGAATTTGCAGATTTTCATTATCACTCCAGTACTGAGGCGGTAATAGGCAAATGCGGAACATTGAAGCCGCCACGGCTCATGGGCGAATCAATTGCGGAAACGGCATGGATTCTGGCGGGTCAGGTCAACGAGGCAATCATTTATTGCCGGAGATTTATCGTTCCATCCATTCAAGCGCTTTTTGCCAAAGACCTGCAGACAGCCGAAGCACTGGCAGTCCAACCGGTGACAATTGCGGCGCAACTTACTTCTGATGCCATGTTTACTATTCTGGAAATTCACTCCGGGACGGTGGATACTTCCGCACCGTCTTCGGTAGACTTGCGTTTACGCAAGGCAGACGCCGAATTTCATGATTTAGTTTACGGCGGTGCAATTCTGGATGGTAATAAAGATGTGCCGCCATGCAACGTTCCGGCTACTCCAGGGCAACTCCGCCTGTCCGATGGCGTAAAAAACGTCAAAGGTCTGGGCGTTCTGCCGCACAGCGGCATGAATGGACCACGTGAATGCTCGATGACATGGAAAATCCCGGCCGGTGTATTTCGTCATTTTTCGGCGCAAGCAGGCCTGCATGCGCAATTGGCGGTCACCGGAGCCGTCTCGTTCCACGTTTTACTGGACGGTAAAGAAGTGTGGACCAGCGGCAGAATGACTATCGACGATATGGCGCAAATAATCAATCTTGAATTAGGCAACCATCAGGAAATCACCCTGAAAGTCGTTGATGCCAATAACGGCACCAGCTTCTGGAAAAACCACGCGTTCTGGGCTGAGCCGCAATTGATTAAATAAATGCCCCCGATATATTATGAAATAGAAGCAATATAGAAAACTGCCGGCTTCGTATCTTTTTTTCAAACTGATAGACGTTCGAGACAACGATATCATTTTGATCTTAACGTAGTCATCTGCGAAGTAAGAAGTTACTGGAAAACAATTTCGTTGAATTCTCCACTAGTTTTATGACAATCTTTTTAGTTGGTTGAAATTTCTCTGACATAAACAGGGCGGCAAGAGATAGTCAAATCTAGCGTTCAACAGGCAGATTCAATAAACAATAACACTTTAACTGATTGAAGGAAATATCTAATGCATATTGTTGACTGGTTAATTATGATCCTGCCGCTGATGATTTGCGCGGTAATCGCCCTGTATTCCCGCCGCTTTGTACACAGTATTGCCGATTTTATGGCTGGTGGCCGCAATGCCGGTCGCTTTCTCATTTGTACAGCGCGCAGTGAACAGGGAGCCGGTGCGGTGAGCTTTGTCTCCGGTTTTCAGATATTTGCCATCTCCGGATTCACTCTGTCATGGTGGGGACAACTCTCGATTCCAGTCAGCCTGCTGGTGGCAATAAGCGGATTTGTTATATATCGTTACCGCCAGACGCGAGCGTTCACCATCGGCCAATTCTTAGAGATGCGTTACAGTCGTAATTTCCGGCTGTTCGCCGGCTGTCTGGCTTTTTTCGCCGGTTTGATCAACTTCGGAATCATCCCGGTAATCGGAGCGCGTTTCATGACTAACTTTATTGGTCTGCCGCAAACCTTACTTGTGTTGGGTTGGCAGATACCGACATTCCTTCTGCTTATGGCGCTTTTTCTGACAATTTGCGTCGTGATGACTACCTTTGGCGGGCAGATTGCAGTGTTACTGACCGATTGTGCCGAGGGAATGTTCACCCAGATTTTTTATTCAGTCATAGCTGTCGCCCTGGTAATCTTTTTCTTCAGCTGGGCCGAAACGCGTACAGTTCTTTTGGACACCGCACCTGGAAAGTCACTAGTCAATCCGTTCGATTCATTCAGTTTGCAGGATTTTAATATCTGGTATGTTTTGATGGGAATGCTTGTCAGCGTTTACGGTACGATGGCATGGCAGAACAGTCATGCGTTCAACGCTTCCGGGTCATCGCCGCACGAAGCCCGTATGGGGATAATCCTTGGACGCTGGCGCAGTTTCGCCGGCGGGGTAATGGTTATATTGTTGGCTGTATGTGCCCTTACTTATCTACACAGCGCCGAGGGTAGTAGTATAGTGCAAGCCGAACTCGGCAAAATTACTGATGTTAATACCGCAAATCAGATGCGTATTCCAGTTGCGCTGTCACATCTGCTGCCTGTCGGACTGAAGGGCATGTTATTGTCAATCATTCTTATGGGTATTATAGCCGGTGACGGCATCCATCTGCATTCATGGTCCAGTATCTTTATACAGGACGTAATCGTACCGATGCGTAAAAAACCGTTTACACTGAAACAACACCTGCTGCTGCTGCGTCTGGCCATTGTCGGCGTGGCAGTTTTTGTTTTTATTTTCGGAGCAATATTTCCGCAGACAGAATATGTAGCAATCTGGTTCGCGGTTACGCAGGCGGTATTCACCGGGGGAGCCGGAGCGGCGATTATCGGCGGCCTGTACTGGAAGCGGGGTACTACTGCCGGCGCCTGGGTCGGTTTTATAATTGGTTCAGTGTTAACTGTCGGTGGAATTATTACGCGGATTTATTTCCAGAAGGTGCTTGGTCATGAATTTTTTCTCAACGGTATGCAAATCGGGTTTATTGCCTGCCTGGTGTCGGTTACAGCGTACATCATTGTTTCCCTGCTGACTTGCAGGAAACCGCATAATATGGATCAGTTATTACACCGAGGCGCGTATGCCGTTGAACCGGAAAGTAGTGTTGACGATCTGATTCCTGCGAAAATAAACTGGTTTAACCGTCTGTGGGGAATTGATGACCAGTTCAGCCGTTCCGACCGTTGGATCACGCTTGGAATTTTCTGGTGGTCAATCACCTGGTTTATAGTGTTTATCGTCGGTTCTATCGCTTATCTGGTAAGTCCATGGTCATCCGAGGCATGGGTAAATTTCTGGTTTGTCCAGGCAATCTGTATGCCGCTGGCAATCGGAGTTGCCACGACAGTCTGGTTTACCATCGGCTGTTTCCATGATTTGCGAATTTTCTTCAGACGTCTCCGTGAGGAAAAAATAGATTTGCAAGATGACGGAATGGTACCGCATGAAGCGGACACTCCAATAAAGATTGGAGATGGTCATTCTTAATACCAATAAGCAATCAGTCATAGACAAGAACAATTAGGACTTTCATGGGACATTTGTCGAGGTGAACAAATTGGTATAATCTCCCCCTTTTTAGTTGATCCGCCATATACACCGTACAATCGTCAACAAAGGAAAGTGTTGTGTGCCTGTGATTATGCGTCAAATAATTGGCGATGCAATTGTTGTAAGGAATGGTAGTGTTATATGTTTCTTGTATATATATATGAGATTTGATATATAGTGTTGAGTTACAAGTGATTTTTCAAGGAAGACAAACGCCAGACTTAAGCACGGATATTTTAAGCGTTTTGCCGTTAACAAAAATGTGACGGAAAGAAACCCTTCACTGAATCAAGAGAGATAAAAATGAACGAGACATCATTTATAATGGGAATAGTGTTAGTTGTTCTTGCCGGGATATTTGGCGGATGCTGGGCCGCTCCAATTAAACTGATGCGATATTACACTTTCGAGCATTGGCTCTTTGTGATGGCTTTGGTTGGACAACTTATTCTGCCCTGGTTGATGACATTTATTCTTTGTTCTGACGTGGTGGTGTCAATCAGCGACATTCCTCCAGTAGTTTTGGTGAAAGCCAACCTTTTTTCTATGGCCTGGGGTATCGCCAATATCTTATACGGGATCTGCCTGGCCCGCATAGGTTTCAGCCTCACAATAGGGATCATGACTGGTATCGGGTTGCCGATGGGGGTCATTGTGCCAATGGTATTGAAGGGAAGCGGGAAATTTGCTGACGCACCATCCTTGTTATCCTCTGCCGGCATGATAATTCTTTTCGGCGTCACGATTATGCTTTTCGCCGTTGTATTAAGCGCAATCGCTGGGTACGGAAGAGAAAAATCATTAATCCAGCAGACAGGCAGACGCTTTACGCTTGGCTTGGTGATGGCGGTGGTGATAGGTATACTTCAAATCGGCTTGACCTTTGCGTTTGTCTATTCTCAAGGCGCCATTATTGAAGCACTTGCAAGACACGGTGCAGGAACAGCCGGGGCATCGTTAGGAGTTTGGGCATTCGCAATGCCCGGCGGTGCGGTGACCAACATCGGCTTTGCCGCTTATTTGATGTCAAAGAAAAAAAACTGGCGGGTTCTTACGGCGAATCCCCGCGACTTGTGGTTTGGCCTGGTCATTAGTCTGGGATTCTTTTTAGTATTTGCATTGATGGGAACGGGAATGCGTCTGCTTGGACCACTGGGGGCATCGGTTGGTTTCGGCATAATGCAGGCGTTCCAAATCATTTCATCTCAAGTCCTGGGTATTGTTCTGGGCGAGTGGCGTGAAACCAGTGGCAAATCAAAAAAACTGATGCTTGCCGCCGTCTGTACCATGCTTGTTGCGGTGGTAATTATGGCTTTAGGAAAAGCATTTTAATACTAATTCGCTTTCATGCATAGACCATCCAATCAAAAACAGTTAACATTTTAATAAGACTAGGAATGCTGGAAGTATGAAAAAAACTGAGTAGGATGAAATTCTTTTTATACGAAAGAGCGGATTACGAACTGCTGGAAGCGTTAGATGAGATCA
>JBAWXM010000190.1:0-9685 GCA_037144075.1 Lentisphaerota bacterium | reverse complement strand
ACCGCGCCGAATATCTGCTGCGGCGAACGGCAGGTGGATAAATTGGGGAGCATTTCCGGGAAATAAATCTCGGCGTATTTAACCCAGGCCGGGCAGCAGCTGGTGAACATCGGCAGATCAGTCTGGCTTTCCAGGCGTTTAATGAATTCGGTGGCTTCCTCCCAGATCGTCATATCCGCGGCGAAGCAGGTGTCATAGACATAATCAAATCCCATCATTTTCAGCGCCTTGACTAGTTTGCCGGACACATTTTCACCAGGTTTAAAGCCGAAGTATTCGCCCAGCGCGACTCTGACCGCCGGAGCAATCTGCGCGACTACGATTTTATCGGGATCGTAGATGGCGTCCCATACCTTGTCCTGATGCTGGCGCGGAATCAGCGCTCCGGTCGGGCATACCGCCGCGCACTGGCCGCAGTTGACGCATTCCACATCCCCCAGGTCGCGTTTAAATGCGGGTACCACGCAGGCGTCGGCGCCGCGGAAAGCGAAGTCAATCGCGCCGATTCCCTGCACCTCTTTGCACACCCGGACGCAGTCGCCGCACAGGATGCACTTGTTCGGGTCGCGTTCCAGCGACGGCGAAGATTTGTCAATTTTCTGCATTTTGGTGCGCTGTTTGTAACGGATGTCGCCGACGCCCAGCCGCCTGGCAATGTCCTGGAGTGCGCAGCTCGAGCTGCGGACGCAGGACGGGCATTCCCGGTTGTGGTTCGCCAGCAGCAGTTCAATATTGATTTTACGCATTTCCCTGATCTCTTTGGTATCGGTGCGGATGACCATGCCGGGTTCCGGCGGGGACGAGCAGGAGGCCACGACGCCGCGGCCTTCAATGTCCACCAGGCACAACCGGCAGGCGCCGTAGATGCTCAATTCGGAATGGTAGCAGAATGTCGGGATTTCAATTCCGGCTTTGCGGATCAGTTCCAGCAAGTTGCGTTCCCCGCTGATTTTTACTTCGATACCGTTTACGGTAATGAATTTGTTTTCAGTTTCCATAGTGGCGTCCTCCTGTTATCAAAAAAGTAATTAAGTTTTAAGTTTTAAGTTTTAGGTTTTAGGTTTTAGGTTTTAGGTTTTATTCTGACTTCTGACTCCCGGCTGTTGCTTTCCGGTTTCACGGTTTGACGGTTTTACGGTTTGACGGTTTGACTGTAATACCGTTAAGCTGTAATGCCGTAATACCGCTTTATCTGACTTCTGACTCCTGTTTTTACGCTATCGCTTTAAATTTGCAGACAGTCTTACATGCGCCGCACTTTATGCATATACTGGCGTCAATCTTGTGCGGCTGTTTTTTCTCTCCGGAAATGGCGTTGACCGGACATATTCTGACACATGCCGTGCAGCCTTTGCATTTATCCGCGACAATGGTCAACGGCGTCAGCGCGGTGCATTCTCCGGTCGGACAGCGTTTGTTGAATACATGTTCCTCATATTCCTTGCGGAAATAATTCATCGTGGAGAGCACAGGGTTCGGCGCGGTCTTGCCCAGTCCGCAGAGCGAGCCGATTTTAACGGCTTTGGCGGTCTGCTCCAGCAGTTCCAGCGTCTGCGCATCGGCTTTGCCGTCAATGATATCATCCAGCATCGCCAGCATCTGGCGGGTGCCTTCGCGGCATGGAACACACTTGCCGCAGGATTCATTCTGCGTGAACTGCATGAAAAATCTGGCGATGCGCACCATGCAGGTCTGGTTGTTCATCACCACCAGCCCGCCGGAACCGACCATGGCGCCGACGTTTTTCAGCGAATCAAAGTCCAGCGGCATATCCAGCATGGCTGGGGTCAGGCAGCCGCCGGACGGGCCGCCGATCTGCACGGATTTGAAATCTTCGCCGGTCACTTTGCCGTCATTGTCAATCACTCCGCCGCCGATATGGTTGACAATCTCTCTGAGGGTGGAGCCGAAAGGCACTTCGATAAGGCCGGTATTGGCGACGTGACCGGTGAGCGCAAAAGTTTTAGTGCCGGGCGAGTTGGGCGTTCCCACGGCGCGATATTTTTCCGCGCCTTCCCGGATGATGGTCGGCACGGAGGCCAGAGTTTCAACGTTGTTGATGACAGTCGGCTTGCCCCACAGTCCTTTCACGGCAGGGTAGGGCGGCTTCGGCATGGGCATGCCGCGCTTGCCTTCAATCGAGGCCAGCAATGCGGTTTCTTCGCCGCAGACGAACGCTCCGGCGCCTTCCATCACGTGCAGTTTGAAGTTGAATTCCGCGCCGAACAGGTTATTGCCGAGCAGTCCGACCGCCGCCGCGGCATTCACGGCGCTGCGGATGCGCTGCACCGCCAGGGGATATTCCGCCCTGACGTACACATAGCCTTCATCCGCGCCGACCGCTTTGGCGGCGATGAGCATGCCTTCAATCACGCTGTGCGGGTTGCCTTCCATGACGGAACGGTCCATAAACGCGCCGGGATCGCCTTCATCGCCGTTGCAGACGATGTATTTTTTGCTGTTTTCCGAAGCCAGCGTGATCTGCCACTTTCTGCCGGTGGGAAAGCCGCCGCCGCCGCGTCCGCGCAGTCCGGCGTCCAGTATTTTCTGACAGACGTCCTGACTGGTCATGGCGGTAATCGCAGTGCGCGCCGCGTAGTAGCCGCCGCGATGAATGTATTCCGCGATGCTGTCCGGTTCAATCATACAATTTTTCAACACCACCCGGCGCTGCCGGTTGTAAAAAGTTATTTCCTCATCGCCCTTGCAGCGCACCCCGGTGACCGGATCAAGATACAGCAGGCGTTCAATCAATTCTCCTTTAATGAGTGTAGCCGCGACAATTTCAGGGACGTCGCTGACTTTGACTCTGGTATAGAGGATGCCGGCCGGTTCAATATGCAGCAGCGGCCCCATCTGGCAGAAGCCCTGGCAGCCGCTTCGGGAAATGTAATGAATGTCGTGATTGTCTTCATGCGCGGCAAGCTCCAATTTCACATTCAAACCGGCGGCTTCCAGTTCCTTTGCCAGCGCCTCGCGCACAGCCAGCGCGCCATTGGCCACGCAGCCGGTCCCGGCGCAAAGGATGATCCGGCATTTTACCGCCGCGGCAGCCGCGGCATATCCGGACGATGTTTTCTCAAGATCTATTGTTTCAATTTTATTATTCATGGCTGTTTCCCTTATTCCTGATTGTTCTTTTCATTGGCAATGATGGTTTCGATGATTTCAACCGCTTTTTCCGGGCGGACCTGGCCGTAAACTTCGCCGTCAACGATCATTACCGGAGCGAGGCCGCAGGCCCCGAGACAACTGACGGTTTCAACGGTGAACATCATGTCGTCAGTGGTTTTCTTTTCCGGCGACAAACCCAGCCGCTGATAAAGCGCGTTGAGAATGCCGTGGGATTTCTTGACATGGCAGGCGGTGCCGTCACAGAGCCGGAAAATATGTCTGCCTTTGGGCTCAAGGGAAAAATGCGCGTAAAAGGTCGCCACGCCGTAAACCTGCGCGGGCGGCAGTTTCAGCATCCCGGCTACATAGCTGATGACGCCTTCCGACAGGTAGCGGTACTCCTCCTGGATTGCCTGGAGGATTGCGATCAGTTTAGCTTTGCTGTAGCGGTTTTCCGCCAGGATGCGGTCAACCGCCGCCATATCCTGTTTTCCTTCAATTGTTTTGTTCATACTGACACCTCATTTTTAAAAATATTTAATGATTACATTCTTGTAATACTTTTTTTGCAAGGTCGCGGCGATCCGCTTGATGATGCTTCTTCTGATTTCCAGTTCTATCGGCAGATTGGGGTCCTGATGCGCCTGGTTTATGCGCGTGCCGACATGAAATTCAATGATGTCATTACAGATTAATAATTTAGCCAGCTGCCCGGCGGCATTATTCCTGATTTCGTCAAAATTTCCTTCCAGGTATTGCGCAGCCCTGGTCAGGGTGTAAATGCCTTCGGTCACCAGATCCATGCCCGGCAGCGTCGAACACGGCGGCAGGCCGTCTTTCGCACCGCTGGCGGGTATGCTGAGTTCTCTTGCCAGTTCCCGGGCGATGATTCCGGCGGTGGTGCCGCCGCAAATGACTTTTTTGCCCGGAAATTCCGCGACATCACGGGCGATGACCGCGTCTTTGGCCGGATCAAACGGCGGCCCGGTCACCAGCATCAGCCGGCGCGGCTGACGGAAATGAATTACCGCGCAGGTCATGTCATCCCCGGCGCGGTACGCCGGCTCCCGGCGTAATGCTTCGCGAATCATCTGGTCGGCCAGTTCCAGCGCGGTTATTGCCGGATTGGCGCTGACGATGCCGGCTAGAAACTGGCGGCAGCCGTTAACGCCCCAGCCTGCAGGCGTATTATCGGTTCCGGAGCCGGTCTGACTGATGCCGTCCGACATCAATATCAGGCGGTCATCCTGTTTAACCGCAAATTCGCAAATCCGCAAAGTCTGATCTCCGCACTTCACCTGAGCGTTGCCGGCATATGCGGGAATGAAATTTTCACCGGCGCGGAATGCCAGAAATTCCGGGTTGCCCATCTCCACCATTTTCACCGTCCCGTCCAGCATGATATCAATAAGCGAAAAAGTGGCGTAGCCGATTTCCAGTTCACGGCAGAGCGGCAGCGCTTCCATCATGATCTCGGCGGAACGGGTCATTTCCATATTCGCGCTCATAAACTTCAGCGCCATGGTAGCCGTCATATTAGCCAGGATATTGGCCTTGATGCCGCTGCCGAGCCCGTCCGACAGCGCGGCAAAGACCCGGTTTTCTTCAGTTATCCTTCGGAATTTGAATACGTCTCCGCAGACTTTCTGCCCGTGCTTGCTGCACTGGCTGAATCCGATGTCCGCGAAGAGTATTGCTTTTTCGTTCATAGTGTGATCTTCCCTCTCGGGGCTAATTTTTTTGCCGCGTAATTTTCGCTGATGGAACGCAGCAGTATCTCTGTTTCCGCCATATTTTCGCCGAGCTTGCAGGCAATGTCCTGGACTGCGGCGAGATTTTTAGTGATTACCTCGCGGGCGCGTTCCGCGATTTCTTCGCGCCGGAATTCCGTTCCGGTGACATCGGTGATGATTGCGCCCGCGGCTTCTTCCGGTTCAATGCTGAACACTGTCACGCCAAGCAGCCGGTCTTCAAAACGCAGCGATTCGAGCCGGATATCTTCACCGTTGCCCAGGCAGGTGGTGAAATAATTGAAGAACGGCACGATGCGTTTGACATCGGCGCCTGCCATCCCCGGCACCGCATCAAAGGCCAGCAGATTGGATTCGCCGAAGATTTCCGCGAAGCGGCGGTTGCATTCAATGATGCGCAAATCACGGTCAACAATCACCACCCCGGACGGGATGGAGCGCAACAGGGCGTTTGCTTTTTTCTGCGCCTGTTTGCGCAGATACGAAACGCACATGGACGCCTCCGCTTTCGCGTTAAGCAGGGCCAGCGCGAAATTTCTGCAAGTTTCATAGCCGCAGCCGCCGCAGTTCAATTCGTCCTCCCGGACATTTTTGCCGATGCTTTTCAAGGCCAGCGTTATTTCGTGCATTCCGGCCGGCGCGTCAATTACGGCGTTGACGGGAAATTCCGCTTTTATTCCGCATGTCGCCGTGCGGTGTATATCGTCCGGCATTTTTACATTTTCAAGTATCCGCAGTCTTGCCGTCAGTCCAGATGCAGTATGTTCAGTGCATGGTCCCTGGATGCAGCCGCCGTGGCACGTCAGGGTTTCAATGAAGACCGGTATGTTGATATCCTCCAGCCGCACCTGCTCAAGTTCCTGTTTAATATTGGCTATTCCGGCCAGCGTGATGAAACGCACCGCATCCGGCAGGTGGTGCGCTTTAATTGTTTCAATCATTCCGCCTTCAACCGGATAAATTGCGCCTTCCTCCGCCGGATGCGGCACAAAATGGTCATTGTCATCTCCGGCCAGCAGCGGCAGCGTAATCTTCTCCATTGTCAGCCAGCGTTTTAATTCAGCAAAAGTCAGCGCCAGCCGCATCAATTCAGGATTGCGGTCGGCTTCATTTTTCTTGGCGACGCACGGACCGATAAAAATAACCTGCGCAGTTTCGCCGAACCATCTTTTCAGCATTTTACAGTGGGTCAGCGCGGGCGACAGCATCTTTGTAATCGCGGCGGCCATTTCCGGCTGGTACCGGCATAAATAATCCACTGCCGCCGGACAGGCCGAAGATATTGCCAGCCCGTGTTTCAGTTCACGCAGATCCCCGGCTACTGCTTCCGATACCGCCTGGGCGCCAAGCGCCGTTTCGCTGACTCCGGCAAAGCCGAGACGGCGCAACCCCGCAATAATCTGGCGCGGAGTGATCCCGGCAAATTCATTCACCCACGACGGAGCGAGAGAAACGTAAATATTCGGCGTCCACGCCACCAGGTCACGGGCGGTTTCAAGATCATCGCGGACCCGTTTGGCATGCACCGGACAAATCGCCACGCAGCCGCCGCAACCGACGCATAGTTCAGACATGACCATTGCATGGCCTTTTTCCACTTTAATAGCCTTTACAGGACAGTGCCGGACGCATTTGTAGCAATCCTGGCATTCTGCTTCAATTGTGTAAATTGGATAATTAGTTTTCATTGCCAACTCCATCAATTGATCCGTTAAATGTAATTATTAATTTTAATTAATTAATACTTTTATATTAATTTGACTAGCCAATTAATACTTTTGTATTAATTTGAATAATTATAATTATAATCTTTATTTTATAAATGTCAAGATATGCAAATAGAAAAATATTGATATTTTTATATTAATTAGGCCTTTGCAGAAAATAAGGTCATTGAGTCAAGCTAAATTTGTGGATATCCGACTAGGAAATCTATGGGAAGACTGGGAAGACTGGGAAGACTGGGGAGTGAAAAGTTTTCCGATAGGTCTTATAAGTCCCATTCGTCCTATGTTTTGCCAGTGCGGATAGTATTACGGCGGCATACGCTGTCTGTTTGTACGGTTATTTCGGCTTGCCGCCAATGAAGCAGAGGTATTGCCACAATCCGCAGTACGCTTTGCGTTCTTCCAGAAATAGCGGATTAAACTTTTGTTTCAGCCATGGCAGCAACTGGCCTTCCATGCGCACATGATTAACGCCCATCCAGGCGGAAAACCAGGCCGGTCCGCCACGATGAAAATCAACCACTGCCAGACAGCCGCCGGGAGCCAGATCGGCGGCAGCGGCATTGAGCGCATCCTGCCAGCCGGGATTGATCATGGTTAATGTATAGGAAAACAGCACAAGGTCATAACTACCGTTGCTTAGAGGCCGGTTATAATTGTAATTCCGCAGTTCGATGCGGGCTCCGTATTTTTTCAACTGGCGGCTGGACTTGTTCAACATTGAACCGGAAATATCCACACCGGTAATCGATGCGCAGGGAAAAGCCTTTGCCAGCGCTGCCAGATTGGTTCCGGTGCCGCAGCCAATTTCAAGAATCCGGCGCGGCTTAACGAAATCAGCCGTCATTGAGATAATTTCTCTCCGCCCGAACAGAAAACTCCAGCGGGTATAGTCGTAAATGTGAGAGTGCAGACGGTAATACCGCTCCATCTTGACCGATTGAACGCCGTCCGCAACGTTTTTAGCTGCTTCGGCGGGCATCAGACTACCTCGGCAAACATCAGGTTCCCGTAAGTGCCGACCCGGTCAAGCTGATGCAGCCGGCTGGTGGCTTCCGGGTTCATCTTCAGGCTGGCGGTCGCGATATCAGGAATAAAGTTGATCACCGGCGCCGCTGACCGCATGATCAGTTTTGCGTTTTTAGCGCTGTTATGAATGATCTGCATCCACTCCTCCTCCAGCGCGGCGGGATCATGCGCGGCCAGCCAGTCCTGATGGTCCAGCAGCACGAAATGCGTATAATCGGCCGGATAGTCATGGAAGAACCCGGTCAAAGTCGAATTGCAGACATGAACCCGTTTAATATTGGTTTGCAGCAGCGCGTAGTTTTCCTCTTTCAAATAATCCGGACAGCATGCCGGAGTATATTCGCCGCGGATATAAACCCGCCAGAAATAGTTTTCCTGCGCCGGCAGTTCGGTGAAGACATGCCGCAGCTTATCTTTAATATAGGACAGAATGCCGCCGTTGTAAGTGTTGCGGATAATCTGTATCTGCGGACGCGGCACCCCCAGCATCGCCATCACTATCGGATTTGCCACCAGCAGCTTCATGAACAGCGTCCAGAACTCCGGCTCGATCCGGTCATACAGTTCCCGCTGTTCATCCAGCGACTGGCTGTCCAGTATTGCGTACAGCAGCTTCCGCAATTCCTTGCGCAATTTCAGGTACTGGTTAATCATCAGCGCCACGTTGCCTGCCGCTCCGTGGTAGTAAAACGACTTCCGGAGACCTTTTCCTGAAAAGTAGTTCATGTGTTCACTCCAGAATTTGACGGCATAGTCGGGCATGGAGTGCTTCAGGAATTCAAATACCGGCATATGATTTTCATGACGGCCCAGACCGAACAGCTTGAAGAAATCTTCATATTCCAGTTTTGCGATGGCGGCCAGTTTCAAATGCAGCAGCGCATTCTGCTTCGGATTGACGTCCACGCAGTGAATTTCCTGCGGAGAATCCAGCAGATAATTGAGGGCATTGCATCCGGCGCTGGTGATCATCACGATCCGGCTGCCGCCGTCAAGCTGCATTAACTGACGGTCAATCGCAGCATCCTCCCAGCACGTGTTGTAAATCAGTTTGGAACTGTGAATCCGCTTGAACATACAATCATGCGCCAATTGTTTGAACGTATTCCGAGTTTTTGTTTTCGGCATAACTTTCCTCCTTCACGTTATTTGCTTTATTGCTTTCTCTGAGCTGTAATACTGTAAACGCATCCAGGTTGATCAGCTCAATTTCGCCGTTTGTGTTTTCCACAACTGCTGACATATTTTCGGTCCAGCAGCCGCAGTTGGCATATAAGAAACCGTTAATACTGCGGAGTTCCGGAGTATGGATATGGCCGCAGATCACGCCGTCAACTTTGCGGTTTTTGACCTCGGCAACAACCAGGTGTTCAAAGTCGTTGATAAACTTGACCACATTCTTAACTTTGGTTTTCAGGTAGCGTGAAAGCGACCAGTCATAGCCGAACGGCAGAAACAGGCGGTTGACAATCCGGCTTAACAGCAGGGCAATGTCGTAACAGCGGTCGCCGAGGGTATAAAGAAACATGAGTTTTTCATTGAGAACGCCATCGAACTTGTCTCCGTGGAGCAGCAGCAGACGGCGGTTGTCGGCAGTTATATGAATATCCTCCCGGCGGATTTTGATGCCGGCAAAGTCCATTCCATCCATATCGCGCATTTCCTTGTCGTGATTGCCGGGAATATAGATGATTTCCACGCCTTTTTTTACCAGTTTGAACAGGCGGCGGATTAAGGCGTTGTGGTCAGAGTCCCAGTAGAATTTGTGCCGTATTGCGCTGATGTCGATAATATCTCCCAGCAGCACGATCTTTTCAACCTCGACAGCTTTGAGAAACTCGAGCAGGCACTGGCTGCGGCTGATTTTCGAGCCTAGATGAACATCACTGATGAACAAGGTTCTGTATTTAGTTTTCATTAATTTATCTGCGGGGCTAACCGCCCGCACTTTCCATATTCCTTTATCGTTATACTAATAATATGCATCCTGATTGTAAGAATCGCGTTGCCGTGCGGTTAACTTTAAAATAATGTTTCAATAGAATATGATTAGGAGCTGTCAAG
>JBAWXM010000189.1:0-9742 GCA_037144075.1 Lentisphaerota bacterium | reverse complement strand
TTTATTGGTTCTGCACAAGGTATGTCCAAAATGAGGGGAGGTGGTGTCCAGAATGGGGAAATAAAGTTCTAAAATTCTAAAGTTCTAGAGTTCTAAAGTTTGAGAAAGTCGAAATGCATAATGCTCAACGACTATCCAAAGTGTCGGAGTGGAGGTAGCGTGCGGAGTTTTAAGTAGGCCAGTTTCGCCGAAACTGGCTCGTGAGGCGGTTTTGGCAAAACCGCCCTGCTTTGATGAAGCCCTCTGCACAGTGACTGTCCAAAATGAGGGTAATGGGTGTCCAGAATGATTTGGTGCAGCGCCGTACGTGTCGGACGGGGGGACCTTTCGCATAGCGAGAGCACTATAACAGAACAGTGGGCGCGGAGACTGTCTCCCGCGAATGCGGGAAGGTTGCCGGTTGTCCAAAATGTTTGTCGGACCGGTCACAGTCTTGGACTGCATAGCCGTAGCAGTCAGGTTTTTCTGGAAAAAGTTTATTTGCAGTTATGCAAATATCATTATATCTGTTATATTTTTAGTCCTTTATGACTTCTGCCGTATGAGGTTGGTATGGGAATAAACAAGGGAATTTGAAATGAGCATTTACAATGAATTGAAAGAACGCGGTTTCGTTTATCAGGAAACCGACGCTGAAAATATTAAAAAGCAGCTTGATGGCGAACGCATAGCATTTTATGTCGGCTTCGATCCTACCGGGAACAGTCTGCATGTGGGGCATCTGCTGCCGATCATGGCAATGCGTCTGCTGCAGAAAGCCGGCCATATCCCGATTGTGCTGGTCGGCGGCGCCACCGCGCAGATTGGCGATCCTTCGGGCAAGCAGAGCGCCCGTCCGATATTAACCAAGGATGAGATCGCGGCCAATGCGGAATGTCTCCGCAGTCAACTGGCGCACTTTATCTCGGTGGCGGAAGGCAGCGCGTTTTTTGTCAACAATATTGACTGGTTCAAGGACATGCTGTACATCGATTTTCTGCGTGATATCGGCTCGAAGTTCAGCGTCAACCGCATGCTGGCGCAGGATTCGGTGAAAATGCGTCTGGAAACCGGACTGTCTTTCCTGGAATTCAACTACTCCATCCTTCAGGCTTATGACTTTTACATATTGAACCGCGATTTGAATTGCAAAATGCAGTTCGGCGGACAGGATCAATGGGGCAATATCGTCGCCGGCACCGAACTGGTCAGAAAGATGTCGCAGAACGAAGTTTTTGCGATGACGTTCCCGCTGCTTACCGACAGCCAGGGCAATAAATTCGGCAAGACTGCCGGAGGCACCAATGTCTGGCTTGATACTGCCCGTACTTCAGTTTTCGACTATTACCAGTTCTGGCGCAACTGCGAAGACGGCGACGTTCAGAAACTGTTATGTTTTTTCACCAATCTCCCGGTTGACGAAATCAGGATGCTGGCGCAATTGCAGGCGCCTGCAATCAACCGTGCCAAGGAAATTCTGGCGTTTGAAGCCACCCGGCTGGCGCATGGCGAAACCGAAGCAGTCAGGGCTTATCTTGCCGCCGGCGGGAAATTCGGTTTTGCCGATCCGGAAGGAAAAATTCCGACATCCAGCGCGGTTGCGGCAATTCAGGCCGACAGCCGGGCCGGATTTGACGATCTTCCCGTTTATGCACTGCCGAAATCTGAAGTTGATGGCGAGGGTATCTGGATTGTCAAACTCCTGACCGATGCCGGCCTCAGTAAATCAAACGGCGAATCGCGCCGCCTGATTCAGGGCGGCGGGGCTTATATCAATGATCAGCGCATCATCAGCTTTGAGATAAAAATTAAAGTGGATGTTTTCGCCGCCGGTCCGGTTATTCTCAAGGCCGGCAAAAAAAATATCAGGAAGATAGTGCTGGTGTAAATGCTGATTGTTTAAATAATACTCTGCATGGCTGAAAATTTAAGCATAGATGAGCAGGATTGTGGATTGGATTTTTTTCGATCCGGCAGGCGATACCCGCATCGCATGAAGGGGGAACGGAAATATACGGACGCAATACACTCACCGCAAGCGGTTGCGGTCTTTCGAGTTTGGATTCGCATTCTTCGAGGCCTTCGATACCCCGGTATCGGCGCCTCTCAGAATACGAACCAATCCTCAAAATCTTCGCAATCCATGTGAAATTTTCAGCCGGCAGAGTATAGTTGATTAAAAAACATTGCATTTTTCGTCATAAGACAAGTATTTATATTTTTATTATCTAGTTTTTTGTGGTATAATAAGCAAAGGTTTTCCATTAAGGAGCTGTCAAGAAATAAACTTGACAAGTCTCGCTAAATATCCGGAAGTGATTTTGGGAATTGCCGGAGAGGCGCATACCTTCAGGTATGTAACGAACCGGCAAACCCGAAGGCATTCGGGAGAGTCGAGAAGATGTAAAGGTTATTTTTGTACGGCTCCTAAGTGATCTAGCGTTTTTAAGGTCATAAAAAAAATTGAAAGTATGATATCCCATGCGGTTTATTTATATTGTAATGGTTATTCTAAGTATGACTGTCTGCCTGGTATGTAAAGCGGACAATGGCAATAAGGATATTGACGCTGTTCCGCTGACCCGGGACAGCGTCATTGAATATCTCAAAAAATGCGAAACAATGATTATTACCGGCAAGGACGAGCGCGGCGTGGAACTGACCCGGCAGCACTATATGGCGTATGCCATGACCGTGCATTCCTGGTTGAAAGATCCGGAGGAACTGGAAATATCGACCGGGATTGACCGTGCATGGTTCACCAAAGTGGTTGACAAGTTTGATGAGATGTGGGATGCCCGCCGTCAATCTGACCTGGACGGACTGGACGACAGCAAGCATAAAAATAACGGCGGCGATGAAAAATTTAAAAAAACCGTTCTGGCGTTTTCCGTGCTGCTGCTGAAACCGGAAGATGTTAATCCGGCAAGGCTTTACAGCCTGAAAAAGTTCAAAGACGCCAAGCGGAAGAAATTGAAGCCAGTCCAGAAAAAAACTGATACTGACACAGACACCGATATAGCAGACAAAACATGAAAACAGGGATTATCGGGCGAGGGGTGAGCGGGCTTGCCGCCGCCAGACTGGCTGAAGCTGCCGGACACAAAATTGAATTCTTCGAGGATTCCCATGTTTCTGCGGGAAAAACTTCTTCCGCTATTTTTGCCGGATTTGATCTGCTGATAGTCAGTCCCGGAGTTCCGCCGTGCTCCCCGGCCTATCGGGCGGCGCTGGGTTCAGGAGTGGAGCTGATCAGCGAAATGGAATTCGGCGCGCGTTATTTCGACGGCCCGATGCTGGCAGTAACCGGAACCAACGGCAAAACCACGACCACTGAATTGACCGCGCATCTGCTTCAGGCGCTTGGCGTTGACGCCCGGCCGGCAGGCAATATCGGTTTCCCGTTGTGCGACATCTGCGCGGATATTCTTGAGGGCAGGGACGGCAAAGGTCTGCTGCCGGTTATCGAGGTCAGTTCATTTCAGCTTGAACGCTGTTTCACGTTCAAGCCGTTTGCGGCGGCGCTGCTGAATATCACCAGCGATCATCTCAACCGCTATCATGACCGCATGGATGAATACGCCGCCACCAAGTTCAGGATCTTCGACCGGATACCGGTCGAACGACGGGTGGCTGGATTGAGCCTGCGCGAAACTCCTGAATTCAAACTGCCGGTTTGCGCCGGCAATGAAATAACCGTCAGCGGCGGGGATTTACTGCATGGCGGAAAGTTGATTGTCAGCCAGCAGGACACGCAGTTACATGGACCGCATAACCTGGAAAATCTGGCCGCCGCACTGGAGCTGGCGCGGATTTACCTGGGGCATGATGCGTTGTTTTCTCCAGCGCTGAAGACAGCCATATGCGAATTCGCGCCCGGCCGGCACCGTCTGGAGCAGGTTGCCGAGCATTCCGGAGTGGTTTTTATCAATGACTCCAAAGCGACGAATCCGGCATCGGTGATTGCCGCGCTGCAAACAGTTTCCGCTCCCGGGAGAAGAAATGTCAACCTCATCCTCGGCGGTCTGGATAAAGACATGGATTTTTCAGCGCTGCGCGGAGTATCCGGCTTTATGAAGAAAGGTTTTATCATTGGTCAGTGCAGACAGAAAATATTGGATACTTTGAACGGCAGTTTTCCATGCGAATTACTTGATACGTTCAGGGATGCGGTCACTGCCGCAGCCCGGAACTCTGTTAAGGGTGACATTGTCCTGCTTTCGCCGGCGTGCGCCAGCATGGACATGTTCAAGGATTACAAGGATCGCGGCGATCAGTTTCGCGAACTCGCGAACAATCCGGATATATACTCTGCACTGCTGAAAATTTAAAAATAGACGAGCAGGATTGTGGATTGGATTTTTTCGATCTGACTGACAGGCGATATGAATATCGCCGGAAGAAGGAACGGAAAAATACGGACGCAAGACGCTAGTCCCGCGCCTGCGGGATTGCGATCTTTCGAGTTTGGATTCGCATTCTTCGAGGCCTTCGATACCCCGGTATCGGCAGCCTCTCAGAATACGAACCAATTCTCAAAATCTTCGCAATCTATGTTAAATTTTCAGCAGTGCAGAGTATAATTCACGGATAAGAATGCAAAAGAACTGGCAAACCGGCAGTTTTGGCAATAGATTTAGCAGATTTTAAATAACATAACAGGAGTTGAATATATTATGCCTTTTGAACATGGAACTTTTGCCGTATCAATCTTTAAACTGGCGTCTAAACTGCCGGAAAACTATCTGGAACTTTTTGCGGCGGACACCGCCGGGATGCTTGACCAGGTAAAGGACGAGCCGCAGATCGGCTGGGTCAGCGGACGGCATCTGCTGGAATCCAAGATTGACGAAGAAACCGCTATTTGCGGAGGCCATCTTTATCTGAATCTGCGGAAAGCCGAGCGGAAGATTCCGTCCGTCCTGATGAAAGCCATCTGCAAACGCGAAGAACTGGTTTATATGCAGGCGCATGAATCGGTTATGGTGCCGTCGAATGTTAAACGCGAGATAAAGAAAGATGTTATCGAGAAGCATCTGATGAAAATGCCGCCGTCGCTGGCCGGGGTTCCGGTAGTGGTTGATTTGACCACCAATCTGCTTTATCTCGGAACCGGTTCCACTTCGCAGATTGACAACTTTATCGCGTTTTTCTACAAGACCACCAACATCGAGCCGCGCCAGTTGAGCATCGGCGAAATGATGGAGGAGATGTTTCAGAAGACCGAGGCCGATCTGCCTGTCATCAACTTTTCCGACCGTCCGGACGGTGAAATCACGCCAGGGCGCGATTTTCTTACCTGGCTGTGGTATTACAGCGAAAAAGAAGGCGGACGCGTGTCGCTGGAACAGTTCGGTGAGTTTGATATAATGATTGAAGGGCCGCTGACTTTTGCCTATTCCGCCGAAGCCCAGGGCTCGGCCGAAACCACGATCAAGAAGGGCGGCAGTCCGCAGCGCAGCGCCGAAGCCAAAGCGGCATTGATCGTCGGCAAGAAACTCAAGAAAGCCAAGTTCGCCATGGCGCGCGGCGAGGATGTCTGGGCTGGTACTTTTGACGCCGACCATTTCACGTTCACCGGGATTTCGCTGCCGGAAGGCGAAGAAATGGACATACATGCGCGCTTTGCCGAGAGAATCATGAATCTGGATATCTTTCAGCATGCCATGAAAGCATATTTCACGAAATTCTATGAGACTGTGAAAGATATAAAATGGGCTGAAACCGAAAAGCAATTGCAGAAGTGGGCGCTGGACAGGGATTCGTATTAATTCTGGAATATATACTCTATAAGGCTGAAAATTTAAAATAGATTGCGAAGATTTTGAGAATTGGTTCGTATTCTGAGAGGCTGCCGATACCGGGGTATCGAAGGCCTCGATTAGCGCGAATTAAGACTCAAAAGATCGCAACCGCTTTGCGGCGAGTGTCTTGCGGCTGTATTTTTCCGCTCCTTCTTCAGGCGATATTCATATCGCCCATCAGGCGGATCGAAAAAATCCAATCCACAATCCTATTCGTCTATGTTAAATTTTCAGCCTTATAGAGTATATCTATTTTGAACTGTCTGCCGGATGTTTTTTCAGCAAAGTACGGCTGGTGCGGGTGATGAGTATGGCTCCCAGCGGTGAGGTCAGGATTATACTGAACACCGCTATTGCCAGAATTGTCTCACCGGATTTTACTCCGCATGCCAGCGGGATGGCCCCGATTGCCGCCTGAACCGTGGCTTTGGGAAAATAAGCCAGCACGCAGAAAAGCTTTTCATGCGAGTTTAGTTTTGAGCCGAATAAAGCCAGCCATACTCCGATGCTTCTGCCTGCCAGTCCGATTAAGATAATCAAGCCGCCGATGAGTCCGGCATTCAGCGCGACGCTGATGTTTACCTGTGCTCCGATCAGCACGAACAACAGGATTTCGGCGAAAACCCAGACTTTGCCGAATTTTGACGCCAGCCGGTTGGCGGTATCATTATTCTTTTCAAGCAGGACAAAACCCATTGCCATGACGCCAAGCAGGCTGGCGACAGGCAGGATATTCTTGATATTCTTAAAACTCTCCAGGCTGTTCAGCAAAATAGCCGCCACTAGAAAGACGATCATTTTTTTTGTGTCGCGCATTTCAAATTTCTTGAACAGACCGGAGAGCAGCCATCCGGCCAGCAGGCCCGCCGCCAGTCCGGCAATTATTCCCAGCGGAAGCTTTACGGCAATGCTCACAATATTCTGTCCGGCGTCACAAAACAAGCTCAGGAAAACCCCGAAAATGGTAATGGCAAAAATATTGTCCAGCGATGCTCCGGCCAGCAGCAATGTCGGCACTTCACGGTTCTGTCCGAACCCGTTTTTCTTGAGTTCAAGCATTTGCGGAACTACAACCGCAGGCGAAACCGCCGCGATGATAAAGCCCAGCATTCCAGCTTCCAGCCACGGCAGCGGCAGCAGATGATGCGCCACAAGCATGATGGTAAAACCTTCAACAATGCCGGGGATGCAGCTCATTTTTAATGCTGGAATGCCGATTTTATTCAGGGTTTCGCGATTGATGCCCAGTCCGGCGCGGATCAGGATCACAATCAGCGCGGCGGTGCGCAGCTCGGCTGAAATATTCAGCAGCAGCGGAGATATGAAATCCAGGCAGTAAGGTCCCAGCACAATCCCGGTCAGGATCATGCCCAGCAACCCCGGTAATTTAATAAGTTCAAAAATCCGGTTCATCAACAATGCGGCAATGGTTATTACTGCCAGATTGAAGAGCATTTGCAGTCCTCATATTTATAAAAAAAACAGCCCAAAAATGTTATTTTGGGCTATGGTATTGACAATTATTCATTATTAAGGTCAGGACATGGTTCTGGTCATGTTATCCATTTCCTGAAGCATGATGCCGGTGCCTTTGACCACAGCTTTCAGCGGATCTTCGGCAACAAATACCGGCAGTCCGGTTTCTTCAACGATCAGACGGTCAAGGCCGGTGAGGAGGGCACCGCCGCCGGCAAGCATAATGCCGCGGTCAATCAGGTCGGCGGCCAGTTCCGGCGGACAACGTTCGAGCGTGGTTCTTACCGCTTCAATGATGCTGGTGATCGGTTCCTGCAGCGCCATTCTGATTTCGCCGGCGGTAATGCGGATGGTTTTCGGTAGACCAGAAACCAGGTCACGGCCTTTTACTTCCATGCTGGCGTCATCATTGGTAGGGTAAGCGCTGCCGATATCCATCTTGATTTTTTCGGATGTGCGTTCTCCGATCATCAAGTTATAAACGCGTTTCATGTGCTGGCAGATAGCGGCGTCTAGTTCATCCCCGCCGACGCGCACGCTTCTGGCCCAGACGATGCCGGAAAGCGAGATAACCGCGACTTCAGTAGTACCGCCGCCGATATCAACAATCATGCTGCCGGAAGGCTCACTGACCGGAAGTCCTACGCCGATAGCCGCCGCCATCGGTTCTTCAACAAGCACAACGTCGCCGGCACCGGCGCGTTTGGCACTGTCTTTGACGGCGCGGTTTTCCACTTCGGTGATTCCGGACGGGACAGCGACCAGCACTCTTGGCTGAAGGAGGCGCTGCCGCCATGGCACATGAGTCATGGCTTTCTGTATAAAATAACGCAGCATGTGTTCGGTAATTTCAAAATCAGCGATAACTCCGTCTTTCATCGGCCGTACAGCGCGAATATTACCGGGAGTTCTGCCAAGCATTTTTTTAGCATCGGTGCCGACGGCCAGCACTTCCTTGGTGTTTTCTGTAATCGCGACAACAGAAGGTTCCTGTAGAACTATTCCCTTGTCTTTTACAAAAACAAGACAGTTTGCAGTACCTAAGTCGATACCGATATCACTTCTAAAAAACCTGGATAACTTCTGATAATTAAACATTACTCTGAAACCCCATCTGTTATATTTAACGTCGCCTCAAAATGCCGACAGAGTTAATTTACGGTTTAAAAATCAATATTCAAAATATTTTTTCAAAAAAAATCAAATACAGACAAGAAAAAAGGCTCCGGAAGGGGTTTCCCGGAGCCAAAGGATGTTTTTGACTAGTTCCAGTGCGGATTTTCCGGCAGTGATTTGTCAAATTCTTCCATCAGGTTGTCCTGATATTTGCCGGCGAAGTCGCCGGCGAAGAAGCGGTCAAGCCCCTCTTCGTTAAGTTTTGCCCAATAAAGTTCCTCATGTCCGGGGATGATCGGGAAGAACAATACGCCATTCTTCTGTGCGGCTTTCAGATCGCCGGGGGCGTCACCGATCATCAATACCTTTTGCGGTGAATATTTGCCGGATGTGACATATTTCAGATGTTCAGTTTTAGTGCCGTGTTCCTGTCCGCAGATCATTCCGAGATAATGGTCAATCTTGTTTTCCTCCCATTCTCTGGTGAGCGCTTCCAGCGGGGTCTGGGAAACGACAATCATGTCGGCTTTGGGGTAACCCTTGGCCAGGACTTCCTTCACGCCGGGGAACGGAGGAATGCCGTGAACCATTTCGGCGATGTCTTCATTGACTTCGAGACTCCAGTCCAGGATCATGCCGAGTTCTTTGCTGCCGGTGGCGGCAACTTTGGCTTTCAGCGTCGGGTTGCCAAGCTTGCTTTCCTCTTTGAGCCAGGCGTCAAGTTCGCTCAGCATCGGAACGGCGATGCCGCGCGCCGTGAATTCTTTGCGTTCGCGAATCAGTTCAATGGCGCGCTGGACAGCCAGGAAGCGGTTGCAGCCGCGGGTCTTGCTGTAAAGATTGACAAATTCCCATACTTCACGCGCATACTTGCTGGCAGCCTGCATCCCGAAATGTTTGACAAAATTCGGACAGAAACACTCTTTCTGCTTGATTTCCATGGTGTCGAAAATACATCCGTCACTGTCGAACCCGATGAAGAATTCATGTTTCTTCGGCAGATTCTGCATTTGCGCAATATAATCCATCATTCCTGCTCCATTTTTATGGTTTTTAATATTCATGCTATCGTTGGCGTACTTTGGTTAAATCATTAAACTAACTCATTTTTGCAAAATCGCAATTACTGAAATAAAAAAATCCGTCATCATTTTACTGAGCAATGCTCCGATTAAAGAAATCCCCCCATTGGAATTGATTTCTTCGCTTCCCTGCTGTATTTTGTACATAATCACCTGTCAGGTTAGTTGTTTATTAGTACTTCGCAATAGTCAGAATATACTGCTAATCAACATTTTTAACTGGTTTTTACGGCATGTTTCAAAAGGTAGTTGACACTTTTATGTCATAACGCTCTGATAAAATAA
>JBAWXM010000188.1:0-9783 GCA_037144075.1 Lentisphaerota bacterium | reverse complement strand
CCGGCGCCGCTAAATCCAGCGCCGTCTTCAACACTGAATCGTCCGGGCCGTGAACGGGGATTGACGGAATCAGCCAGCGGTCATCATCAGCGACATTCCATGCAGCGTTGCGGACGGTTCTGGCAGTTTTAAAGCCGTGCTTTTGCAGAACCGGCGGCGCATAAGCGGCGCCCGGTCCGCCCGGATAGGCAAAATTTTCCGACTTCGGAATCCCGTGACGCTTGAATAAAGATTCCAAATCCAGCAACTGCTTTTCAAATTCTTCAGGGGTGATATTGGCCAGACCGGCGTGGGTAAGGGTATGGTTGGCAACTTCAAAGCCCATGTTGTTGAGTTCCTTGATCTGATCCCAGGTCATATACTGCACTTTGTTGGTCGCAAAATCCGGCGGAAATTGGCAGACAAAAAAGGTGGCATTGAAACCGAGCTCCTTCAGCAGCGGCGCGACAAACGCGCGGTGGTTCGACACCGCATCGTCAAAAGTCAGAATAACCGTTTTTTTATGCATAAAAATTCCTGCGCATGTTTTAAGGAGTCGTTCAAAAATAACTGGCACTTTCTACTGTGGTCTCCGGGTAACTTCCAGTTCCGCCGCTTCGTTACAAAGCGCCACAGCTTTGCTCCTCACCGGCAAAGCTGGAATTTCTCCCGGATAACTGCGTATAAAAATACCACTTATTTTTTCACAACTCCTAAGCCAGGCAAAGCTTGATAAATTCCGGAAAAGTAGAAACGGAATATTCACACAGCTCATCTTTGGGATTTCCGAAACCATAAGCGGCGAAACAACGTTTCATTCCGGCGCGCCTGCCGGCTTCCAGATCAGTGTAGTGGTCTCCGCACATCCAGCTTTGCGCCGGAATGGCGGCGCATTTTTCCACGAAATGCTGCAGCGGGGCGGGATCCGGTTTCAAAGGAAATCCGCTGTCTCCGCCGATAATGGTATCGAACCTGTCGTAAATACGCAGTTCCTTCAATATTTTCAACGTCGCGGAATGGGGCTTATTAGTGATGACCGCCAGTTTAATATCGCTGTCCAGCAGCCGGGTCAGACCTTCAGCCACTCCCGGATAGAGGCAGGTATTGTCCACCATATGATTATGATAGTATTCCTTCAGAAATGGCATTCCTTTTTCAACGGTAATATCCGAACCTTCCAGCGAACGTTCCGCCAGCAGTTTGATTCCGTTGCCGATATATCCGACAACCTGCTCCAGAGCCAGCGGAGCAAGGTTGAATTGAGAACGCATCCAGTTTACCGCGTCAGCCAGATCCTGTCTGGAATCAATCAACGTGCCGTCAAGATCAAATATCACACAAGTATTCATGGTCTGACAACCTTCACAAACGGCACCTGAGTTATCATCGGCAGACGGGCGAAAGCATCAATGCCGAGATCACCGGCCGCATTGTTATTAAAGTAATGCCAGCCCAGCCCGGCAACCATCGCCGCATTGTCAGTACAGTATTTGCGCTGTGCCAGATACAGTCTCATTTTTTTAGGAGCTTCCTCCACGATAAGCGTTCTGAGTCTGGAGTTACAGGCGACTCCGCCGCAAACGACTATCGAAGCTGCATTGAATTCTCTCGCCGCCGCAACGGTTTTCCGGCACAGCACATCAACCACGGCTTCCTGATATGAAGCAACGGTGTCATTAAGCAATGGGCCTTCCAGATGCCCGTTATCGCTCAACCTTGAAACATGATAAAGCAGAGAGGTTTTAACCCCGCTGAAACTGAAATTGAATTTGTGTTCATCCGGCACCGCTTTTCCCGCGCTGCCGGTAAGCGGCCGCGGAAAATTAAAATGCCTGGCATCGCCCTGCGTCGCAATCTTGTCAATCACCGGTCCGCCGGGATACCCCAGCCCGAGCAGTTTAGCCGCCTTGTCCAGTGCTTCGCCGGCGGCGTCATCAATAGTATAGCCGATCAGACGCGCCCTGCCCTGATCGTCAATCAGCAGCAGCGAGGTATGGCCGCCTGAAACCACCAGCGCCAGAATCGGATATGAATCCGGAGTTTCCAGGCGTCCGGCGCCGTCATCGAGAAACGCCGCATAAATGTGGGCGATAAAATGATTAATTCCAATCAGCGGCAGTTTATGGCTTGCGGCCAGCCCTTTGGCAAAATTCAAGCCGACCAGCAGCGCCGGCATCAGTCCGGGACCGTTGGTTACAGCGACCGCGTCAATATCCCGCATTGTCACCCCGGCAGTGCTCAAAGCATCGGAGAGCACAGGATTGAGCGCCACCAGATGTTCGCGCGCCGCCAGTTCCGGCACCACACCGCCGTGAACCGCGTGTTTGGCAATCTGCGATGCCACGCTGTTGCTCAAAACCTGATATCCGTCCTTGACCACCGCGGCGGAAGTCTCGTCACAACTAGTTTCTATGCCTAAAATCAAACTCATAATATTTCCCATGATAAAAAGCTAAAGAATATAGCCAGTCCGGCGGAAAAAGCAAAATAATATCATTATTTATAAGGATTGACTTTGAGTTCCTGCCATCGTATATTTATTGAAATCAGGAAATTTAAGGATTTACATACATGGCTGATGCAAAAAAAAGCGGAAATATTTTCGGAGAAGTGGTTGGCTGTCTGATTCTGGTTATCACGGCAATCGTCGTTATATTCTGGTTTATCGTGAAGCCAAAACTTGAAGAATCCGGCTATTCGTTTTCCGGTATTTCAGAAAAAGCCTCAAGCATAAAAGAATCTGTTTCCGAAACACTTCACGATGCAGCAAGTAAATATCAAGACACGAAGAGTAAAGTCAAAGATAAAAGCGATGAAACCAAAGAAAAAATAGACGATACGGTTGACGGAATGAAGAAGAACAATTCATCCCAAACACAGTTATTTGAATAAGCGCCATAGTTACGATTAGTCAGCTTTACATTCCTTGCGGCTGAAATAATCATTATAAGCCCTGGAGAAATTCTGCGGATTGGCGTAACCGCACTGAAATGCGGTTTCTTTTAAATTAAACTCGCCTGAATTCACCAGAGAGCGTCCGTAATACATTTTACATCGAAGATGGTATTCCCTTACCGACATTCCGGTGACAGTGCGGAAATAATCGGTAAAAACCCGGCGGCCCATCTTCATTTTTCCAGCCAATTGATCTATTCCAGGAAAATCGAACGGCGGGGCAGATAACCCGGCAAGTACTCCGGCGAGGCGGTCATCAGGACAAATCCGGCAGTTTGCCACTTCCGTGCCATCAACTGACAAGTCAATTACCTCGGCCATAAGCAGGCTCAGCAAGCCGTGCAGTTTAATCCTGCCGGAAGCTGTTTCCGGAGAAACTGACAACGTATTCATACGCCGCAGCAGCGCTTCAATCTCATCCTTTGCTCTGCCGGAAAGTTTAATCGTTCTGGGCAGAAAGTCCTGCCTGCTGCCGATCCAGAAAATATGAACAAAATAAGCGATATACGGCGACACTGCATCCGCCTGATACTGATGCAGCTCGTTTGGAAAAACAAAGTGCATCATGCCTGAACCGAGTTCATAGCGATCTACAGCCATCCGGCATACGCATTTTCCGGAAAGTATGTATGCAATATGGAGCAGATCAGGATGTAAATGAAAAGTAGTCGCGGCCGAAGGCGGCGCCGCATAAAAATTCGCTGACTTCAGTCTTATATCAGCGCCAAAGCGTCTGAAAAATCTATCATCCGGCAAATTTTTACTTTCAACCGCTTTCATTGATTCTGCCCGTTATGAATATTAATCCGCCCGTCAGGATTATTGTGAAATCAATAATGACAGGATAAAATATATCATAGCTCAAAAATATGTCCAGTCACTGTCATATGGAAGGTAAAAGTATGAATATGTCGTCCAGAACAAGAGTCCTTGAAGCGCTGGCGCTGAAGGTTCCGGATATAATTCCTTTTCACGCCTATGAATCTCCTGAAAACGCGATCCGGCTGCTGGGGCGCAAGGTTCATGAAATGTATCTTGAGCCGGATCTGATTCCGCAGGCAATGATCAACAGCGCCAGATTATACAAAAACGACATTATCTATATGCGGTTTGGCCAGTTTGTTCCGGAGAATATCAAACTGGAAATGATTGATGATATGCTGGTCTGGAAAGACCGCAAGACCGGCGAAATTTCCGGGCATGTTCTGAATGACCGTAAAGATTTCATTCCCGCCGCATTGCCGGAACCTCTGTTAAAGAGCGCCGCCGATATTGATAAAATCCCGGTAATATCATATAAGGAATTATTGCAGAGGCCGGAGTATCAATCTTTGAAAGCATATATCCGCGAATTCAAAGGGAAACGGTTTCTATTCGGATTTGCCTGCGGACAGTCAGCTAATGCATTAAACAGTAATCTGGGAACGGAAGCTGCCATGATCGCAACAATAACCGATCCCGGACTGTGCAATGCCGTCATGGAAAGAAGAAATGAAGCCATCCGGCAGGTAATACTGGCACTGAAAGAACTCGGTGCAGACGGTATCTACACCGGAGACGCTTGCGCTTCATGCAGTTTCTATTCGCCGGATACTTACCGTACAATGTTTTTTGAACATCAGAAAAAATCTATCGAATTCGTCCATGCAAGCGGCATGAAAGCATTGTTGCATATTTGCGGCAGAATCAGCATGATTCTTGAAGACATGACGGCGACCGGCGCCGATGTCATTGAATCGCTGGACGCCTTCTCCGCCGGCGGCGACATTGAACTTAAAGACGCCAAAAGACGGGTGGGCGGAAAAATCTGTCTCAAAGGCAATATTGACGCAGTCCATGTACTGGAACCGCTGAGTCCGGAAAAAATATATGATATCTGCATAAAGGCGCTGAACGATGCCGGACCGGACGGCTATATCCTCTCTACAGAGCAGATTACCAGAGACACGCCGGCCGAACATGTCATGGCCATGCTTCAGGCACGGGATGATTATTCCGCGAAAATGCATATCTGACCAGGGGAAGCGTAAAAAAGTAAAATTTTGACGCTGATGCCGTATTTCCACCTTGTTTAGTCAAAATCCCCGTGTAAATTTAGCTCAGTCCGTTTGAATCAAAACACAGGTTAAATATTTGATAAGAGGGTAAAACTGTGAAAACAAGTTCCAGCATAGTTTTTATCGGCGCCGGAAAAATGGCTTCGGCAATCGCCGGAGGGCTGGTAAAAAACGGTATTCCGGCCGCAAACCTCAAAGCTTTTGACGTGTCCGCCCAGTCAGCCAAGTTGTTCCATGCGGCTACCGGGATTCAAGTACATACCGATTCGCCGGATAAAATTCTGGCAAAAGCGGATATTGTGATCATCGCCGTCAAGCCGCAGCAGATTGCTGACGCGCTCCTGGGTAAATCCGCGTTACTGAAAGACAAACTAATCATATCAATAGCCGCCGGAATTAAAATCGCGACGTTGAAAACTGTCACCGGTGGCAGCCGGATTGTCCGGGTAATGCCTAATACTCCGGCCTTGATCGGACAGGGAATTTCCGCCTATTCAACCGCGGAGAAAGTATCCGCCCAGGATATCATTGAAACTGAAAAAATCCTCGGAGCGGTCGGCAGTTTCTGCTGCGTCAACGAGTCGTTAATGGACGCAGTGACCGGACTCAGCGGCAGCGGGCCTGCTTACGTCTTCGACTTCATTCAATCACTGGCTGACGGCGGCGTCAATGCCGGCCTGCCAAGAGATATCGCGCTTAAACTGGCGGCGCAAACCGTTGCCGGAGCGGCGCTGATGGTGCTGGAAACCGGAACTCATCCGGCGGTGCTGCGCGATCAAGTCACTTCACCGGGCGGAACTACTATCCGCGGACTGGCAGTTTTAGAAGAGAATTCGTTCAGGGGAACTGTTGTCAAAGCGGTAACCGCCGCCGCCGCAAGGTCCGCCGAACTGGGCATGAAAAACTAGGAAAAACAGTATATGATTTTAAATTTCAGCCTCAATGTCAATATCGAGAAACGCCTGAGCGTGATCATTCCCGTATACAATGAGGAAGATACCGTGCTGGGTATCGTGGAACGGGTTCTGGCCAGGCCGGAAACCGGAGAAATAATCATTATCGACGATGCTTCAAAAGACCATACCCGGCAAAGGTTGGAGACATTGAAGAACAGAGAGAATATCACTATCCTGTACCAGGAAACCAACCACGGCAAAGGCGCCGCCGTAATCCGCGGCATCGCTGAAGCAACCAAAGATTTCGTAATCATCCAGGATGCCGATTTTGAGTATAATCCGGAAGATTATCCGCTGGTGCTGTCCCCCCTGGCAGCCGGCAAAGCCGAGGTAGTTTACGGATCAAGATTCATGGGTACTCCCGGACAAGTAAGATATTTCCGGCACGAGATGGGCAATAAAGTCCTGACCTTTTTATCAAATCTCTTTTCTGACATCCATTTAACCGATATGGAAACCTGTTATAAAGCTTTCCGGCGTGAAATCGTGCAGAACCTCAATCTGGATTCCCAGCGTTTCGGCATCGAAGTTGAATTCACGGCGAAACTGGCCAAATCCAGACAGCTCCGCATCTGGGAAGTTCCCATCTCCTACAATCCGCGGAAATACAACGAAGGCAAGAAGATTACCTGGAAAGACGGCGTTTCAGCATTCTATCAGATCGTCAAATACAACGTCTTTTCCAATAAAGACGAATTCTATAAAGAACCATGGGAAAAAGTGCTTGACGCCAGCCGTGCTTCAGAACAGTCCGCATGAATTCAGGACGCCAGCGGAGATCGTTGAACACTTTTCCCATAATTCTGCTTAACGAGCTGCCCAGAGCAGGCCGCGAAGCGCAATTCCCTTTGCTTCCGGACAGTTTGCAAAATCTTCAGCCACATGACCAAGCGAGCTGTAAAAAACACGCCCTTTACCATATTTTCTTTTCCAGACAACCGGCATAACGGTTCCGTCGATCCAGTCGGCATGCTCCCCTGAAAATGTGGTAGTCGCCAGTACTTTGTTGCCCGGATCGGTATGCATGTAATATTGTTCTGAACGGATTTTAAAATCCTTGATGCCGCGAGTTACGGGATCATCATGATCGATGATATTGACCTCATATTCGATGATGTTGCCGGGGTGCGCCACCCACTGTCCGCCGGTCATCCACTGATATTCAGTATGTTCGCGGAAAGCATCGCACATGCCGCCGTGCCAGCCGCCGATCCCGGCGCCGTTCCTGACCGCTTCCAGCAATCCGTCCGCCTGCTCTTTACTGATTTTAGACATTGTCCATACCGGGATAATCAGGTCAAACGATGCCATTCTGGTTTTATCGGCCAGCGGCTCCAGCGAATTACAGATTTCCACTTCAAAACCATGCTCAGTCAGCAGTTTGCCGAATAAATTTGCGGTCTGTTCCGGTTCATGTCCGTCCCAGCCGCCCCAGGTCATAAAAGCTTTTTTACTCATAATCATCGTCTTTCTATATATGTTATCAATTGAGAAACAATTTTCCGTGCTTGAGTCCGACCGGCAGCGCCTCCGGCCTGGCGCAAACGCTCTTGAGCGTGATATGTTTTCCGGCGTCGGACGCTTCCTCCAGCGCACACATGACATCCAGCACATGAAATGCCAGTTCGCCGGAACAGCGGCATGGAATCTGCCGGCGGATGGACTCCGCCATATCGGCCAGTCCGATGCTGCGCATGTTTTCCAGATATCCGAACTCCGGGACCACATCCTCCCAGTTCTGCATGCCCGGTTTAAATATCGAGATTTTACCGCCGAAACCGTTGGGGTCGGGAACGCGCAGACTGCCTGCAGAACCGTGAATTTCGATATTGTGGTTAGTATGTTTCCATACATCGAAACTGGTAACCAGGGTAATTACCGCGCCGGAGACAAACTCCAGCAATCCGGCAACATGAGTATTGACTTCAACTTTCAGACGCTGCCCCTTGGCCTTTTCAGACGTGGCAAGCCTGGTTTTAAAACCTCTGGTATTGATAGCGGCAACTTTATTGACCGGACCCAGCATATTTATCAGCGCGGTAATATAATACGGCCCCATGTCAAACAGCGGACCGCCGCCTTTGAGATAATAAAACGCCGGCGCGGGATGCCAGGATTCATGGCCGTGACACATCATGTATGCCGTGCCGGAAAGCGGGGCGCCGATAGCGCCGTCGTCAATCAGCTTACGGCAGGTCTGATGGCTGCCGCCAAGAAAAGTATCGGGGGCACAACCGGTATAAAGTTGTTGCTTCTCCGCCATACGCAGGACATCCCTGCCGGACTTCCGGTCAAGCCCGAAAGGTTTTTCACAGTATGCATGCTTTCCGGCCTTTAGCGCAAGCAGATTGATTTCAGTATGCGCCTGAGGCGTGGTCAGATTCAACACGATTTCGATGGATTTATCCGCCAGCAACTCTTCGACGGTCAGTATTTTCAACCCGTAAACTACAGCTTTGGCTTCGGCCGCCTCCCGCCGTTGATCGGCGCAGGCCACCATCTCCACATTCTTGAATGTATGTGACGCTTTAAAATAAGCATCGCTGATATTACCGCAGCCGATAACCCCGACTTTCACCTTTTTTGCCATTTCCACAACCTTATTTATTGAATTTAGTAAAGTAGCATTATATACTATTTATTAATTATAATATTTCATGTTTAATATAACAATGGACGGCATATCTATTAATATGGATTATTTACTCAATAATAACAAAACTGCCGGCATAGTGAATATAACCAAACATTTTGCCGGAATAAAACGCAGTTTCAATACTGCTCCGCAAGTCGCGCAAGTCGGCTGGATAAACCGTAAAGCAAACCGGATTAATATGGTCTTCAATTCATATAATTTCTCCTTGATACTTAACGGTCACGGCAATTATCGCTATCAAGGCAAATTACATGAAGTAAAGGCCCCCTGCGTACTGACCCAGTGGCCGGGCGAAGTGATGGATTACGGCCCCGAAACAACCTGGGATGAATTTTACATTATCTATCCGGAATCAGCCGGTAGCGCTCTCCGGGAAAGAAAATTGTTCAAAGACGGCATGTTCATGTGGAATATCAGCGAAACCAGACATATTCCGGAAGCGGTGGAAACAGCCAGGCGATTGATGATGCAGCCGGATACCCCCGGCAATGCCGACCGCATCGACCACCTTTGCGAATGGATGGTGCTGGAAAGTTTGATTGAAAGAACCGGATTGCATACCGGCAAATACGAACGGCATATCCATGAAATCGCAATGCGGATTACGCTGCATCCCGAAGATTATCATGATTTTGACGCAATCGCAGACGAAATGGGCATATCGTCTGCCACCTTCCGCCGTTACTGGCTGATGTATATTCAACTGCCGCCGGGGGAATTTCTGATCGACCGCAGGATCAGAAAAGCGCGCAGATTATTAACGGAAACAATTCTAAGCATCGGCGGGATTGCCGCCCAATCCGGCTTCAACGACCAGTTGTATTTTTCCCGCCGCTTCCACCTTGAAACCGGCATGACCGCTTCCGCCTACCGCCAAGCCAACAATGCCATGCTCTTTCATTCCATAAAAACTGGCACACGGTAAAAGCACATGCAGACATGACTGTTCAATTCTAGCATTTTTGCAGCCCGATTATGCCTAGATATTGGCATGTTTCAAAAGGTAGTTGACACTTTTTTGTCATAACGCCTGATAAAATAAAGTAGAACTGTCAAAACAAGCTCCGGCGGAGCGATACATATTGTAGCACCGGACTTTAGTCCGGTGAATAATGATAATAAAAATTTGGAGTTCCGTAGGAACGAAACATATAAGGATTGATATGATTCGAGCCTGCGG
>JBAWXM010000187.1:0-9955 GCA_037144075.1 Lentisphaerota bacterium | reverse complement strand
AATAATTGGAAAACGAACTGGATTTGAGTTAGAATTTCATTCTGAATTCTGGATTATGTCTTTTGAATTCCCGCAAAAATCGAGTTTTGCAATTGGCTCTATAATATGAATAATCAGGAATAACAAGGCAAAAAAAATAGTGTATTTTTTTTAACAATCTGATATTTCTCTTGAAAAAGGCGAAAATAAATTTATCTTCAATAACATGGGGATTAGTTAAATTTTGATTATAAAAGCTTTTTAAAATATAAAGGCGGCAGAAGATGGCTGCAGTTTCAGGAACTGATTCAGCGGGAAGTTATCTGTCGTATCTTCATCATGGAGGCGATATGAAAGCGATAAGTATTTGTGCTGCGCTGTGTTTTGCGATGTTAATTTTTTCAGGGTGCAAAGAGCCGCCGCCGCCGCCGCCGATAATCCCCGCAGTGGTGGTAGCTCCGGCAGTCACGGGTTCTATTTCGCCACACTCCACAGAGGTAGGGCAGGTTGTTGCCTATGATCATGTAAAGCTGATGGCCAGGGTTAGCGGCTTTCTGGTAAAAAAGAATTTTCAGGAAGGCCAGACGGTAAAAGAAGGCGCGCTGCTTTATATGATTGAGCAGGGGCAGTATATTGCTGACGTAAAAGCTGCTCAGGCAACGCTGATGATGATGCAGGCCAATCAGAAAAATGCCGATACAAACTATGTCCGTCAAAAGGAATTGTACCAGAAGGACGCGGTTTCACAGAAAGTTTACGACGACGCGACCGCTAAAAAGATGGAAACTGACGCCAGCGTTCTCGGCGCCCAGGCTAAACTGGATCAGGCCAATCTTAACTTGAGTTATACTGAAATCAAAGCGCCGTTTGACGGCAGGGTCGGCCTGGCAACTTACAGCGTGGGCAATCTGGTGGGCCCGGAAAGCGGAATGCTGGCGGATATTGCCAGGATTGATCCGGCGCGCGTGCAATACAACTTAAGCGAAGTAGATTTGCTCAATTTTATGCGCGACAAGGATAATGTTAAAAAAGATTTTCTGGTTGTAAAACTTTTCTTTCAGGATGGGAAACCATATGACCAGCCGGGCGAAATAACATTCTGGAATAATAAGGTAAATTCTTCGACCGGAACCCTGTTGATGCAGGCGACATTTCCGAATCCTAAATCGCTTTTGATGCCGGGCATGTATGTCAAGGTGAGAATAGAGATTAAAGAATCAACCATGGCGGTAATGGTCCCGCGTAACGCCGTTATCGAAGACCAGACGGGTAAATCGGTGTTGATTGTGAACAAATCAGATATAGTGGAAAGACGCAAGATTGTTCCAGTTGCGGATCAGGATGAGCAGGATATGGATATCGGGCTGAAATCCGGCCTGCAGGCAGGGGAAATGGTTATAGTGGACGGTATTCAGAAAGTGCGGCCGGGCATAAAGGTCAAGGCCGAAGTAATGGCTGCTCCAGGCGCGCTTGATGCTGCCGGCTCATCCGCCGCCGCGGCTGAAAGTACGGCCCCGGCAGTCAGCCAGGAGTTGTTAACGAAGTCCTCAAACAACGCGCCGCAGCCGAAGCTGGTATTACCCGGGCCGGAACCGAAGACGGAACATAAATCAACCAGACGCTAAAGGGGCTAATATGATCAGCCGTTTTTTTATTGAACGACCGAAATTTTCATTTGTAGTTTCCATTGTCATTACCCTGGCGGGTTTTATCGCGATGCTGGCGCTGCCGGTGACCCAGTATCCGGACATTGTGCCGTCGCAGGTGCAGATCACTTCGGCGTATCCCGGCGCGGATGCTTTGACCGTGCAGCAGACGGTGATCGAGCCGATTGAAGCTCAGGTTAACGGCGTCAAGGATATGCTTTATATGTCTTCCACCAGTTCGGATTCCGGTGCCGCGGTTACCACGGTGACTTTTGCGCCCGGCACCAGCGGGGACATGAATACGGTTAATGTTCAGAACCGGGTGAACTGGGCCAGCGCCAATCTGCCGGACGAAGTCCGGCGCCAGGGCGTGATTGTAAAAGAGAAATCCAGCAACATGCTGCTGGTAATTTGCATTTACTCGCCTAAAGGAACTTATGATTCGCTGTTTCTCTGCAATTATGCTTCAATCAATATACAGGATGAGATCAGCCGTATTCCGGGCATCAGCGATGTTTATATGCTGGGCGAATTGAAATATTCCATGCGCATCTGGCTGAATCCGGATAAAATGGCCAGCCTGAAAATGACTACCGAAGATATCACCAATGCCATAAAATCTCAGAATATCCAGGTTTCCGCCGGCGCCATCGGCGATCCCCCGTGCAGCGATAAGCAGCTTTTGCGGCTTACAGTTCAAACCCAGGGGCGCTTGAAGGACGTCGAAGAATTCAAGAATATCGTTATCAGGCAGACTCCGGACGGCGCCAGCGTCAGGATTAAGGATGTCGCCAATGTGGACCTCGGCGCGGAAAATTACAACTCCACCGGCTGGCTGAACGGCAAACCGTCATCCCTGCTGGCCGTATATCAGTTCAATGACGCCAACGGCCTGAATATTGCCAAAGACTGCATCGCCAAACTGGAGGATCTTAAAAAACGCTTTCCCAATGATCTGGACTACGGCATTAAATACGATACCACCAAATTTATCAAGACTTCCATTGAGGAAATGATTCTTACGCTTTTTGAAGCAGTTTTCCTGGTCATCCTGATTACTTTCATCTTCCTGCAGGACTGGCGCGCCACGCTGATTCCGACCATTGCCATCCCGGTTTCGCTGATCGGCACTTTCGCGGTGCTGCTGGCTGTCGGCTACACCATCAACCTGATTACGCTGTTCGGACTGATCCTGGCGATCGGTATCGTGGTTGATGACGCGATTGTGGTTATTGAAAACGTCAACCGGCTGATGACCGAGGAAAAGCTGCCGCCGAAAGAAGCCGCCATTAAAACGATGGAGCAGGTTACCGGCCCGGTTATCGCGACCACCATGGTGCTGCTGGCAATGTTCATTCCGATTTGTTTTCTGCCTGGCATCACCGGCGAAATGTACCGTCAGTTCGGCGTCACCATTTCTGTCGCGGTGCTGATTTCCTCGATTAACGCGCTGTCACTCAGTCCGGCATTGAGCGCGCTGATCCTGCGTCCGCCCGGCGCTGTGCCGAAAAGGAAATTTATTTTTTTCCGCTGGTTCGACTTTGTTTTCGGCAAAATCTCCGTAAGTTTTGCTGCAATCGTCAGTACGCTGGTAAGGAAATCTGTATTGATATTATTAATGTATATGGTGATGATGTTTGTTTCTTATAAATTGTACGGATTGCTGCCGACCGGATTTATACCGGAGGAAGACCAGGGGGCTTTCTTTATTAATGTTCAACTGCCTGACGGCGCCGCGCTGCCGCGCACCCAGCGGGTTGTTGACAAAGTTACTGAAATGGCGAAAAGCACTCCCGGCGTCAGTGATGTGATTGTCACTTCCGGGTATAGTATTTTAACCGGCACTGCCGCGTCAAACAACGCCATGGTTATTGTTATTCTTGATGACTGGGCTAAACGCAAAACCCCGGCATTGCAGCAGAGTGCGATTATAAATAAATTGCGCGGGGAATTGTATCAGATACCGGAGGCCATGGTCATGCCTTTCACCGTTCCGGCGATTCCAGGCCTGGGCAGTTCCGGTGGTTTTTCTTTCGTTATTGAAGATACTGCCGGAACCAATCCGCAACGGCTGGCAGCCGCGGCCAACGATTTGATCGTCAAGGCGAATGAGGATCCGGCAATGTCCGGGGTATTTTCCACTTTCAGATCCAGCGTCCCCCAGATATATGTCAAAGTTGATCGCGAGAAAGCATTGAAAATGGGGGTTGCGATTCAGGATATCAACAATGCCTTCCAGGGACTGCTGGGATATTCCTACATCAACGATTTCAATAAATTCGGCAAAGTGTATAAAGTTGAAATTCAGGCGCAATCACAGTTCCGCTCTGACATCACCGGACTGTCTTCAATAAAATTACGCAATCAGAATGGCGAAATGGTGCCGCTGGATACGCTGGTCGAAATCGAAACCAGGTTCGGGCCGCAATTCCTTACCCGCTATAATATGTATTCCTCTCTGACGGTAAACGGTTCCGCCCCTGCCGGGCAGAGTTCCGGACAGGCGATGCATGCCATGGAGAAACTGGCGGATAAAACCCTGCCGTCCGGCATGAAATATGAATGGACCGATATGTCATATCAGGAAAAGCTGGCCGGCGGCAAAGTGATTTTTGTTTTCATTCTGGCGCTGTTCTTCATCTATCTGTTCCTGGTGGCGCAGTATGAAAGCTGGATGATTCCGATCGCGGTCATGCTCTCGGTGCCGATTGCGTTCATCGGCGCCCTGGCCGCGTTGTTTACGCGGGGGATCGACAACAATATTTATACGCAGGTGGGATTCGTTCTACTTTTCGGACTGGCGGCAAAAACAGCCATTCTGATTGTCGAATTTGCCAAGGAGCTGTGTGAAAAAGATGAAAATCTGTCACCGGCGGATGCTGCGATTCATGCCGCCAAACTGCGGTTCCGCGCTGTCGTCATGACCGCAATTTCATTTGTGCTGGGAGTGCTGCCGCTGGTCACGGCTTCCGGCGCCGGCGCCTTGAGCCGCCAGGCTCTGGGAACCACGGTTTTCGGCGGCATGGCGGTATCGTGCGTATTCGGCACCATCCTGATTCCGTCGTTTTTCGTTGTAATCATGCTGGTAATCGGCAAAAAGAAGCGTAATAATAAGGAAACAGCAAAAACTGTTTCTGATCAGGCATAAATATTAATAATTTTACTATGGGGGAAAAAATGAAATTTTTCTTGATTGCAACTATGATTATTGCCGCCTCTTTCGGGCTGCGGGCCGCTGATGCCGCCGCCAGGCCTGAAGCTCAGCCTCTGGATAAATCTACTCCCATCCAGGTGGGGTTCTGGTTTGATACTCCGGAGTGTACCAGAACTTCGAATGTCTATGGATTCAAGACCGGCCAGGTCGTCAGTTCCGGCATTGGCCGCGTATACGGATTGGAAGCTTCGTGGTTCATTTCCGCCACAGAAAACATCGGTGGCGTTCAGACTGCCGGTATCGGCTGCGTCAGCAAAAGACTGGATGGCATCCAGGCGGCAATTCCATATTGCATAAATAGTGAAGAGCTTAGCGGGCTTCAGGCCAGTATTGTGAATTTAGCTTCCAGCTTTAACGGCTTTCAGCCGGGAGCAGTAAATGTGGCCAATGATATGTACGGACTTCAAATGGCCGTATTTACCAATATTTCCCAGGATGTTTTCGGCATGCAGACCGGTGTTGCCAGCTACGCCAAAAACATTAACGGGGTTCAACTCAGCGTGGTCAATGTCTCCGGCGGCGGCGATTGCATGCAGATTGGTCTGGTCAACGTCGGTTTCAGGCGCGGCATTCAGTTCGGGCTGGTAAACTATATCAGAGACGGCTGGTTCCCGTTCTGTCCGCTGGTTAACTACTCCTGGAAAATTGTAAGACACCTGGATTGACGCAGTCGCGTCAACGTTCCATGCCGTATTTTATCTTCTGCTGACTGCCTTTCTGAATGATGACGGCGTACTGGATGTCAGGCGGTGAAACTGGCGGGTGAAATAATTGCTGTCATTGAATCCGCATTTTTCCGCGATGGCGCTGACACTCAATGAGGTTGTCCGCAGCATTATTGTCGCCTGATATACCCGCAAATGAAGCAGATAGTTTACCGGCGTGGAGCCGGTGGCGATTTCAAACAGCCGGATCATATTCCGTTGCGACATTCCGGCCTTGCCGGCGAGCGATTCCAGGCTTATTTTTTCAGCATAATGCCGGTTCAGGTATGCGATGACATTGCCGATCCGGTTCTGCGTTGCCGCCCGTTTCCGGTTCTTGCGCCGTTCATAAATTCTGGAGAACAGCAGCAATAGTTCCATAAAGAGGGTCTGGCAGGCAAATTCATGTCCGTAGGCGCACTCATCGTGTTCTTTTTCCAGCGCCCGGCATAAGCGCCGTGTTTCGGCAAGTTCATCTTCGTTCAACTGCACGACCGGAGCGGCAAGATTTTTCTCTGACGGGATTTTGCCGCTGATTGCCATGCCGTAGAATTCGGAAGACGCAATATCCAGTCCGGAAATGCCAAGTCGCGAAGGCAGATATAGAATATTGATCAATTCAAGCTCTTCAGTTTTGTCATAGCCATGCGTCATGCCCGGAGGAATGAACAGCGCGTCTCCGACTGTAATCGGCGATGTATTCAGGTTGCATTCATGTATGCCTTGTCCTTTGATAATGACCACGATTTCACAAAATTCATGATTGTGCGCATGAACCGGAGTCTGCTTCAGCGGATAGGCGGTAAGCGGCAGATCGAAATACTGGAAAAAGCTTTCCGCCGACATATCAAATGATTTTATTTTATTTGCCATTTTTGTCAATATAATGCTACTCAATGTCAAAATAGTTAAGGTTTATAGCCGTATTTAAGGTTAAATTAAAGATAACTGTAAATTGGTATTTTGCAATTTAATTAAGATATAAAATTACGGAGCGCAAATGAAAAAACAATTGATCGAAGACGTGAAGAACCCGTCGGCTGAATATCGCGGCACATTATTCTGGGCGTTGAACGGCAAGCTGGAGCCGGAGGAAATGCGCAGGCAGATACGTTTGATGAAGCAGATGGGGTTGGGCGGTTTTTTTCTGCACGCCAGGGTTGGCTTGAATACGGAATATCTTGGCGATGAGTGGTTCAAGTGCGTGGACGCCGCGGTTGACGAAGCCGCGAAACTGGGGATGAAAGCATGGCTGTACGATGAAGACCGCTGGCCGTCCGGCGCCGCCGGCGGGCTGGTCACGCAGCACCCGGAATACCGGATGCGCAAGCTCTGTTTCACGGAGATAACCGATTTGCGGAAAACCCCGGTTCCGGTCGATGCGCAATGGTTCTTCCTGGTTAAGAAGCGTGAAGGCGAAAAATATGCTTATGAGAAACTCGGTCGTAAGCAGATACCGGGCAGTCTGAAGAAGAATGAAATGCTTCTGACATGCGGCGTAAAGCAGGAGGAACTCAATAGCTGGTTCAACGGTCAGACTTATCTTGACACCATGAATCCGGAAGCCGTCAAAAAATTCATTGAAGTCACTCATGAAACTTATCTGAAGCGCTGCGGCAAAGATTTCGGCGGCGTGATTCCGGGAATATTTACTGATGAACCGCACCATGGCACGATTTTTCATGGTGACGCATCCAACTGTCCATGGACAGGACGTCTGCCGGAAGTATTCAAACAGCGCTACGGCTATGAATTGACCGACCGTCTGCCGGAACTGTGGCTGGGAAATCCTGACGGCGAGATGAACCGCACAGCATATCATTACTGCGACTGCACCACCGCGATGTTTGTCGAGGCTTTTTCAAAGCAAATCGGCGAATGGTGCGAAAAAAACAACCTGCTTTATACCGGACACATGCTGGCGGAGGATACGCCCGCTGATCAGGTATGCCACGTCGGCGCGTGTATGCCGCATTATGAATACATGCAGGCTCCCGGCATGGACGAATTGACTGAATACTGGCGCATTTATGCCACCGCCAAGCAGTTGAGCTCCGCCGCCAGACAGTTCGGCAAAAAATGGCGGTTGAGCGAGACCTACGGCTGCACCGGCTGGGATTTTCCGTTCAAAGGTTATAAGGCGCTCTCAGACTGGCAGGCTGCGCTTGGCGTCAATCTGCGCTGCATGCACCTGGGCTGGTACACGATGGAAGCTGAGGCCAAGCGTGATTATCCGGCCGGGATCTTCTATCAATCCCCCTGGTGGCAGGTCTATTCGAAAGTTGAAGATTATTTTGCCAGGATCAACCGGGTTATGATTAACGGTGAAGAAGTCAGAGATATTCTGGTAATTCATCCGGTGGAAAGCATCTGGACTCGCGTTCGCAAAGGCTGGATGCATGGAGAAAACAAGCAGCATGACGCAATGTTCGTCAAGATGCAGGACACGCTGCTGGAAGCCGGGCTGGATTTTGACTACGGCGACGAAACTATCATGGCGCGGTATGGCAAAGTGACCGCAGGCAAAAAGCCGGCGCTGGTCATTGGCAAGGCCGGATATAAAGTAGTCATTGTTCCGCCGCTGCGGACTATCCGCAAAACTACGCTGGAACTGCTCAGGCAGTTTAAAGCAGCCGGCGGAATCATTATTTTCGCCGGGGATGTGTCGAAGCACGTTGATGCGCTGGCATCGGGCGATGCTGTGGAATTTGCCTCCGGATGCGTCAAGGCTCCTGTCAGCGGCGCAATACTTGCCGCCGCCGCCGAATCCGGCCGCGCGATTTCCTTGACTGAGCCTTCCGGCAGAAATGCCGCTGAACTGCTTTATCTGTTGAAAGAGGACATTGACAACTTTTATCTGTTCGTCTGCAATACCGGCCTGAGCAGGCAGTCGGCGGACACCAAATCCCCGCCGGTCAGCAAACGGGTTAAAGCATTGCCGGAAGTTTCTATCCGCGGCTTTGACGGCTGTCATGGCGCTCCGCTGGAAGTTGATCCGGCAACCGGCGAAGTTTTTGCCGCTGAATATGCCATTGCCGGAAAACAACTCGTGATTTCAACCGGCTTCCCGGAACTCGGTTCCAGATTGTTCATCATTCCTAAAACCGTACAAAAGGAATCTTTCCAGCGGCGGCCTTCGTGCCGCGCGGTCAGGGAAACCGCATTGAAGCTGGACCGCTATCCGGTAATGCTGTCGGAAGATAACGTGCTGGTTCTTGATTGTCCTTCATATAAGATCGGCGATGGCAAATGGCGGCGGCCGGACGAAATCCTCCGGATTGACCGTCAGGCGAGGGAGGCTCTTGGTCTTGCTCCGCGTGGCGGCGCTATGGTTCAGCCGTGGCTGCGGAAAACCAATTCGGCGGCGAGGACAGTTAAAGTAATGCTTAAATACGGGATCGAAGTTAAGGCGCTTCCGTTCGGTGCGCTTTATCTGGGAATAGAAAAGCCGGAAACGTTTACGATTACCCTTAACGGGCATCCGCTTTCCGCTGATATGCAGTCCGGCTGGTGGACTGACCGCTCATTGAAAAAACTTCCGGTCAACCCGTCAATTGTAAAGACCGGCTGCAATGAACTGCTGCTGGCCTGTGATTACAGCGAAAATCATCCCGGATTTGAAAGCGCTTTTCTGCTGGGAGATTTCGGCGTGAAGCTGACTGCTTTTGCCGACCCGGTTATAATTGCTCCGTCCAAATCGCTCCGCTGCGGCGATTGGACAAAGCAGGGGCTGCCTTTCTATTCCGGTACCGTTTCATATATGATGGCGTTTAAGCATACGGTTAAAAAAGGCGAGGCCTGCTTTATTGCGCTCCCCGATTTTCAGGCTCCCGCCGCCAGGGTGTTTGTCAACGGCGCGGAGGCCGGCGTGATCGCCTGGGAACCCGCGGAACTGGACATCACTCCGTTTCTGCGAAAAGATGTCAATGAAATCACGGTTGAACTATTCGGACACCGGCGCAATTCGCACGGCCCGTTGCACTTGAAGGACCGGAATCCGGTATGGACAGGCCCCGGACAGTTTCAGACTGCCGGCGAACAATGGCAGGATGCATACGTCATTAAACCCTGCGGTTTGAAAAAAGCCCCGGTTATCGTAATTAAAAAGAAAAAGTAACCAATTATAAATAAATTTCCCGGAAGCGGATTGCAGACTCTGCTTCCGGGAAAACTGTTTCTATACGGATTTCCCCAATGTAATTTATCTTACAAAAAACTTTATTATTATGATTGCAAAAATTTGATGCAGCATGTATAATTATTATTAACGTGTAACTACACGTTAATAATTTAATCGTATATAAATTTGTATTTTAACAGGGATAGACAGGATAAGAAAACCGTTTTACCATGAAGAGCTTAGCGCGGCATAGCCGCAACCCAAAAAATACACCTTAACCACTAAAAACACG
>JBAWXM010000186.1:0-9994 GCA_037144075.1 Lentisphaerota bacterium | reverse complement strand
TATTTGGGCTGCTCCCTGTTGGATATTGGACATTCCGTGTTGGATATTGGATATTCGGTTTTCCCGTATTTTCCAGTTACTTGCCCAATTCCTTATGGATGGATTTCAACTCCTTGACAATGGCGATTTTCTGAGTGCATTTCTTCTCGCACTTGCGGCATTGTATACAGGCGTCAGCCTTGACGCTGCCGCCGGCGTATTCTTTGCGCATGGCGGTCTCAAAACCGTAATACCGGCTTTGAAAAGCCATATGCATCATTCCGGGAATGTTGATTCCGGCAGGACACGGCATGCAGTAATTGCAGGCAGTGCACATTTTCGCTTTGGTTTTTCCGTCCAGCAAGGCATTTATGCGCTTCATTTGCGCGGCGGTGAATTTGCCGCGGGCGACGGACGCCAGACTGTCGTCGATATCTTTCTGACGGGTCATGCCGCAAAGCATGGTGTCAATATCCGGATTGGAATAGACATAGCGGATCGCCAAATCCGCAACACTGACCGCGCCGACTTCATCCGCCAGTTCCAGAAATACCGGACTGGCCTCGGCTAATCGTCCGCCGCCGCATGGATTCATGGCAATTGTGCCTATTCCCAGCTTATGCGCTTTCGTCAATACATCCGCGTAATCGCGGTTCAGCAGATTCCAGGTGACCAGAATGACTTCCGCCCAGTCGGCGTCGTCAAGATAACGCAGCAAGTTTTCCGGTTTCTCGTGAGTGGTGAATCCGGTGTGGCGGACCATGCCTTCAGCCATGGCGCGGCGGATGCCGTCAACCATGCCTCCTTTGCGCACCGCAGTCTTCCAGGCTTCAGGAGAGTCAACGTTCCAGACCTGATAGAAATCCAGATATTCAACATCCAGCCGCAGAATAGTTTCCTGTATCCGGTGAAAAACAGAATCCGCCGAACCGTCATCAGAGTTTTGGATTTTTTTGATCCATGGAGAACATTTGCTGGAGAGAATGACTTTTTCACGGTAACCGTCCTTGAGCGCCCGTCCCAGTATAAACTCCGATTCGCCGTAGCCCCGGCTGGTGTCAATGTAAACCATGCCGCGGTCAATGGCGGAACGGATCAGTTTAACAGCTTCAACCGCATCCGCCGGAAACCGCATCGCGCCGATGCTGACCGGAGAAACTTTTAACCCGGAACGACCGCCGAATTTCTTCAATTTCATAATAAACCTGCTATTCTATTAACTGGTTGACTGTATAAAAATTTATATTCCCCGTTAAAATAGCTATTAATTCTATTTTTCCCAGTAAAGAAATATAGATGCAACCTGTTTTTGCCGGACAAATGCCAGATGCAGAAAATCAATGAGCTATTGCACGAAAAGCCCAAGCTAAAGTTTGCCACCGATGTCAGACTGTAGCAATTGGTCAGTTTGATAGAAAGTTCGGAATTTCCGAATTTTCTCATAGTCCCATCTTCCGCTAACTCCTGCTAACATAAAATATGGTCTGCCACGAATACGGCTAAGTTAAGGATTGTTTTGAGCTAGTTTTTTGTATTTTTTGATATGCTGTATTTCTACGAAAATGTGCCTTGGCGCAGTCAAAAGCTGATACGGTTTCGGCCGCCTTTTCACAGCTATTGGCTCCCTTCTGGACGGTCTGTAAGGAAGTTTAGATTTTGCGATATTTAACAGCATTTCCTTGATAAGCTTTTCCCTCTGCGCATTTGTCGGCGCCATGAATATATACGGTGTCATTGATTTATTATAGTCATTGAGTACTTGAAGCTGATTGACCTCGGCGGAACGGAATGAGCGGCGGCGGCCTGAAACATAAGGTCGCGGATCAGGTTGTAAACGATCAGATGCATTACGAGCTCTTTTCTGATCATCTCCGGAGACAGGCAATTTAAAATGTCCATGCCGAGAGTGTTTTTCAGATATTTAAGATTGATCCCCCCCCATCTTCTGACATACAGTTCAGCAAATTCCTGTGCTGGAAAGCTAATGTGATCGGAGAGTGTTGTAAGCACGGTCACTGATTCAGTCCTGAATCCCGGGCGACGGATTCGATATTTTATCATCCTCATGCAGAGCGTTTCCCGGCAGCCGGACAACGGACTATATGGACAGTACGAACTATGCAGACGGCCAATTCCGGCAGCCTGCCTGTTCCGGTATTTTCCCGCTTTCAATTATCCCGCATTCGCGGGACCCGCAAGCGGGCTCTTTTTGCTATTAGTGATTTTGTCAACAGGATTTGCTAAAACAGACTCAAATAGCGCAGTGAAATGCATTTTTTTAACTCAGGATTTTTGCAATAAAAAGCGGCATGGTTTTGCCACGAAACACACGAGAAATCATGAAAGGGAAGGTATGTACAATGATTTAAAACTCAAGCATATTTTTATGAATAGCCTTAAACAATGATTTTATACATATAAACATTAGAAGATATAATGTTATTCTGAGGAGTTTTCTGTTTTCACGGCCTTCAGTTTGAACTGCTTGCGGTATTCGCGGGGGGAAAGTTCGAATTTGCGGCTGAACATTTTACTGAAATAATTACTGTCGGTAAAGCCGACTGCTGCTGCGATTTCACTGATGGTAATATCGCATCCGCGGAGTAACGCGGCGGCCTTTTCCAGCCGTAGATTAATCAGGTAATCAATCGGGCTCTGGCCCAGCGCTTCGCGAAAAAAGCGTATCATTGCACTCACCGATCTGCCGCATACAGGAACCAGGTCTTCCAGGCGGAGCTGCTCTGAATAATTCTGCTCGAAGAACCGGAGCACCCGGCTGATCTTGGCCAGGTCGTCCGAAGGCTTGTGTTCCTGCTCGGAGTACGCCCGGCAGATCAGTCCAATCAGGCGCATGAATGCCACTGACCGGAAGTAACGGCTTCCAGTCTCGTTTTTTTTCTGTTCCCTTTCGATTTCCAGAATAATCTCTTCCGCCTGCAGTAATTGTTTGTCGTTGAGCTTAAGACTGCTTTCAGCGCGGTAACGGTTGCGCAATTGCGGACGCTCCTCAAAAAATGTATAATATCCGGATGTTTCTTTCAGATCGCCCAGTGGCAGATTCAGTGCTTCCGGAACAAGCAGCATATTGACGATTTCCAGATTTTTAATATTTTCATAAGTGTGCGCGTGTCCGGCTTTAATCAGAAAAATATCACCGCGAAAGATCGGATAGGAACCATATTCGGTAACGTGCAATCCCGATCCGTTCTCGACCAGCACTATTTCGTCGAAATCATGGTAGTGCGGAACAACGTCTAGCGGCTGACGGAAATGGAACACCTGCAACAGGAAATTATCCGGAAATACCCAGCGTCGTGCCAGCAGTTCAACTTTTTCGAATATTGAATTGTTACCTGTTGCCATAAATGAATTCCTCATTTTGCCAATAAACTACCCTTTTTCAATCAGATAATCAAGGTTTTTCTTTAAAAACAGGATATAATTATAGCAAGTTAAAATTCGCTGAAATATAGTTCCAATGTTTAACCGGGGGCAAAAATGAACTGTAAAAAAAGTTGTAAATCGTTGAATTTCACACTCATAGAATTGCTGGTTGTGATAGCCATCATAGCAATTTTGGCTTCAATGCTGCTGCCGGCATTGAATAAAGCGCGCGACACAGCCCGGCAGGCGCAATGCAAAAATAATTTAAAACAGTTCGGTACTGCCGCGATGATGTATGCGACGACTTACGGCGATTATGCGTTGCCGATAACAACCCCCGGCAGTACCTGGTCCAAAATGCCTGAATTTCGTGCGCTGATGGGACTGCCCAAATATGCCGCCGGTACTTCATCAACACTGACTCAAAATTTTCCGTTAAGATTCTTATGTCCGAAAGCAACCGATCTCAGCGGAGGAGACATCAACGGCATCGCCATCACTCACAGCTATGGAATGAACTACATCGACTTCAACGCAACCTGGGGAACGACCACATTCCGCGGTTACTTCCTCCCGAAAATGAAGCAGCCTAGCGCTTTAATGATGTGGGCTGACGGTGTTGATTTGATACTCGGACCGCAATGTTCAGACCCGTCCACCAAATACTGGGTTACCGGAGAGCAATCCGCATCATGCGTAGTCGCTTACCGTCACGGCGCGCAGAAATATATTAATGCGGCTCATTATGACGGCCATGTCCGGAGCTGGTATTACCGGGATGCGATTTCCAATTCTGCCGGGTCCGCCGGCAACGTTGCCCTGTGGTTCTCAAAGAACGGCAGCGGCATTGCCGCCAGATAGAACGACCAGCCTGAAAACAAAAAACTTTAGTACATTAAGGAGTTTGTATCGTGAGATTTTTTACCGGCATAATTGTTATAATGTTATCTTTGTTTACTGCACTTGGAGATGCCGTATATCAATGTGAGTTCAAACCGGATCAACTGAAAGACTGGGCTATTCCTCAATTTGGCGCTATTGAAACAGTCAACGGCTGCCAGGCCCTTCGTGTTTCAGTCAGCCCCGAATACGGTATCGGCAAAATGAATTTTGTCAGCCGCAAATTTGATCTGGACCAGTATAGAAACAAAATTTTAATTTTCAGTTGCAAAATCAAAGCCGATCAGGTCACGATGCCCAGACAGGCTTGGAACGGAGTTAAGTTAATGGTTAATTTCCGCACTGGAGAACAGGAGACGTGGAAGCAAATCAGTGATGCCTGGGGGACATTTGACTGGAAGGATTTTTCGGTTTCTTTTTCTGTACCAGACGATGCCCGGAACGGAACCTTGCTGCTCGGGTTGCAGGATTGCAGCGGTACCGTGTGGTTTGCAGATTGCAAAGTATCGATGTTTGAGCCGGAATCCCTCTATGCAAAGCCGTCCATCCCTGAAAACTTCAAAGCCGAATATACGAGCCGGGTCAGTGACATGTCCAACTTGCGCGGCGTGATGTCGCCGGGCAAATATCGCAAGGGCGACTTGGATGATTTGGCTAAATGGCGTGCAAATCTGATTCGCTGGCAACTGGTTCGTGCCTGGGGCAAAGCCGGAACCGATCGTGACCGGGTGGAGTACTTCAAATGGATCGATGCCCAAATTACCGATTTGGAGCAGGTGCTTGCAGATGCCGGACGGCTGGGAATTAAAGTTGTGATTGATTTGCATTCCCCTCCGGGAGGACGCAACGCAACGCGTGATATGGCGATGTTTTATGAAGAGAAATACGCAAAACAATTTATTGAAGTCTGGGAACGCATCGCCCGGAAATTCAAAGGACATCCAGCTGTATGGGGGTATGATCTGATCAACGAACCTGTTCAAACCATGCCTGCATTATATGACTATCTTACTATCCAGATTATGGCAGCCAAGGCGATCCGGCAGATTGATCCGGATGTTCCGGTCATCATTGAATCAAACGAATGGGATAATCCGGGGTCTTTTAAATATCTTTCCCCGTTACCCATGAAAGATGTAATTTATCAAGTTCACATGTATATCCCGGGAGAATTTACTAATCAAGGGGTTAAAAATAACTGGGGGGAAAAATCAAAAGATAACTTAAGTACTTATCCAGGCTTAATCGGCGGCAAAGAATACAACCGTGAGGCGCTGAGTCAGGCTTTGCAGCCGGTAATAGACTTTCAGAAAAAATACGGAGTACGCATTTATGTTGGAGAATTCTCCGCCGTCCGCTGGGCTCCCGGCGCCGCGAAATATCTGGAAGACTGCATTTCAATCTTCGAGGAGCACAATTGGGATTGGAGTTATCATGCATTCCGGGAATGGAGCGGCTGGAGCGTCGAGCACGGTTCCGACTGGAATAATAACGCCACTGTCTCTCAGGATACCGATCGTAAAAAAGTTCTATTGAAATGGTTTGAAAAAAATCAAAAACAATCCGGCAGTAAAAAATAAAACATGAAAAAAGTAAAATTAAGCGCCAATTGGATATGGCAGCAGCAAAATACAGTTCCTGATGACAAGGTTATTTTCAGGAAGACTGTACATCTGGACAAGTCTGTCGATTCAGCCGTAACTTATATTGCGGTTGACACCAAATACTGGCTTTATATCAATGGACGCCTGGTGATATTTGAAGGCGGTCTGTTTAGAGAAAGTATGCCTGGCTGCGGCTATGCCGACAAGATCGATATTGCGAATTATCTTCAGACCGGAGAAAACATAATCACTTTGTTGTGCTGTTACTATGGCAATCATGGGCGGAATAATGTAGACAGTAAGCAGGCCGGGCTGATATTTCAGTGCGATACGCTTGGTATTTACAGTGACAGCAGTGTAAAATGTCTCCGGCATCCAGCCTATTACAAACCGGGAGAGCCGCATCCTTCATATTTATATGGCGGACATAATATCGGCTTTAATGCCAACCAGGATATCGCAAATTTTACCGCGCTTGATTTTGACGACAGTAATTTTGAAAATGCGCGCGTATTTGCAAATACCGAATGGGGAGAGCTTTATGAAAGGCCGGTTCCGCAGATTAAAATCAGCGAAGTCACAAAATGCGACGAAATGGTTTATTGTGAGGGTAAATATACGGCCAGGCTGCCTTATGCGATGCAGTTTATTCCGTCTATTGAAATAGAGGCCGAAGGCGGCGAGATCATTGATATTCGCTCCGACAGATATCAGGTCAACGGCGGGCCGGGTGATGAGTACCGCAATTACAATGGTCACCGGGCCGAGTATGTCTGCAAGCCGGGCCTGAACAGCTTTGAAAGCATCGATTATTTATTCGGAGAGGAGATAATTGTTTCGACGAGCAAGCCTGTCCGTTTATTGTCAGTCGGCTATCGAGACAGCGGGTATGATACAGAGATTGTCGGATCATTTAACTGCGATTGTGAAATAGTGAACAAACTGGTTGAAAAATCAGCGAGAACGCTGAAGGTCTGCATGCGGGACAACTTCATGGACTGTCCAGACAGGGAGCGGGGGCAGTGGATCGGCGACGTATCGGTTCAGATACCTCAAATATTTTTTGTGCTTGATGAGAAGGCCGTACTGCTTGCAGGAAAAGCCATTTGTGATTTTATTAATCTGCGAAAAGGCGATGTTCTGGTTGGCAATGTTCCAGGAACTCACGCCGCAGAATTGCCGTCGCAGAGCCTGAACGCCATCAGCGAGTGGGGGATGATAGCACAATACTATAAGTACACCGGCGATAAGGAAATGCTGGCACTGGCATTTACGCCTTGTATAAATTATCTCAAATTATGGGAGATGCAGGCGGACGGTCTTGTCAGCAGCCGTTCAGGTAATTGGAAGTGGTTTGATCATTTATATAATGTCGATGAAAAGGTTCTGGAGAATGCGTGGTATTATTCCGCGCTGTGTTTTGCTGAAACCATGGCCGGCGCTACGGACAATCACCTGTATGACGAACTGATACAATCCCGGAAGAGAAGCATTGAGGAAAATTTTGACAGACATTTCTGGAGAGGTAAATATTATTCAAGCACAGATTTTGTCGATGACAGAGCAAACGCCATGGCTGTGCTTTCGGGATTATGCAAAAAAGAAAATTATGAAAAAATGATGAAAATACTGGTCAGTGTTTTCAATTCAACCGTCTACATGGAAAACTATGTGCTGATTGCGCTCTGTGAGATGGGATATGTAAATGAAGCCTATAAAAGAATGGTATCGAGGTATTATAATCTTGCCGTAAATGACAATACAACATTATGGGAGGATTTTTATATTCTCGGCACGAAAAACCACGCATGGAGCGGGGCGCCGGTCACGATTGCCTTCAAATATTTCATGGGCATAGATACAACTGACGCTTTTAAAACATTCACCGTAAATCCGGTAAAATCACTGTTCAAAAAAATGAGCTGCCGGTTCAATCTGAAAAATGGGATTGTTGCAATAGATGTTGACAATTACGGACAGAAGATAGCCGTAGACAACTTTTCCGGCAGCGAATACATATATACTCTGCACTGTTGAAAATTTAAGAATAGACGAGAAGGCTTGTCGAACCGGTGTTGGTGTCTCTAAAATACGAGCCAATTCTATATCGTGTCATCTTCTAAAATTTCCGGAGCCGTAATACGATCCGGTGTAACGCCAGTCGGGTTTCCAGCAGAGCTGGACCATTTTGTCGCCGTCGCGGTCATCGATTGAAACGTTGAGACGGAAACCTTCCCACTCTTTACCGGCCATTTTATTCAGATAGGCCAGCGGCACCGCCACTTCGGTATTGAAACCTTGGGGGGTGCGGCAGCAGGCGTATTTTGTTCCTTGCGGCAATTCTTTGATGCCGCGATACATCCAGGTTTCGCCTGGAACGGAACCCGGGCTGAACGCCAGCAGCAGAAAGTCTTTCATTTCTCCCTGTCCGTTATTTGCGGAGCGGACGTCCGCCGGTCTGGCGTCGAGGCGGATTTCAATGCCGTCCTGATCCCACGGATCTTTATCTTTTACCGCATCATATTTGTCATCAATGACTTCTACCGCGATATACAGATACTTATCGTCATAGGCCGTGCCGATGGCAAACCGGCAGTCGTCCGGGCCTTTCCAGGCCTTTTTACCCATATAATTGAACGCATCCGGCTCATTGCATTTTATCTCAAGGTCTTTCCAGTCCCGGAGGTCGGCGTCAATTGTTTTCGGTTCCGCGGTTCCGGCGCATGAATAAGCCGGCAGAATAAAGACCGTTGCCGGCGCGCTCTCTAAATAACCGTTGCCGGCGGTGAATTGAAATTTATCATTATTGCCGGTTCCGTCGGCAGGCTCATAAACCACGTCCGGAGGCGTTCCGGAAAGTCTGCCGTGTTCCGGCTGTTTGACAATCTTATAACTCAGCGGAGCGTCCGGAGCGTCCGGGTTTACTGCCGACAGCTTGATTTTACGCGGTTTTTGATCGACCAGGCCGATCATCTGGTTATTCGGACGCGGTGCGTCAGGAACCGGCTGGACGGTCACGTTAAATACCGCCGGGATGCCGTTGTTCAAACCGTCAACCGGAGTCAGGAGGAAACTGTCAGGGCCGTTATAATCCGGAGCCGGGGTGTAAACCAGGCGGCCGGCGGCATTTTTCTCAAGCGTTCCATGCAGCGGCAGTTTTGCAGGTATTGCCCCGGCGCATTTAATATCCAATTCCAATGGAATATCCTCCGGCGTAGTCAGCGCCGCGCCTGCAAGTTGCGGCATGGCGTAAGAAGCTCCGGCAGCCGGCGGACGGATGAATACTCCCTGGCTGGTGTTCCAGTAAGTGCCGCTGCCGCTTTTTTGCAGCGCCAGCGATTTGATCACATAAACTTCATCCGGTTTGACTCCGGAAACCGTGTATTCAGTTCCGGTAACCGGCTCTTTTGTCAACAGCGTGTACGGACCGGCCAATGCGGGCGCCCGGTATATCTGACAGCCGGTAATACTTTTATCTTCCGGCGGCAGCCATTGCAGCTTTAATTTATTGTCCGGCAGCGATGTGGCGCCGCATGAACGCGGAGCAGGCACCGGATGCATCCGGAGCGTGGGGTCGCCCATCAGCGCGACATGAATTGAATTGTAATCCCATTCGGAGTCTTCATCCTTGCCGGATACGGAAGACTTGGCATTGTTGCAGCCGATGTAATCCTGAAGCTGATTGTTGTTCTGAGTGCGCAGCGTTGAATAGCCGATATTCCCGCCCATCGCCATGTGGTGCAGATACCAGTGCGGACGTCCATCCCAGACGCAGGTCAGCGCATCGCCGGAATTGGCCAGCGGGGCGCGCATGAAATTATTCGGGCGGTTCCAGTCGCCGAAATAGCTGCCGAACAGCATGGTGAAAACCGCGTTGACCGGAGTTTTAGCAAAATCCGCGGTTGTACCGATGCCTTTGGCGCTGGAAATTCCACCGCTGCCGCTGCCGTAGGCCCATAAATAGCTGTTCGATGACAATACTGTAAACCAGTCGTCGGCAATGTTGTTATCCGCGCCGAAGAATGCCGCGAAATTGCTCCAGGCGCTGCTGCCGAAAGCTTCGCCCCCGAATGCGCCGAAATGATCATCGATCAAGCCGCGCTGTTCTGTTTGTATCTGCCGGTGCC
>JBAWXM010000185.1:0-10070 GCA_037144075.1 Lentisphaerota bacterium | reverse complement strand
GGTAATGTACAACATGTGGATCTGGCTTTTTGCAAGAAACGTGTTGAACCTGACGCTTACGGATATGGGGGCCGCCCTGGCGTGGGCGCCCTTGCTTGGACTGATTGTGGCTTTTCCGTATGCCTGGTTGATCGATCGAGTGAGTCCGTACCGGTTGTTAGCGGTTTATCTCGTTTTGGTCATCCTGACGGGGTTCGGAATGCGTTTGGTCCACAACGCCGCAGGATTGGCGTTGGTCAGCATTCTTTGGTCGGGGGTAAACGGGTTGAGTGGCGCAGCCATTATGATCGTTCTGCGCTTAGCGCCTCGGGAGGCCGTCGGTTCCGTCTCCTCTTCTGCGGCCTTTATCAATAACGTATATATCGGTATGATTGTATTTATTTCCGGATTTATCATTGAACATACTGGACGCAATTATCACCTGGTTTTTTTCATAGGCGTGGCGCTCAGTGGCATAGGGTATGGCATTTTGCTTTACTATCGGCGGTTGATGAAAATACACGACGACAAGGCCAAGGAGCGAAGAACCAGCGAAATGAACACGGCGGCCTGGGTGACCACGGAGATTGAGCGGGAACTATCGCCCGCGGGTTCAGCAACAATTGTCACTTAAAAATCTGTTAAATATTTTGCTAGAAAAAGGTTTCGCCGAGAACCGACTGAGTTAAAAATGAAGGGAAAGGCAATAAATAACTTGTTAAAAACACATGGACGAGTACGTCCAGAAGGAAAACTATGAGCGCAACAACAAAACCGCCTGCCAGTCAACCGAGGCCAGGTACAGTATCGAAGCCAGGTCTGAAACTCATACCCTTACCGCTTGGCGTGGTCGAACATACGATTCAACCGCAGACCGTGTGCGGGGGAATCGTCGAGCGGCGAGACGGCACACTCATGTTTGCCCATGCCAACCATGCCGGGCTTAAAGCCGGAGAGGCATCTGTCTCGGCATACCGGGTCTCAAGCGATGCTGGAAAAACCTGGAGCACATCTCAACCGCTGAATTGCGGGATGGGGATATGGGGGATGATTCGGCTTAAATCCGGAAAATTGGCGGCCTATGGCGACAAGCAATACGGTGGACACAATAAGACAACCTATTTTTCCTCGTCGTCGGATGACGGCAAGACCTGGACACCGCCGGCAGACATCGGCGCTTATCAAGGTTTTTGTTTGTATTTGCATTCGCTGAGCCAGCTGGACAGCGGCCGGCTGCTGCTGGCTGGCTACTGGGAAGGGTTGAACGCAGGTCGGCCCGATGAGGGATTGCACGAAGGTGCCACTGACACAATTCCATATACGCAGTACGGATGGGGGATTTGGCGCGGGCGAATCCTGTTCTGCGACGGGCACCGAGGCGTGGAGATGGGCATCAATATAGTCTACTATTCCGATGATGAAGGCCTGACCTGGAAACAATGTACTGGCGGAATATTCGGCTGGTTTGATGAGCGGGGCGTACCCAACGGGGAAGGCGGCATCATCGACGTGTACGAGCCCAACGTGGCTGAGACCCAAGACGGGCGGTTGTTGATGATCATGCGTTCCAAAACCGGCCGTCTGCTCCAGAGTTACAGTTTGGATCAGGGGGAGACCTGGCTAAGCGTTCTGCCTGCGGAACTGTCAGCCTCCCAAACCACACCAATGTTGATCAAGATTCCCAGCACCGGGGACTTGCTGTGCGTGTGGAATCAGGTTTCCTGTGAAGAGATTCGCCGCGGTTTTCAGCGCGGGCGTCTTTCCGCCGCTATTTCGCGGGACAGCGGCCTGACCTGGGAGAACTTCAAAACACTTGAACTCCAGGAAGGGATGGAGAATACCGCCCGCATTACTCCGGAGTTCCCGATTGCACGCAGGGTTGTCGGCCGACCCGGATTGGGGCAACTTCCAGATGGATTCGCCATGTTCTCGCAACCTAATTTAGACGTAGTTGGAGATCATGTCTTCATCCGCTACCTTCGTATGTGGCCGGTGGAGAAGACGGACGCAAAGCAGAAACCGTCGAACCAATGGCCCAGTCTATGGCCAAGACAGGAGGATAGAGGCGCGGCATGGTCTGGAAATGAAGTGGTGCTGCGCGTGTATCCACTGGAATGGTTTTATAGTTGAAGGTGGTCTTCTAGAAATAATAAAAAATACTTATTAAGTAAAGAAATATTAATAGTATGGAATATTCATGACAGAAAATAATCACACATGGTACGCTCTCCGGAGAACCCTTCCAGCATGGAGCTTTGAGGATAATCTCAGGGAACTCGTTGAATGTCTTCCTCGATATCAAGTTGACGAGATAATCGTCAAGGTTGATACTGAAGAGTTCTCGCATGGACAGCCGCCTTTGGTCTGGGTGATGGAATACCAGCCGAAATTGTTCAGGATAAAGCAGGAAATGGATAAGCTGGGCATCGCCTATTCCCTGAATCCCTGGATCACTCAGGGTCACGCAGACCGGGGGCGTGATGACAGGCGGCGGCTTCCCAGCCTCCAACCCATGGTCGGTCATGATGGGGCTGAAGCACGCAGTTGCGCGTGTCCGCTCTCAAATGCATGGCGGGAAAACACCGGCAAAGTCTGGACGCTGTACGCCGAAACCAAACCTCATGTAATGTGGGTGGAAGACGACATCCGCGCTTTTAATCATTCGCCCGTAACTTACGGCTGCTTCTGCCCCCTTCACATGAAACGCTTTTCCGAACGAATGGGGAACGCTGTTTCCAGAGAAGAGCTGGTGGCTGCCATTCTTGCCCCCGGCAAGCCTCATCCGTGGCGGAAAGAGTACCTCGACATGCAGAGTGAAATCATGATTGAGACCGTATCGTTTCTGGCAAAAGCCGTTCATGCAGTCTCGCCCGACACCTGTATGGGACTCATGTCGTCCGGCCCCGGAGCACATTGCCTTGAGGGGCGGCGGTGGCATGCGTTCGCGGAAGCGCTGGCGGACGGGCGTTGTCTCTACAGTCGTCCACCTACTGCCGTTTACAGTGAAAACTCGTTGCGGGATAATTATTATGCGCATGATTCCATAAAACTGACCCGTCACTGCCTGCCGGCTGGTGTCATCGAACAGAGCGAGGTTGACAACTGGACGTTCTCGCGATATTCCAAAAGCGTGAATTTCACGCTTGTACAAATGGCGATTTCGTATGCCTACGGCTGCAGCGGTATAACTTTGAATCTTTTCGATCATTGCGGTACCCCGATGGAAAGAACGCCGGAGTTCGGCAGAATGCTGTGTAAAAACAAGTCGTTCCTGAACGCGCTGGCGGCAAAGGCCCAGACGAAAGGACGCTTCAGGGGCGTAAGGCTTCTCCATCACGAAAAAGCTTCTTACGCAAAAATGCTTACTGAAAATGATCCATACGGAGCTCTTTCCGAAGACGGCTACTGTTGCGGCGAAAAACTTGAAGTGCATGGCATCCCGACCGTGTATGATGATGAAGGCGTCATCGCCACCGCCGGACAAACCATCGCTGCATTCTCCGACGCGGAAATCAGGGATTTCCTTAAAAAAGGAGTATTCCTTGACGCCGTTGCCGCCAAAATTCTTTTTGACCGGGGCCTGGGCAAATTGATCGGGCTGAAAAACATTTCTCATCCGATAAACATCGATGAATTGGGGGAATTAGGCGCCGAGGAGTTTTTTAATGAGAAGTTCGGCGGCGCGGAGAAGAAATTTCTCACCATGACCATCTGTGGAGCAGGTGGCAAAAGACCGAGTGTCAGCCTGATTGAGCCGATGGAGGAGATTGAAGACATAAGCAGGCTAGTTGACCCTGACGCCCGCCGTCACCATATAAGCATGTACGCATTTGAAAATGAACTGGGCGGCCGGGTGATTGTCAGTTGTCTGGATCTCGCCACCGCCTCCGGACAGTCATTCAACCATCCTTTCCGGGCTGAACAGCTTCAGGCCGCAGTGCGATGGCTTGCGCGGGACGCCGTTCCGCTGATTGTTGAAGGAGACGGGGCATATCCACTGGCGTTCAGGAAGGACTGCGAGGATTTTACACTGCTCGGCATGTTCAATCTCTCGCTGGATCCATGGCCTTCGGTGAAATTCATTCTGCCCGGCGACAGGGATTTCACGACCGTGATGATTCTTGATCGCTCAGGGCAATGGCTCGCCGCCGGAAAAGATATCGAGGTCACACGGGCGAATAGCAGAACGACAATTGAAGTGTTCCGGGAAATACCATTCGACAAACCATTTTTCCTGTCACTGGAAAGATAGGAGACTGCGGTTGATGAGCCATGAAAGAATTGTCAGCCTGTATGATGGACTCGCCGGATGATGCTACACCAAATCAGGCAGTTCAAGAAGAATACGTCTTCTGACGGATACGGCTGGGAATATTTTTTACCGTAATGCACATCATATAATTTCAGGAGAATAATCATGACAACTAAAACCGAAACACTCTACTTACATGCCAAGCAGCGCATTCCCGGTGGGACCCAGCTTCTAAGCAAACGCCCGGAGATGATGGCTCCTGATCTCTGGCCGGCTTATTACCTGAAAGCCTTTGGCTGTGAGGTGATTGATTTAGACGGCAGACATTATTATGACATGTCCACCTGCGGGATCGGCTCATGCATGCTGGGATTCGCCGATCCCGAGGTTACTGAAGCGGTAGTAAAAGCAGTTAAGGACGGCAGCATGTCCTCCCTGAACTGCTATGAGGAAGTGGAGCTGGCGGATAAACTCTGCCAAATCCATTCATGGGCGTCTCAGGTGCGTTTTGCGCGTACCGGCGGCGAGTCCATGGCGGTTGCCGTCCGCATCGCCCGTTCCACAACCGATAAAAATGAAGTAGCCATTTGCGGCTACCACGGCTGGACAGACTGGTACATTGCCGCCAATCTGGGGGATAACAATAATTTGCGCAATATGCTGCTGCCGGGTCTGGATGCTCATGGCGTTCCTGAACAATTACGGGGAACAACCCATACCTTCAGCTATGGCGATCAAACGTCATTTCTGGAGTTGATCAGGAAGCACGGCAATAATCTGGCGGCAGTGGTAATGGAGCCGATGCGGCATCATGCGCCGCCGTCAGGATTTATGGAGCTGATTCGCTCGGAATGCGACAAATACGGCATTATTTTAATTTTTGATGAGATAACTATTGGCTGGCGGTATTGCTTCGGCGGATCGCATCTAAGTTTTGGCGTAAATCCGGATATCGCCGTCTTTGCCAAAGCGCTGGGCAACGGTCACCCTATCGGAGCAGTTGTTGGCACAACCAAAGCGATGGCCGGCGTCAGCCGCTCATTCATCAGCAGTACCTACTGGACGGAACGGGTCGGGCCGGCGGCGGCGCTGGCGACAATCGCGAAAATGGAGAAAAGCAGTGCCGCGAAATACGTCAACGATTTTGGCGTAAAAATGATGGCTGTCTGGACTGAACTTGGCGAAAAACATCAGGTAAAACTGCATACTACCAGCGATGTTGGATGTCTGGCTTCTTTTGCGTTTGATTATCCGGATGCCAATGCGATCAGGACACTGTACACTCAATTGATGCTTGAACAGGGATTTCTGGCCGGTTGCGCGATATATCCGACACTGGCGCACAATGACGAGATATTGAATAATTTTACCGAAGCTGCCGATGCCGCATTTGCAAAATTATCGAAGGCAATCGCCCGAAATCAAGTCGAATCATCATTACGCGGGCCGGCGGCGCATACGACTTTCCAACGACTTATTAAATAAAAATCCCGACAACAAAAAGACTTCCAAAATATAAAATTCCACAAGGAAGAATTAATCAATGAAGATGCACTGGATTGACTGGTCGATAATTATTTTTCTGCTGGGCTCGCTGCTAATAATCACGCTTTATGCCAGAAAATATATGCGCAGCGTGGCGGACTTTCTGGCGGCAAACCGTTTAGCAGGCAGATATATGCTGACCGTTTCCGCCGGCTTCGGCGGTGCGATTTCAATAATTGCCGTATGGGAAATGGTATACAACTCCGGGCTGCCGACGCAGTGGTGGGGCATGATCGGAATGCCGGTCGGTCTTATCATAGGAATTTCCGGCTTTATTATTTACCGCTTCCGGCAGACCCGCGCAATGACGCTGGCGCAGTTCTTTGAAATGCGCTACAGCCGCCAGTTCCGGTATTTCGCCGGTTTTCTCTGCTGGGTGTCCGGGGTGTTCAACTATGGTATTTTCCCGCTGATTACCGCCCGCGTCATTGTCTATTTTTTCGGTCTGCCGGAGCATTTCCATGTCGGATCTTTCGAGATGCCGACTCTGCCGCTGGTTATGGCGGGGTATCTGAGTATTGCGCTGTTTATTGCCTGTACCGGCGGCCAGATCAGTATCATGATTACCGACTTTTATCAGGGTATCCTGCTGATGCTGATTTTTCTGGTGCTCATGTGCTTTTTGATGTTCAAGTTCGAATGGAACGATATCATTGCCGGATTGCTGATTGCCCCTGAAGGTCAATCCATGCTTAATCCGTTCAAAACCGGAAATGCGCATGATTTCAGCATCTGGTTCTTTCTGATCGGTGTGTTCAGCATGATCTACAACGCCAGGTCATGGCAGGGCAATTCCGGTTTCAATGCCGCCGCCAAAACCCCGCACGAGGCGCAGATGGCCGGGATTATCGGCGCGTGGCGCGGTATTGCATCCGGTTTGTGTATGTTACTGATTCCGCTGGTTGCCTATGCTGTGCTGCATCTGCCTAAATTCGCCGCAATGGCTGCTCCGATTCATGTGCAGATCGCGGCGATTGCTGATCCGCAGATACAAATACAGATGACCGTGCCGCTGTTTTTGGCCAACGTGCTGCCGGTCGGGATGATGGGGCTGTTCGCCTCGGTCATTGTGGCTTGCGCGATCAGTTGCGACAACAGTTATCTGCATTCCTGGGGAACGATTTTTGTGCAGGATGTATTAATGCCTATCCGTAATAAACCGCTGGAACCCAAACGCCATCTGCTCTGGTTGCGGGTCTCAATTTTCGGCGTGGCGCTATTTGGATTTGTCTTCAGTCTGCTGTTTCCGCTGAAAGATTTCATTTTCATGTTTTTCGCTTTGACCGGCGCGATTTACCTGGGTGGCGCCGGTGCTGTGATTATCGGCGGACTGTACTGGAAGCGCGGCACCACCGAAGCAGCCTGGACAGCGTTGATTCTCGGCACGGTCATGGCATTCGGCGGCATGCTTATTCAGAGCTACTGGGCAACCGGAATGGCCCCGATGCTGCTGAAGCTCTGGCCTGACTGGCAGTGGGTTATTGCCCATAAGGAAAAATTCCCGCTGGACGGACAGGAGATTTATTTCTATGCCATGCTGGCCGCGTCTTTGAGTTACGTTCTGGTATCGCTGCTCGGCCCAAAACGCGTATTTGATATGGACAAGATGCTGCATTGCGGCAAATACGCGGTAAAAGAAGACGTGGTCGAAGCCGAAGACGCGCTTAAAACCAGGCGCAAAACTTTCGGCGAACTCATTGGCGTATCCAGAGAATTCTCCAGGTTTGAACGCTTTCTGTTCTGGGCGACGTTCTGGTGGACGATGGCATGGTGGGGAATATTCGTGGTCGGTACCGTAATCAATATGCTTTATAAAGTTTCCGACACAGCCTGGTCATGGTTCTGGTGGTTCAAACTCTGGTGGTTCAGCCTGATTCTTGGAACCGTCTGCACCGCCTGGATATTCTGCGGCGGAGTGCGCGATGCCTTCCGGATGTTCCGTGATCTAAAAACAGAGAAGGTTGACAACACCGATGACGGAACCGTGAAAAAAACTAGCTGATAGAACGACTGCAAAATATCTGGCATGGGGAGTGCATGCTATTATTCTGAACTAATTTTACATAAGAGAAAGGATCTAACATTGTGAAAATAAACAAAATTACATCATCGCGCGAACGAATGACTTCATTTTTTCGCGGAATAACACCCGACCGCATTCCGTTCGCGCCAACAATATACGTTGATCATGCGTGTGTCTCAACCGGTCGGCGTTTTGAAGATGCACTTATTGATCCGTCAATTGCGCCCGCGGCAATGCTCGACGCCGCGATTCAATACGGCACAGACATGGTGCGATTTCCGATGGGCCCCGACGCGTTGTGGTATGAAGAAAAAATAGTTCGCGAGGAAAACGGCTTGCTCATTCAATTCGATCGCCGAACTGGTGTACGCGATGGCGAGTATGACATTGCGGGCGGCGGCAGTTTCCTTCCAGACGAAAAGCCTTCACCGGTACTGACTATTGCGGATGTTGACGCTATCACTGTTCGAAGCTCTTCAGAATATTGTGAACGCGGCTGTTTAACACATGTGCAACATGCGATCAATAACGCGCATGCACAGGGGCTTTTCGCTATCGGGATGGTAAGCGGCGGACAGACGGTAAATTTCATGGTAACTGAATTAGGCAATACTGAAACAGCGTTATTCACCTTCTATGACGATCCCGCGCTGGCGCTGGCGCTTATCAACAAGGCTGTCGCCATTTCCATTGAACGCGGCAAGGCCTTTATTGAGGTTGGCGTTGATTGCCTCTACTTCGGTGATTCATATGCGTCTGCGAGTGTAATTTCCCCTGATATCTATGAACGTTTTTGCACACCTGCCTACCGCGAGGTTGCGTCTGAATTTCATCGCTCCGGCGTCTTTTGTTACAAACATTGCTGCGGACGGTATATGCCGCTTATTGAATATCTTCCTGCAACGGGCATCGACGCAATGGACGGCATTGATCCGGAAAGCGGGAATGTGCTTGCCGAAGTTAAAAGGAAGATCGGCACCGAAATCTCACTTATGGGTGGCATGAGCTGTCTTACCTATCTCAACGGCACTCCGGAAGCGGTGTACGAAGAAGCGTCGCGTTGCATCAGAGACGCAAAAGCAGGGGGGCGATTCGCGCTCGGTAGCGGTTGCGCCATCCCGCGCCACACCCCGGCAGAAAATATTGCTGCCGCACGAAAAGCCGTTATAGATCAAGGCGTTTATGAAGAAGTTTAGTAGAAGTAAATTATTTAAGACAAGGAACAGGTATGAAGTCATGGGTGAAAAATCCTGAAGCTATCAGGCTTGGAATCATAGGAATGACCGAAGGCAACGGGCATCCGTATTCGTGGAGCGCCATTTTCAACGGCTATGACCGGGAAGCGATGACACGGGAATGCCCGTTTGCCGGAATTCCGGCGTACCTGAATAAAGAACCTGCGGACAAGTTGCGGATAACCGGTGCGAATGTCACTCACATTTATTGCGGCCGCCGTCATGACGCGGAACATGTGGCGAAATGCGCTCTAATCCCCCGTATCGTTGACAAACCGGAATCCATGATCGGTAAAGTAAACGCGGTGATCATCGGCACGGACATCGGCGGAGAACATGTTGAACGCGCCCGGCCGTTTATTGAAGCAGGGTTGCCGGTATTCATCGACAAGCCGCTATGCGACAACCGTCAGGACCTCGAACAATTCCGTAAATGGATGTATGAAAAGCGTCCGGTCATGTCTTCAAGTTGCATGCGCTATGCTAAAGAGTTCATGCCGTATCATCGCCGCACTGAAGAGCTGGGCGAACTGCGCTTCATCTCCATGCCGATGTCTAAGAAATGGGAAACCTACGGCATTCATGCGCTAGAGGCGATCTATCCGATTGTTGGACCGGGTTTCGAAACCATTCAAAATATCGGGACCGCCGAACGCAATATCGTCCACATGACCCATCGTCGCGGAATTGATATTGTCATTGCCTGTATCAAGGACGTCCAGTACGGCGGAGCGCTGCGCCTGTCCGGCACTGCCGGCAATCTTACAATTACGTCGAATGATACATTTTACGCCTTCAAAGCGCAGCTTCAGGCGTTCGTCGATTTCCTGAAATATAGGGGTCGCACTTTAGCTTTTGTGTTTTTGTAAATATAGGGGTCGCACTTTAGCTTTTGTGTTTTTGCTGCTTGAATACCGGGAGCAATATGTCGCTCCGCCGGAGATTCTAGTCCCTCAAGACCTGGTCGCCTATGGCGGTAAACTTCCAGATTGAGAAGAATCGCGTCCTGCGGCAGCGGGATCCCGCAACTGTGGGA
>JBAWXM010000184.1:0-10101 GCA_037144075.1 Lentisphaerota bacterium | reverse complement strand
AAAGGCATTCGGGAGAAGCGCGAAGATGTAAAGGTTATTTCTTTACGGCTCCTTACTGCTTCAAAATAAAGAAATCCTCATCCGCGTAATTCCTGTAAAAACTTTGCTCTTTCGGCATTTTTCAAAAGGTTGTTGACACTTTTATGTCATAACGCTCTGATAAAATAATGTAGAACAGTCAAAACAAGCTCCGGCGGAGCGATACATATTGTAGCACCGGACTTTAGTCCGGTGAGTAATGATAATATAAATTTGGAGTTCCGTAGGAACGAAACATATAAGGATTGATATGATTCGAGCCTACGGCTCTCAAAATGTGCGGGGGGATGGTGGACGGATTAAAATCCGTCCCTGCAACATGATTCGAGCCTGCGGCTCTCAAGGGATGCGTCTCAAAAAAGTGTCAACTATCTTTAACCATTATTTTAAACATGCCATTTATTAGTTTTAATACCAAGCCGCTATCAAAAATATATCCGGGATAATCAAGATTTTGAAAAGTGTTTGGTTTTTAAAGCCGCATGGTGATATGAATATCGGACAAAGATTTAGGAGCCAAAACGGCTCTAAAGATCATTGCCGTCAGGCTGGTCGTGTTCTTTCTGCTCCTGTTCGTGCAGGACTAATGCCGTCGCTACGCATGGCAGAGCCGTGTTCCTCCGCCCCAATCCGGCATCCGCAATAATCACGATCCCCCGGTATATTTTTGATGGCGAAGTGGTATAAATGCGTGGTTCAAGCCGTAAAACCTTCAGTATGCTGATCGAAGCGAAGCAAGGCTTGTTCAACTTTTTTATAGATCCGCCTGGAAAGATTTGGTTGCCTCGATCATTTCCAGTTCGCGCTTATCCAATGGCCTCTTACTTTCGATATTGCGGTCCATCCGCTCTCTGGCACGGTCTTTCTGCTGTTCCTCGGCCGCTTTTTTCTGAAATTCCTGGAAACGTTCATTTGAAATGAGGAAAAGTACTTTTATTTTCAATTCAAAAGTGTCTCGATAGGTTTGTTTCAAGGGAACGGTTGTGTCAAAAGAATCAACATAGATTGGTGAACCGTCCGAGCGTACGCCATTGTTCGCCCAGGTGCCGACAACGCCGTTGTACTCGTCGTTGCTGGCGACAACCTTCTGCACGCCGGTCTTTTCACGTTTGAACTCGACGACTTCAATCGCATCCGCGCCGCAATCACGGGCTTTTTTGAGCAATTTATTCTTTATTTCAGCAGGATTGTAGCTGGCCGGGGCATCAATATTTGCGCGCCCGATGATACGGTAAGTATCTTTCGGAACATCTTCTTTTGAATTATAGAACATGATTTCGGCATCATGGTTTCTTTCCGGATACTCCTGTCCGACATAATCAATATTGACGCACCCGGAAAAAAGAATAATGCCGAGAAATGAAAAAACAGTTCTAAAAAACAACCTGCATGAACTCATAAATTTAAACCTGTATTTTATATGCCGGCAGTTATTCAACCTTGCCAGGCGTCTTAAAAAGCCGGATTGTCTTCCATTCTTTATTAGTCCCAATCTCGTCCGGCTGCCAGTCGCCGCTTTCAGACTGAATCCGGAAGTCTTCGTACTGCCTGGACAGCATATAGAATGCATTCCCTTCCGGGTCATGGCAGATATAAAAATCCACCCCGATGCGGTGGGCTTTTTCCAGGCGGATATGATATCCGTATTCGTCCAGCCGCGATTTGATCAAATCAATATTATCGATCTGGCAGCCCCAGACCATATTATCCCCGTCGGTAGAGCCTTTACGGTCCACTTTCTCCAGCACCAGAGTAAAACTGCACGGCAGTTTGAACTCAACCCAGAAATTGCTGTCCAGCGCTGGTTCACCCAAATCCAGGATGTCCCGGTAAAAAGATCGGCAAATATCAAGGTTTTTAACCTTGATAATAACGACGAAAAGGCTATTTTCCATAAATGCAAGTTCCAAATTATGTAAAGCGACAACTGACAATCAGTCTTAAAGATATGTCAATAAGTTGAAAGTTCAAGAAAAATTTTAAAATTCGTAAATTAATAGAATAAGGAAATTATATGGATTACAACACGTATCAAAATCCGTTGACCGGCAGATATGCCAGCAAGGAAATGAGCTTCAACTGGTCGCCTCAGAACAAACATTCCACCTGGCGCAGGCTCTGGCTGGCGCTGGCAGAGGAAGAGAAGTTGCTGGGGCTGGCAATCACTGAACAGCAGATTAACGAGATGGCCGCTCATCTTGACGACATTGATTTTGAGCTGGCGGAAGCTAAGGAAAAAGAGCTCCGGCACGACGTGATGAGCCACATTCATGCGTTCGGCACGCAATGCCCGTCCGCCATGCCGATAATCCACCTCGGAGCCACCAGTTGCTATGTGACCGACAATACAGAACTCATCCAGATGCGGGAAGGCATGAAGCTGCTGCGCGGCAAATTGCTCCGGGTCATCAAAACCATCTCCGAGGTCGTCGAGCAGTACAAAGATATGCCGACGCTGGGATTCACTCACTACCAGCCGGCGCAGCTGACTACTGTCGGCAAGCGTTTTTCGCTCTATCTTCAGGACCTGGTCATGGACTACGAGAGGCTGGAGCATGAAATCGCCAATCTGCCGTTCCGCAGCGTGAAAGGCACTACCGGCACCCAGGCCAGCTTCCTGGAGCTGTTCAACGGGGATCACGGGAAAGTCAAGGAACTGGAGCGCCGCGTGGCGGTCAAAATGGGCTTCGACAACATCGTGGATGTCAGCGGCCAGACCTACACCCGGAAGATCGATTACTTTGTGATGACGGCGCTCTCCGGCATCGCCCAGTCAGCCTACAAACTGGCAGGCGACATCAGACTGCTGGCGAATCTCCGCGAGATTGAAGAGCCGTTCGGCAAAAAACAGGTCGGCTCCAGCGCCATGGCTTACAAACGCAATCCTATGCGCAGCGAACGCGTCTGTTCGCTGGCGCGATATGTCATCTCTCTGCCCGCCAACGCCGCCAATACTCACGCCGCACAGTGGTTTGAGCGCACGCTGGACGACTCCGCCATCCGCCGACTGGTGCTGCCGGAAGGCTTCCTGGCGGTGGACGTGATCCTTTCCCTGCTCAACGACATCTGTTCCGGCATCCAGGTATGGCCGAACGTGATCGCCCGCCGCGTCGCCGCGGAACTGCCCTTCATGGCTACTGAAAATATCATGATGGAAGCAGTGAAGGCGGGCGGAGACCGCCAGGAACTTCACGAGGCTATCCGTACACATTCCATGGAAGCGGCCAGAAAGATCAAAGAGGAAGGCAAGGAAAACGACCTGCTGGAAAGGCTTAAAACCGATCCGCTGTTCGCCTCAGTCGCCGCGCGCATGGATGAACTGGTCAATCCCAGGGCGTTCGTGGGCCGCGCACCAGAACAATGCGGCGAGTTCCTGCAGAATAAAGTCTACCCGATCCTGAAGCAGCATGCCGGGGAACTGAATAAGTCCCAATCAGACAGCGTTTCAGTATAGATTACTCTTTCACCTAACTGAAAATACTCTTTTCAGCACGAAAAGTACTAAACTAACCTAAAAGGGGGGAATTAAAACAGAAGTCTGCGGATAATTGCGGATATCGCAAACATCCACTGATCTGGTATTTAAACTTTAGTGTTTTTCATACTACTATTCGTCGTCTTCCTTGTTAAATCATAAAAGTCGGCCAGGTGCTCACGGATAATCCTAAAAAAAGCAATCGAGCCAGTGTGCATGGATATGCTGTAACTTTAAGCGCCGCGGAGGAACCGCTGCAAGCTCCAAATCACGGCGCAGGCATGGTACACATGGTCGCCCCGTGGGGATGAATACCGGATTTACGGTAATTCATTGTTATTAACTTTTTGTGAACTTACCCGGTTGCGCCGGGACTTTACGCACAAAGGCGCAAAGACACAAAGAACAGCATGTTTTCACCACAGTGGGCACAGCGCACACAGAGAACAGCCAGTTTTGTCCCGCAGTCGCGGGATTAAACATGTTTTCCTTGGTTCCCAGCTTCATGTCCTTCATGGTAAAACGGTTTTTCTTATCCTGTCTATCCTGCCTATCCCTGTTAAAATACAAATTCCTATTCCTATGCGATTGAATTATTAATTTCTTTCATTTTCCTCATGTGATGCAATGACAGACTGGAACATGCACGGGGCTGTTCAATGCTGGCATTTTTACACCCCCATTTATGACTTAATTTTCAAAAAAATACAAATCCTTTGAGCGCAATTATGCATTGATATTTATATCGCATAATGCTTAACTCAAAGCTTCGCATTTTGCAATGTTTTGAGGTGTAATTCAATCGTATGGGAATTTATATTTCGGGTTCTTTATGATTGTGAAACAATCCTGGGAGGGCGGCGGCCCTGCGCCGCTTTGGCTCTGTTGCAAAACGTCTGTATACCGGCATCTGCTGAATATTTGTGACGTCATACCATATCCCAAACGGCACGGGAGCGCCTGACAGGAAAAGTCCCAGTACTGCCTTAGCATGGAACAGCCCTGGTCAGCAGCCTAATTGAACCCATGAGGTAATTTCAAAAGTAGTCAGAATTCAGGAGTCAGAATAATAGGAGAACGAACTGGATTTGAGTTAGAATTTCATTCTGAATTCTGGATTCTGTCTTCTGAATTCCCGCAAAACGCGAGTTTTGCAATTGGCTCCCATACAATAAATACAGAATAAATAAGTCAGCGATAAAATTTGACTGAACAGACTTAACGCTGCATATTACATATCATCTTCTGCTTTCTTAAATTTCAGCTTAACATAAAATAAAAAAATAAAATTATGAAAATCGACTTAAACGGTCAATGGCAGCTTGGCGGACAATTAGAACATGGATCCGCTAAAGTGGAGAATTTAAATGCGCCGGTACCGGGCAATATTGAAACAGCACTATTTGCCGGCGGTATTATTGCAGATCCGTATATTAAAATGAATGCCAAAGAACTCAGAGATTATGAATTTTTTGAGTGGGAGTATTCGCGTATATTCAAATATGACGGGATAACTCGTAGAGTTGAGCTGGTTTTTGAAGGTTTGGACTGCTATGCGACAATCTATTTGAACGGGCAGAATATTGGAAGTTGTGAAAACGCCCTTATCACTCAAAAATTCGAGGCGACCAATGCGCTGAGGAAAGGCGTAAATCATTTAACCGTAAAAATTCACAGCGCCAATAATATGTTCCGCAAATATGAACTGGATGCAATGGCGTTCAGCGCGTACCCGTTCAACTATGAATCATTGCGTGTGCGCAAGCCTGCCCATGCATGGGGATGGGATATCGCGCCGCGAATGGCGCTTGGCGGCATCTTCCGTCCGGTCTATTTGCAGGCAATACCGCCAGTATATTTCAAAGAGACATCGCTGCATCTGGCGCGGCTTGAGAATAATACGGCGTCAATGATGTTTAATTATCATTTTGTCACGGATGAAGCGGTAATCAAAGATCTGGCCATTAAAGTTTCCGGGGTTTGCCTGGACTCCAGCTTCTCTACTCAAATGCCGGCGTGGTCAACTGCCGGAGTCATAAAATTTGATATCCGCGATCCGGCGCTATGGTGGCCTCGCGGTTATGGCAATGCTAATTTGTACGGCGTAACTGTGGAACTTTTGAAAAGTGGCAAGGTCATCGCCGAACATAAATTTACTACCGGTATCCGGAAAATAACTTTAAAAGCGAACGAGGTCTGGACAGAAGGGGAACAGCCCGACTTCCAGTTTTATGTCAATTACACGCCGGTTAATATTCACGGCTGCAACCATGTGCCTGCCGACGCTTTGCATGCCGGCGATGATAAACGGCTGCCGGAAATTATCGGATTGGCAGCCGACCTGAACTGCAATATGCTGCGGTTGTGGGGCGGCGGTATCTATGAATCGCCGGTATTCTATGATTTATGCGATCAAAATGGAATCCTGATATGGCATGATTTTATGATGGGATGCGCAGTTTATCCGCAGGATGATGAATTTTTGAAAGTTATAGAAGCAGAGGCGACCCAAATCGTCAAGCGCTTGCGGCATCATCCGTCAATTGCGCTGTGGGCCGGGGATAATGAATGCGACAGCGTGCCGTTCTGGGGTCTGATATTTGACCCGAACCGGAACCGGATAACCCGTGAAGTGCTGCCGCAGGTGATTTTGCGGCATGATCCGACGCGGGCATTCCTGCCGAGTTCGCCGTGGTATTCGCCGGCTGCAATAGCCAAAGGCGCGGAAATTGATGAAAGGTTTGATCCGACACTCCTGACCCCTGAACAACACCTGTGGGGGCCTCGCGACTACTTTAAAAGTGACTTTTACCGCAATACCAGAGCCTCTTTCACCAGTGAAATCGGTTATCACGGCTGCCCTGGCGCCAGTTCGATAAAAAAATTCATTTCCAGCGATAAACTCTGGCCGTACAATAATAATGATGAATGGGATTTCCACGCCAGCAATCCATTTCACGGAGATAACGACTGGCTGAATTATCGGACAGGCTTGATGGCCGACCAGGTTAAAGAGATGTTCGGCAAGATTCCTGATAATCTTGAAGATTACGCACTGGCAAGTCAAATCTGCCAGGCGGAAGCTAAAAAGTTCTTTATTGAACTTGTGCGCTCCAAGCCCAAAATGACCGGTATTCTATGGTGGAATCTGATTGACTGCTGGCCGCAATTTTCTGATGCGATAGTGGATTACTATTATTCTAAAAAACTGGCTTATCATTACATCAGGCGTGTACAGCAGGATGTGGTTGTAATGGTTGGCGATGCTAATAGCTGGCATCAGCATGTTATTGTTGCAAACGACTCCAATCAAACGGTAACCGGCCATTATGAAGTCCGGGACAGCGCCAATAACGAAATCTTCAGTGAAAAGGATTTTATCATCGGAATCAATGGTAAAATTGTAGCAGACAGAGTAAAAGTTTGCACTACCGCCAAACGCTTATTGTTGATTTCCTGGCAGTTGAGCGATGGTAGAACCGGAGTCAATCATGCGGTCTGCGGAAATCCGCAATTTGATTTAGAGGTGTTTCGCAACAACTGGCTTCCGGAAATAGCCAAGCTCGATAATACTTTTATTGCAGAAAATACCGGAAAGTAAGAAAAATAAGTGGCTACCCCGCAAGGATTTGAACCTCGACTAAATGGACCAAAACCACTTGTGCTACCATTACACCACGGGGTAAAGTCCGGGGATTGACAAGCAACACCCGGAACTGGGTATAAAAGTTAATCCATTTTAGAAAAAATTCCATTCATAAATCAAATTTATAAGCGAAATTGTCAGGAAAAGCAGTATATTACGAATTCAGAATTCAGGAGTGAGAAGTCAGAAGACAGAATAAATCCTGAAAACAGTAACGACAGTTAAGAATAAAGCCGGCATCATAACGGCAGTAAATCCGGAGACGCAATGCATCCTATATTTTTGGAAATCGGTTCGCTGTCCATCAGATGGTACGGCATTATGGCCGCGCTGGGTTTTATGGCGGCGGTTTTTCTTGTCAGTTATAACCGTAAAATTGCCGGCATGAACCGCGACCAGGCAACGACGCTAGTGTTCATCGGTGTCTTCGCCGGCATCACCGGGGCGCGGATCGCCTATGTCATCCAGTTCTGGGACAGCTACAGAAACAACCTGCTGGAGGTATTCCGCATCGACCGCGGCGGACTGGTTTTTTACGGCGGATTTTTTCTGGCAATGCTTTGCATTATTTTATACTGCCGCAAAAACAAGTTTGACATGTGGCGGGTGCTGGATGTTGTCGCCCCTGCCCTGGCTCTGGGACACATGTTCGGACGTATCGGCTGTTTCCTGAACGGCTGCTGTTTCGGCAAGCCTACTCAATGTTTTCTAGGCGTGCTCTATCCGGCTGGCAGTCCTCCTGACCATATGCACCACGGGCTGCCGCTGCATCCGGTGCAACTATATGAAGCATCCGCCAATCTGATCTTGTTCGCCATTATGTTTTATCTGGTTAGAAATACCAAACGCGGCGTTGCAACCGCTTCTTATCTGATCGCCTATGGCATGCTCCGTTTTATGGACGAATTTTTCCGCGGCGACCACACCGACGCGATCGCCGGGTATTTCACCCGGGCGCAGGCCATCGGAATGTTACTGATCCCCGCCGGCATCGTTCTGCTCATCTATTTCATGCGCTATGACAAAAAAAACAATAAAACTGCAAGTTGAGGCGGAGCACGCCGGCAGAAGGCTTGACCTGCTGCTGGCGGCGCTGCTGCCGGACTGTTCGCGCTCGCATCTGCAAAAGCTGATCAAAAACGGCGCAGTGCGCTGCGGGGGAGTTGTCTGCACTGCCCAGCGTTCGCCGGCAAAAACCGGCGACCGGATCATCGTCGAAATCGAAGAAGCCGAATCCAGCGCGCCGGTAGGTGAAAACATCGATCTGCCGGTGCTGTATGAGGATGACTCGATGCTGGTAATCAATAAACCGTCGGGTATGGTAGTGCATCCCGGGGCCGGCAACCATACCGGAACCGTGGTCAACGCCCTGCTGGGACGCAATCCGGAACTGGCGGATGAACTGGAGATGGACGAATCGCGGCCCGGAATAGTGCACCGGCTGGACAAAGACACCTCCGGCTGTCTGGTGATCGCCAAAACCCCGCAGGCTCAATTCAAATTATCGCGCTCTTTCGCCGAGCGCGAAGTTGCCAAAACCTACGCCGCGCTGGTCAAGGGCATTCCCTCCAGAAAAACAGATACGATTGTCACGCTGATCGGACGGCATCGTGTCAACCGCCAGAAAATGGCGGTCACGGAACGCAACGGCAAAGAAGCCGTGACAGTTTACGAAGTGCTAAAATCCGGACGGATAGAAGACATTCAGGTCAGCATGTTAAGTGTAAAGATTCTCACCGGCAGAACGCATCAGATCCGGGTGCATATGGCATATAAAGGCCATCCGGTGCTGGGCGATACCGTGTACGGCGACACTAGGAAACTGAAAGTCCCGAGACAGATGCTGCATGCCTGGAAAATATCCATTCCGCACCCTGAAACCGGCAAAAAGATATCTTTCGAAGCTCCCCTCCCCGATGACTTTATCGCGGTTATGGATTCAATCACCTGAGAACCACCGCAAGAACAATCCTGATTTCCCCTGTGACTTATGGGTAAAAAAAGAATATCGGCTGTTATGTTGGACATTGGATATTCCGTGTTGGTTTTAGGTTTTAGGTTTTAGGCTGTTAAAACTTAGACATTGGATATTCCGTGTTGATTATTGGATATTGAAATTTGGCCTTATGTTGGACATTGGATATTCTCGCGCGAAACGGGATACCGCATGGCGGAACAGGCTATTGGATATTCCGCTTACAAATGCGGGAAACAACCCGCGAATTCAGCCGAAGAGTTTCATATAAACAATACAATCCTGAGCAGGCCGTAAAGCAATGCCAGCGATAACGCTCCGCCCCATATCAGCCGCGGCTTTCGAAAATCAGGGTAATACTTGAATATGGATTCAGAGAGCCGCTGATACAACCTGAAAAATACCACTATGGCAAGCAGCCATGACAACGGATTGAACTTAAACGCTTCAAGCAACCGGCCATGCAGCAGCGCCGTCATCGCCCTGGTCATCCCGCAGGAAAAACACGGACAGCCGGTCAGAGTCAGAAACTGGCAATGCCAGTCGGCAATGAACGGGATACCGCCGCAGGCCAGTGCTGCCATCAAACTTCCCGCAACCAGAATCAAGCACAGTTCAACACCGCAGCAATCCAACCATTCTTTGAAATTCCTGTACCGGGCTGTCTTGTTTTCGAATATTTTCACCAAACTCTCCATTACAGGTTTATTATGAATATGCATGGCTGATTGATTTTTTCAATTTGAATTTGCCTGACTCTGAAGTAACTTTTGAATATGAACAACATATTTCCAGAAACAACCAGTCATGTGGCGGTAATATCTCCGGCAGGATCCGCCGACCGGACGCGACTCGAAGCCGGGGTTGCGCTTTTGCGCAGCTGGGGACTGAAAGTCACCGTCATGCCGCACGTCTTCAGCGGCGCACGGGAAAGCTATCTCTCGGCCTCTGCTGACGAACGGCTGG
>JBAWXM010000183.1:0-10162 GCA_037144075.1 Lentisphaerota bacterium | reverse complement strand
TAATATTCCGCGTCGGGCAGGTCGGGGAGGATTACCGGCAGGCCGTCTTTCGGACTGATGAACGAGGAAACTCCGTGACCGTAGGCCTGAAACAGTGATTCCTGAGTTAAAACCTCATGCGGATTGCCGTCTCCCAGCACATTTCCGTCTTTTAACAGGATGATTCTTTCGCAGACCCTTGCGGCCATTTGCACGTCATGGGTTACAATCAGGATCGAGGAGCCTTTCTGGCGCTGCCAGTTGATCAGGGCTTTTATCACTCTGGCGGAATTGCCGATATCGAGATGCGAAGTAGGCTCGTCCAGCAGCAGCAGGTCCGGTTCCTGGGCCAGTGCCGTGGCGATCATAACCCGCTGACGTTCGCCTCCGCTCAGTTCCCCGATCGCTCTTCCGGCAAAAACAGCGATATTCAAATCATGCATGGTGCGCGCTATCACTTCCTTGTCTTCGTGTGTCAGCCGGGAATAACGGGAAATCCGGGCCAGCCTCCCCATTTTAACGACCTGTTCAACCGTGAATGGTATTGGCGCGTAAATATTCTGCGGAACGGCGGCAACCAGTCTTGAGCGTTCAAGGTTGTCATATGACTGGATCGGTCTGCCTTCCAGCAGGACTTCTCCGGAGGCGGGTTGCAGATAGCCGCACAGAATTTTTAAGATGGTGGATTTGCCGACGCCGTTAGGGCCGACTATCGCCGCGACGCTGCCTTTCGGCAGCCGGAAGTTTACTCCGTTCAAAACCTGCTTTCCGTGCTGATAGGCAAAGGTTATGTCGTTTGCCGCAATTAAATCTTCGTTGCTATTTATCCTTCCCATGCGCGCCTCCTGCTGAGCACCCAAAGGAAGAACGGGCCGCCGATAAACGATGTTATTACTCCAACCGGCAATTCTCTGGTGGCGAAAATACAGCGGGCGAAAGTATCGCAGCCCATCAGGAATATTCCGCCCGTCAGCATGCACAGCGGGAACAGCCGCCGGTGCTGCGAACCGAAAATATTTCTGATTATATGGGGGATAATCAATCCGACGAAACCGATGATTCCGGAAACCGCCACCGAGCACGCAGCCAGCAGCGAGGAAACACCCAGCAGTATGTAAGAAAGTTTTTTAGGATCTGCTCCCAGGCTGAATGCGGTTTCTTCCCCGAAAGTGACGGCGTCAACTTCACGTCCCAGCAGGGTGAATAAGAGTGTCGCCACCAGCAGTGAAACAGCGGAGAATGTCAGCAGCAGGTTGCCGGCAGGCTGGAGGCTGCCCAGCAGCCACCATGTGATCCCGTTGAGTTCATGCGAATTGCTGATGCTGATGATAAACATCAGCAGACTGGAGCACATGCTGCCGATGACTATCCCCGCCAGCGCGATGCTGGCTGGAGTGTCGGCCGCCCAGCAGCGCGCCATGCCCAGCACCAGCATCAATGCGAACACCGCGCCGACAAAAGAAAAAGCCGGAATGAAAAACTCGGAAATCATTGCCAGTCCCATGATGATAGCCGCCGCCGCTCCTACGCTGGCGCCGCCGCTGACGCCCAGAATATATGGTTCAGCCAGCGGATTGCGCAGCGCCGCCTGGCAGGCTGCCCCGGCGACCGCTAATGAACCGCCAACCACGAATGCGCATAACAGCCTGGCTGCGCGCAGTTTTAAGACTGCCGCCAGCATTGGAGAAGGATCAAGGATGTCTGAAAGACTTGCGGAATAGCTGCCGCAGCACATGAAGATAACGAAGCATACAGGAACCAGAAATCCTACCCAGATTACCGGTTCTGATAATGTTCGCCCGATATTGCTGAAACTCATTTATTTAGCTTTCCCTTCGCTGCTGCTGAGCCGGCGGTTTCATGCTCAACATCATCATAAAAATATTTGCGCAGGATGGCGATGCCATCAATAGTGCGCGGTCCCAGCCGGTAAAGTTTATCCTGTTCAACTCCGGTATAAATGTGGTTGTTTTTAACTGCGGAAATCTGCTGCCAGCCTTCGCGTTTCGCGACTTCGCCGCTTTTTCCTGAACCCATTGCCGGACAGATGATTATATCCGGGTTTTGCTGCATGATCCATTCGATTGAGCACGGGAAATATTCAGATTTTTCGTTGCGTCCGATATTAATGCCGCCGGCGTATTCAATCATATCATTGATAAATGTTTTTCCGCCGCAGGTCAGGAGCGGACGGTGCCATACTTCAATGTATACTTTCGGCCGGGATGCGGCAGAAACCTTATCCGCCTGGATTTTGAAATTCTCCAGCGCTTTGGAGAAGCGCCAGACCTCGGCATTCGCCGCCGCCTGACAGCTCAGGATATCGCCGAGCATTTTTACGCATTTGATGTAATCGTCGAAGCAGTTGTCATCCAGCATGATTACTTTTGCGCCAAGACTTTCCATTGCCTGTTTTGAAGCTTTATCTTTTAATTTGGTGGTTATCACATAGTCCGGTTTTACCGATGCCAGGTGTTCCAGAAACGGAGCTCCGAAGTTGCCGACGACCGGCAGTTTTTTTGCTTCCGCCGGATAGTCGCAATAGCTGCTTCTTCCGACCAGACAATCGCCTTTGCCCAGCAGAAATATGATTTCCGTAATGCTTGGCGACAGTGATACAATCCTTGGCTCTGCATATGCAGCCAGTCCCATGCAGATTAATATTACGACTAAAACTGATCTCATGTTTTTCCCTTAAAATTATGTCAAACTTTTAAAGTAACCATGCATTCCGGCTTGTCAAGCCGGTCAGCCTGAATAATCCGTTCAGTTCAGCGGAATGTTGTCATTCCACGGATCGAATAATGAATTATCCCGCGGACCGAAAAAACCTAATCCGGCGGCAGTCAATATTGCTTCGTTCAACGCCGCATTGTTCAGGGTATAGCCGGTGATCACAACCCATTCCCTTTTGTGCGGACTGGCATGCCCGTCCACCCAGGCCGCATTGGCGGTGCCGTTATGCCGGAAATGAAATTTGGCCGTATTCTGGGAGTTTGTCGGTATTTTTGCATGCAGATTTACCGGTGTGCCGGAGAGGGAAAACGGGGCGCTCGCTTCATCCACTTCAACCAGTGTGAAATTGGCTGTATTGTCGATGTGGGCGACATCGCCGAACATGATGGTTTTTGATGCCAGTTTGATGTTTTCCGGCTTCATGCCGGCCTGCCAGCCGTTGCCGTAACCGTTTATATAAGAGAGGCTGCCGACTCCGTAAAAGTTATAGCCGTATCCGCCGGCGCCTTTAAGATTGGTCCCGGAAGCAGGAGCTGCTGGATTGATTTGATTCAGCGCGGAACATTCCTTCGTTTTTTTGTCTTTGCCGAGATAATTCACCAGCAGACTGCGGCTGGAATCCCAGGAGTCGCTGGCTGTTGCACGATAACCGCACCAGTGCTGTCCGGTTTTGATCGCACCCTGCCGGGCGGGGGCATAGAATCCCCAGTCCACCCCGTACTGTGCATTAGCCAGCGCAAGCTGCTTCAGGTTGTTTTGACACGAGGCGCTTTTGCCTGATTCCCTGGCCTTGGACAGGGCAGGCAGCAGCATTCCGGAGAGGATGGCGATGATGGAAATCACGACGAGGAGTTCAATGAGGGTGAAATTCTGACCTGGCAGACGGACACCGCTTGCAGCGGTTTTGTTGATCTTCATTTTTCTGTTCTTCCTGATTATTGTGTTGCGCGCACATTCATTCCGCGCCGGAAGAACACAAAAACTTTTGTGCCCGGCTACCAGTTGTTTAATCTGGCGTATCTGACGCGGAACAACCGAACAACAAGCGATGGCAGGACCTGGCTTACAGCGATAAAACGCCGATCACAGTTGCGCGACAGCCCCCGGTTCTCACGGGAGTTCACTGCTCAAAACCTGTTATATACAAGTTATAAATATAGTTCTGATTACTGATAAAGTCAACATTATTTGTTTACATAACAGTTTATTTATCTAAATTGCAATGCTATGTTATTTTGGTTTTATTTATTACTTTTATCCAGGAATAATAGAAATATGAGCATGACGCCGGCTTCAAACCGTTATTCGGAAATGATATATAAACGCTGCGGAAAAAGCGGACTTAAGCTGCCGCTTATCTCTTTCGGGCTGTGGAATAATTTTGGCGATGAAGATTCTTTCGAAAATAACCGCGACATGATCTACCGGGCGTTTGATCTGGGAATAACCTATTTTGACCTGGCGAATAATTACGGTCCGCAACCGGGAGCCGCTGAATTCAAATTCGGCAGAATACTCAAAGACGGACTTGCGAGTTATCGCGATGAACTGATTATATCCACCAAGGCAGGCCATCTGATGTGGCCCGGACCTTACGGCGATTGGGGCTCCCGCAAATATCTGCTGGCCAGCCTGGACCAGAGTCTTAAGCGCATGGGGCTGGAATATGTGGATATCTTTTATTCGCACCGCCCTGACCCGGAGACTCCGCTGGAGGAGACTATGGGCGCATTGGATCAGGCGGTGCGCAGCGGCAAAGCATTATATGCAGGCTTTTCGTCCTACCCGCCGGATAAAGTTAAGGAAGCCGTGAAAATTCTGCGCGAACTTGGAACTCCGTGCGTAAATCAGTTGAACAGGTACAGCATGTTCAACCGTACGGTTGAAGAAGGATTGCTGGATACGCTGGAAGCCGAAGGCATCGGCGCTACCGCATTCTGTCCGCTGGCGCAGGGGCTTTTAACCTCGCGTTATCTTAACGGCATTCCGGATGATTCCCGTGCCGGCAGAGGCATTGTTTTTCTGAAAAAAGAAACCATCACTGAAGAAATTGTAACTAAAATTCAGGCATTGAATGCAATTGCCTTGAAGCGTGGCCAGTCGCTGGCGCAAATGGCGCTGGCATGGGCGCTTAAAGACAAACGCATCACTTCAGTCCTGACCGGCGCCAGCAGAATAGCGCAGATTGAAGACAATGTCAAAACTCTGAACAATCTGGACTTTTCCGCGGAAGAACTCCAGCAGCTTGAAGACATTCTGAAAAATAAACCTGCATAAATAATAAATGTAATACAGTGGTAATTGTAAAAGTAGCCGTGGCGACAATATCCAATAACCAAACACGGAATATCCAATATCCAACATAACAGCCAAATACTCAATATCCAATATCCAACATCCAACATAACAGCCAAATACTCAATATCCAACACGGTATATCCAAAATCCAAGTAAAAAATCAAAGCCGGAAGCCAAGTAGGCCAGTTTTGCCGAAACTGGCTCAAAAGGCGGTTTTGGCAAAACCGCACTACTCAAGGCAGGAATTTCCAATATCCAAGGGGAACAGCCGGAAGTCAGAAGAAATCCGGATTTTAGTTTGAATTTCATTCTGAATTCCGGGTTCCAGATTCTAGATTCTAAAATTCATGCAAAACTCGTGTTTTGCGGGAATTCAGAAGACAGAATCCAGAATTCAGAATGAAATTCTAACTCAAATCCAGTTCGTTTTTCAATTATTCTGACTCCTGGCTCCTGAATTCTGACTACTTTTGAAATTATCTCTACATTATTTTGTTAAGCAGTTGACAAAAAGCTATTATTTGGCTATATTGCCAAATATATAATAAGCGAAGGTCTTTTCTTATGGACGATAGAGTACAGGCTGTTATTGATGCCAAGGCAAAAGTTTTAAAAGCGCTTGGACATCCAACACGGCTTTTTATTGTTGAGGAATTAGCTCGCGGAGAGCGCTGCGTATGCGAACTGGTGAAGCTCGTGGGCGCGGATTTTTCAACTGTATCAAAGCATTTAACCCTGCTTAAAAATGCCGGTGTAGTGCAGGATGACAAGCGTGGGCAGATGGTTTTTTATACTTTGAAAGTTCCATGCATATTGCGTTTTATGGACTGTATTGAGGCCGTAATAGTATCCGGTTCCTGCAAGTAAACTGATGCATTTTTTAGAATATATATTTGGTTGAAATGGAAAATAACTAAGATGACTGAAAGAAAATCTAAATATCTCAAATGGTTGTGCGGGCTTTTGGCGTTGGCCGCAGTGACGGTATTGTACTGGCATCTTGAACCTTTAGCCAAATGGCTGACTTATTCACTCTTAGGATTGCCGCCGGATAGCAAGTTCAGTTCCGCCGTTGAGTTTTTTCTTTTCGAGACGCCCAAGGTGATGCTGCTGCTGACCGTGGTGGTGTTTGTGGTGGGAGTGATACGCTCATTTTTTTCGCCGGAACGGACAAGGAAAATCCTTGCCGGGCATCATGAGTTTATCGGGAATGTGCTGGCTGCCAATTTAGGCATAGTCACTCCGTTCTGTTCCTGTTCCGCGGTTCCATTGTTTATTGGTTTTGTCACAACTGGAATTCCGTTAGGGGTGACATTTTCATTTTTGATTTCAGCGCCGATGATTAATGAAGTCGCGCTGGTGCTGCTGTTCGGCCTGTTCGGCTGGAAGGTCGCCGGGTTGTATCTGATTACCGGCCTGCTTATTGCAATTATTGCCGGATGGATTATCGGACGTCTTCGGCTGGAGCGGTATATCGAACCATGGGTTTATGAGATTAAAGTGAATACAGCGCTTGAAGAGACTGCGATATCCCGGGATGACAGAGTACGCCTCGGGTATGAAGCAGTAAAAGATATTGTGGCGAAGGTATGGCCTTATGTTGTGGCAGGTATTGCAGTGGGAGCGGGAATACACGGTTATGTTCCGCAGGATTTTATGGCGTCAATTATGGGACGCGGAGCCTGGTGGTCGGTGCCGCTGGCCGTACTGCTGGGAGTGCCGATGTACTCTAATGCCGCCGGTATTATTCCGATTGTCCAGGCGTTACTGGAAAAAGGCGCGGCATTGGGCACGGCGCTTGCGTTCATGATGTCGGTAATCGGACTTTCACTGCCGGAGGCTGTTATTTTGCGCAAGGTGCTGAAGCTGCCATTGATCTTTATATTCTTCGGTGTGGTTGCTGTTGGCATTTTGATCGTCGGGTTGCTTTTTAATCTGATAATGCCTTATATGGGATTTCGATAAAACATGAAAAGAGCAATTATTCTGCCTGAGGTCTGCCGGAACTGTGAAACTTGTGAAGCGCAGAAAGTATGTCCGCAGGACGCATTCATCCGTGAGAAGAAAGATGATAAGCCCTGGATTGACTTCTATCAATGCAGGGGCTGTTTAAAATGTAAACCGGCTTGTCCATTTGGCGCAGTCGGGGAAATCATTCAACCGTGTAACGGCAAAGGCAAGATGAGCTGGTAAGTAATAAAAAGCAAAGGAGCGACATGATGAAAATTCAAATTCTTGGGACTGGTTGTCCAAAATGCAAAAAACTGGCGGAAAACGCTGAAGCCGCCGCCAAAGAGCTTGGCTTAGACTTTGAACTGGAAAAAGTAACTGATATCAACCAGATAATGAAATTCGGTGTGATGATGACTCCCGCGCTGGCGGTTGACGGCAGCGTTAAAGTTGTCGGTAAAGTTCCGTCTTCAGACGAATTAAAAGCAATGCTTAAATAATCATTAATTGCGGAGACTAAATCATGAGTGATCAAAAAAACTGTGCTTGCAGTGCCGCGCCTAAACTAATATTCCCATGTTCCGGAGCCGCTGATGTCGGAGCAATTGCCGATCAGGCCGCCCGCCAGCTTACCCGCGAAGGCATCGGCAGAATGTTCTGTCTGGCTGGAATTGGCGGGAGGGTAAGCGGCATTATTAAGACGACTGAAAGCGCGGAAAAGATTCTGGCGATAGACGGCTGTCCGTTGAATTGCGCAAAAAATTGTCTGGAACAAGCGGGCTTTACCAAATTTGAACACATGAATCTGGCTGATCTGGGCTTAGTCAAGGGACAGTCGGCGGTCAGTGAGGATAATATTCATAAAGTAGTTGACAGCGGCAAGGCAAAACTGTCATGCATTTGAAAAATGAAAGGAAATTTTGAAGATGAATTCACTGAAATTATTATTGCTGGTTATTGTGGCTGCAATCGGCGTGATTTGCATGGCGCAACAACCGCCATGCAGTTGCACAAGCGCTGCCTGTAATACTATTTTGGCTGTTGATGCAGCAGGAATCAATAAAGGAACCACGGATAAAGCAGTTAACGCAAAGTTACCCAAACTGCTTGATCTTGGCGCTAAGAAGTGTATTCCCTGCAAAATGATGGCTCCGATTCTGGAAGAACTCACTAAAGAATATGCCGGAGTTATGGACGTTGAATTCATTGATGTCTGGCAAAAAGAAAATGCGGAAAAGGCGCAAAAATATAACATTCAAGCTATTCCGACTCAAATTTTCCTTGATGCGGACGGCAAAGAATTGTGGCGGCATGAAGGTTTTATCTCCAAAGAAGATATTTTTAAGCAATGGAAAGTACTGGGCTACGATTTTGAAAAATTGAAGAACGAAAAAGTTGCCGAAAAAAAATAATATAATGAAACAAACCGGAAATATAATAAAAAACCTGCTGTTGATCTTTGTGCTGGTCAGCATCGGTTTTGCTTTCGGCAAATACAGCGCGGCCAGGCCGCAGGCCGCATTGCCATCCGGTCAGGCGGCCGAAACGGTCAGAGTGTATTACATGCATGCGACGTTTCGCTGTGTTACCTGTAATGCCATTGAAAAAATGACCAGGCAGCTTCTGGAGTCGAAATATATAAAACAGATGCAGGATGGCTCCATCGTGTTTGCAGAAGTGGATTTTCAGAAGAACGAACAGATGGCCAAACAGTTTGACGTAATTTCCAGTTGCGTGGTTGTAGCCAGAATAAAAGATGGGAAAGTAACTGTTTTTGATCGGCTGGACAAAGTATGGAAATTGCTGGACAAACCTGATGAATTCAGCGCTTATATCAGTTCCGCAATTGATAAATTGTTAATTTCCGGAGTGGCAAAATGACTTGGTACATATTAGCCTCCGCGCTCTGGCTGGGGATACTTACCGCGATCAGCCCTTGCCCGCTGGCGACTAACATTGCGGCGATATCTTTCATCGGACGGCAGATCGGCAATTACAAAGGGGTGTTGTCCACCGGGTTTCTGTATACTTTGGGGCGGACTTTTACTTATGTGCTGCTGGGCGCTGGAATAACCGCCGGGTTGCTGGCAACCGGCGAAGTGTCCCGCTTCCTGCAAAAATATCTTAACGAGATACTTGGGCCATGCCTGATTCTGCTTGGCATGATATTACTGAACATGATCGGGGCCGGTTTTTCTTTTGACAAGTTGCATCACAAAATGCATAAACAGGCAGAAAAGAGCGGAGTCTGGTTTGCTTTGCCGGTAGGCGTGGTTTTCGCGCTTTCATTCTGTCCGGTATCCGCGGGATTATTTTTCGGTGCGTTGATTCCGCTGGCGGTGAAGAACAATGATTACTTTGTATTGCCATTGATTTACGGCTGCGGAACGGCAATGCCGGTTATTCTCTTTGCTTTTCTGATTGCGTTCGGCGGAGAATATCTCGGCAAAGCGTTTAACTGTCTGACCAGGCTTGAACTTTGGTTCCGCTATACTGCCGGAGTCTTGTTCATTGTAGCCGGAATTTATTATTGCCTGACTCATATCTATGGTTTAAGTTTTCATTGAAAATGTAAATTTAACGATTTATTAACAAAATGATACTTGCGGAACGTAATGTTTGGTTATATATTTAGTCATATAGCTAAATGTAGATATGGGGATTTTAAAAATGACAGCTTTTGAAAAATCATTGAAGGTGAGCAAGGCTTTGGCGGACGGCAACCGGCTAAAGATTGTCGCGGCATTGCTGGAGTACGACGAACTGTGCGCCTGCATAATCACGGAATTCCTTGGCATAGCGGGAGCCACTGCCTCCCGCCATCTTTCCATACTGGTTAACGCCGGGTTGCTGCAAAGCAGAAAGGAAGGGCGCTGGATACATTACCGGTTGAGCATCGCAGATAAACTTCTTCTGGCCTGGCTCAAAGCAAGTTTGGATAATAAGACGAATTTAAAAGGTCTGGCTGAAATAGTCGCATCCCCGGTGGAGGATATTTGCCGGAAACAGCGCGGGATAGATTGTTGTCCCATAAATAATAAATAATAAATAATAAATAACAGAGGTATTTAATGAGCAAACTTAAAATTTTATTTCTTTGTACCGGCAACTCCTGCCGCAGTCAGATGGCGGAAGGCTGGGCCAGGCATTTGAAAAGCGATGTAATTGATGCGTATTCGGCAGGGATTGAAACGCATGG
>JBAWXM010000182.1:0-10218 GCA_037144075.1 Lentisphaerota bacterium | reverse complement strand
CTGGATTCTGTCTTCTGAATTCCCGCAAAACGCGAGTTTTGCAATTGGCTCCCATGTGAAAATATGAAGTTTAAATTACTCTGATATTTGAACAAATAATAAATTTATACCATAAGGGCAATCATTATGGAACGTGATGCAATCAGGATCGCGCTCAATAAAATGAGCTTGGCGAAAACTGGCGGCAAGGTTCTTACTCCGAGACTTGGAACCGGCGGAGACTTTGACGGTATATTCCTATGGGATACTGCTTTCACAGTTATGTGGGCAAAATATGCAATCAAGGAACTGCCTGTAGAACAGTCCCTTGACAATCTATACCGGCTTCAAGATGACGATGGCTTTATCTGCCGGCAATATACGGTAGACGGAGCGCCAGTCTGGCCTAAACGTCATCCAATATCATTTTCCCCGCCGGTACTGACATGGGCTGAACTGGATTTATATAGTTTAACAGGGGACAAGGCGAGGCTTTGCCGTGTTTATCCGTACCTGAAAAAGCATCATCATTTCTGCATGAACTACTTCTGTAGAAAAGATGGTCTTTTTATTGGCGACCCCTGGGGGGCAGGGATGGACAACCTGCCGCGGTGGCCTCGTGGTTTCACCGGCAGCAATGATTGCATGATCCTGCGCAAGGAAGAGATACATCCATTGGTACTAGACTGGTTTCACGAGAAAGTAAATAAATCTCCCGGCAGCATGTGGAATGAGCAAGCCCGCTATATCGACATGTCCGCCCAGATGGCCTTCAACGCCGACTGCCTGTCAAAGATGGCAACCTTGATTGAAGCACCGACTGATGCCAAACTTTTCTCCCGAGAGCATGCTGCAATCGGTGATGCAATTAATGAATATTGCTGGAATGACAAACACCAATTCTACTTTGATCTTGGCAACGGAGTCCAAGTCCAGCGCTTACATATCGGGGCATACTGGACGCTGCTGGCAGGTATTGTTCCAAAAGACCGGCTCGAAGGGTTGCTGTCACATCTTACAGATACAAACAAGTTTGCCCGTCCTGTACCTGTCCCGAGTTTAGCGCATGATGATCCTGACTACAGGCCGGACGGTGGTTACTGGCTGGGCAGCAGCTGGCCGCCGACCACATATATGGTGCTTCGCGGATTGCGCGCCGCAGGGGCTGAAGACCTTGCGCTCGATATGGCCGTCAAGTATCACCGGGCGGTGCAGATTGTTTTTGATAATACAGGAACATTCTGGGAAAATCTCGCCGCAGAAACTCCTTTTCCCGGAAGTCCGGCGATGCGCGACTTCTGCGGCTGGTCCGGTTTAGGCGCAGTTGCCATTGAAAGGGAATTTATCAACAAACAATAAGTTATACTTTGCACGGCTGAAAATTTAAAAATAGACGAGCAGTGTTGTGGATTGTTTTTTCAATCCGGCTGACTGACAATACCCGCATCGCATAAAGGCGGAATGATAAAGTACGGACGCAAAACTCTCGTCCCGCAATCTTTGTTAAATTTTCAGCATGGCAAAGTTAAACCCGGACGCCGCATTGTCAGCCAGTCGGCGCTGATGCCGTGGCCAAATATTTAAGCCGGAAACAGAAGATTCAGGATAAAGGTCGTAAAATAATGCCGAGTTTGGATTTTTTATTTGTTAATCAGGAGTCATACAGAGGTACTTTATTAATATTCTCACAAGATGAATGCTTATATCACCCTTTGTATATAGTTTGTCTGTTGACATATTTGATTTTGTCACTTATAATTAATCACAAGGAGTATATATATTAGCATTGGGGTTGTTATTGCAATGTATAAAATAGATTGGCATAAGGATTTGGAACAGGTTCCGCCTGTATCAGTGCGGACTAGTTGATATCCGAACTAACAGGCATATTCTAACAAGAAAAATAAAATCACGAAAGGATGATGACCAGAATGAAAAAGACAAAAAGTCACAAGTTGTTCACGCTCATAGAGTTGCTCGTGGTGATAGCAATCATAGCCATACTTGCCGCAATGTTGCTGCCGGCGTTGAACAAAGCCAGAGAGAAGGGGCGAACTGCAAAATGTGCGAGCAACCTTAAGCAGATAGTGCTCAGTCTGCATATGTATACTAATGATTGGCTGGATTATCTGCCTCCCAGTGATACTAATGGGAGTTGCACTCGCTACTTAAGCGCTTTTATGTATAACCCGTCCATGCTTAATTACTGCCAGGAACCTCTGGTTGAAAACAAGAGAAAATTAATTTGTGATAGCTGGGTGAAACAAAACGCCGGGATTAATAACTTCCGCCCGGCATTCCGCAGTTATTCCGCGGCCTGGGATTCCGCAGCGATATTTACGCAAACTCCAACTGTCAGATATACAAGTTTGAATGGTGCTAAAATTTCAATGATCGGGACAAGAAAATCTGCCAACCTTACTGCCGCTACTATCGGCTGGGCCGAGGTGAATGACCGCATGTTATATTTCAAGCCTTCGAGAATCGGAGCATGTTTTGATTATTATTGGACTGGCCGTGATACTCACGGATATTATACCAGTGAAGGTATCAGACCAGGACATCCGGACAACAAGTATAATGTAGCGGCGCTTGATGGTCATGTTGAAAACAGAGGCATTAATGAGTATGTTTATATGATTAATACTGCAAGCTATGTTCTATCTCCCAAATGATAATTTGAGAGTATACCGCCTGCACTTTACAGTATTAGTCTGCTGAATGTCAAAGTTCTTTTATTCAATTTTTTACTGCCGGCTTTATTGAGGCAAAACCAGAAAGGTATAAAAATGATGTGTTTAAACAACTTTAATTTGCGTAAAAGAATCTTTGGCCTAGCACTTACCGTCACTGGCTTCATGCTGGCGCTGGAGTTATTTGCCGTAGATATTAATTCTGCACCCGGTCCGGTCATGGACAATCGACTGGCTGTGCGAACTTCTTTGGGTTTAAGGTCAGCGATGCCGCTGTCGGCACAAACTGTCGAGCTAATTTTCGGTGTCAGTGTAACTGATGCTGCAAAAAATCCCAATGCGTACCGGATAGTAAGCTTTGATGATCCTGATTATGCTTATGATAAATTTGTTGCTGCTGAGTCTGCTAAAATGACCAAGGAACGTGAAGCCGTTCCGGCAGAAGGCGTCAATCTTGATTTCTCTAAAACCATTGTCGTGCTTAATTTACCATTCCCGATGAAGGAGAACAGCCAGTATCACATAGTGGCACAGGGGTACCGGAGTGACGTTGTCACTGGCGGACATTCCGCAGCCAGCTTCACGTATACTGCTGCGCAGAAATATTTGCGTCCGGACAATGCAAAAGATTTATCCATTCTCGGTCTGAGAGAAGTGGAGCCGGTCGGCAACGGGATCATAAAACTGCAGTTCGGTCCAAACTTCAGTACTGTTCATGGTTCTAAACTTGAAAACTACAGCGTTTCAATTAACGGCTTGCCGGTAAAGGTGTCCAATCTAGGCAGAATCAGCAAAATTGACACCTATCTGCCGGTTGGCTGGCCATTTGCCGCCATTCCTGTTCATGACGTATTCCTCAAGCTTGTTTCCAGCTATAAAGACGGAGATCTTATTGAGGTGAAAGTCGTGCCGGAAGTGACGAAAGCAACTAATTCCGGAAAACTTAAATTCGACTCAGGCACATCAATAACTAATTCTATTAAAATTAATCAGGTCGGCTATTTACCTGATTCTCCGGTAAAAGTTGCCTATCTTGGCCGGTGGCTTGGCTCATACCCTGAGATCAAGACTGATTCCACGGTGTCATCTGCCGGCGCCGAAGCTGATTTCTGGAAAGCCGCCACCGGAACTCAAGAAGAAAAAACAGCAGAACAAAAGAGCGCTTCAGCCAAGCCGTCGCCAGTTTCCAGTGCTGCGCTGTCATTTGATTCCCCGCCGGAGTTTTTTATAGTAAATGATAAAGACGGGAAAATAGTTTTCACCGGGAAATCGCGTTTAATTCACCGGTCGGGTGAATTAAATGAAGGGGTCAATAAAGTAGATCATTCAGGGGAAAATGTTTATGAACTGCTATTTTCAGAATTTAAAAATCCGGGAAAATATTACATCAAGGTTCCCGGTGCCGGGCGCAGTCTTACTTTTGAAATCGCTGATAATATTTATTTAAAACCATTCGAAGTTCAATCTTACGGCGTGTTTGCGCAACGCTGCGGCATTGAGCTTAAACCGCCGTATTCTGAATGGCGGCGGATCGCATGTCATAATAACGGCATCGTTCTGACTGAGCAGATAGCATGGGAAAAGCATAATATCGGCGATGATCTATCCGGGAAGCAAGTCAAAGCACCAGTGGCTCAGTTAATTTCACCGGAGATGCAAAAACTCAATCAGGATCCGGCGCTGTATGCTTGGTTCAAACTGGATGGAAACTTTCTTGATTCAAGCCGCAACGGTCATAAACTGGAAGCGATATCTGCAGGCGCTGAATTCAGTGAGGATAATACAAATTTCCCGGAAAATAAAGTTTATGGACCAACGGCGCAAGGAGACCGCAACGGCGCCTTGAGTAAAAGCATGAAGATTGACGGACAGAGTGCATGGACGATGTGCGGATGGTTCAAGAAAAATGCTAATAATGAGTTTTTCTCTAAACTGTTTGGTTTTGGTGAATATAAATATAATTCCCCCAAATTCGGGGTCGGCAGCGCCTGGGGAGCAATTGATGTTTCAGCCGGAGCGTCTACAATTACAACTAAATTCGAACGGATCAATAATGACAAATGGCGGCATCTGACATTGAAAATTGATCCGCGGGAAGCAGGGAGGCCCCGTGAGTTTTATCTTTTCTGCGACGGCATGCAAGTACTTAAAGGGACAGTGAAGGATGACAAGCTTGATGGACAGCCTTTCGGCATCGGGATGATTACCGGCGCCGGCGCGGCTGGCGGCTATTTTGACGACATAAGAATATATTCGAGAGCATTGACTCAAAATGAGATTAAGGAACTTGCCACGCCGCGTCCATCAGCGGTACCAGTCACCATAAAGGCTTCCGGCGGACATCACGACGCCGGAGATTATAATCCGAGATCACATATTGATGTTGCTCAGATACTGATGACCGCGTATGAAGTCGCTCCGGCAAAATTCTACGATGGACAGCTCAATATCCCTGAAAATGGTAACGGCTTGCCGGACATCCTGGACGAAGCGTTCTGGTCAATACGGCTCTGGCTTGACCTTCAGGATAAAGATGGCGGAGTTAGAAACGGCACTGAATCCGCCGGGGATCCGAACTTTGTCCAGACAGTTGAATTGGATGATAAAGGTGATTTTGCTTATGCCAAAGATGCGCAGGGGTCATTTATTTTTGCCGGAGTGCTGGCACAAGCTGCCCGGCTCTGGAAGATGCACGGCAAAACACGGGAAAGCGAAGATTTTTTAATTCGCGCCCGCAAGGCCTATGGATGGGCGGAGAAGAATCCGCCGAAATTAAGCGATCCCGGACTATTTGCCAAAGTTTGGCTTGATCCTAAAGCCTATGCCGCGGCGGAACTGTTCAAAACAACCGGCGAAGCAAAGTTCAATAAAGATTATCTTGAATGCAGTGTGTTTGCGAAAAACAAAAACGCTGAAATTGATAAATATTGTGTATATGATCAAAGCCGTTCGGCCTGGGCCTATGCTACAGGCAAAGCGGAATCAGCCGACCAGGCAGTGCAGGATGCCGCAAAAAAAGCAATAATCAAACGTGCGGATGAGTTTATTAAACTTTGTTCCACGATGTCATACAAATTCTACCGGCATCCATGGGCGCCGATAAACTGGGGCACTGGCGCTTATCATAATACCCTTGACCCGGTGATCTGGGCCTGGAGATTAACCGGTGATAACAAATACAAGGAATGGATTATCAGAAGCTGTGACAATACTTTAGGAGCGAATCCGCTTAATCTGTGCTACATAACAGGGATTGGAAGCCGGCATGTATACGGTTCGCTCCATAACAGCAAATACAGTCATCTAGGGGAAGTAGCGCCGGGGATGCAGGTGGAGGGGCCGGTCTATAAAGTGGATGCATACCGGGTGAAGGAAACGGCATACCCGAAACTTCAAGAAAACATGGCCATTCTCCAGAACTATGTAGATTGCCATTACGCAATTATATTAAATGAAGGAGTTGTACATTCTCAAGCACAAACCATGGCAGTTTTTGGCATGCTGCTGCCGGATAAACAAAAGTAACAGTGAAGAATAATGAATAATTTGCAGATTACCTGCGGCATCTTTCATGACGATGACTTTCAAGCAATGCCGGAATATGATTACACAGATGTCGCCAAAGTCGTCAGAGGTTCCGGACTTAAATGTGTCATGTACAATCACCGGCAAATAGCGGCAGTCGACAGACAATGCTGTGATATTCTTATTCTTCCTTATATCCGCGGCAACTTTTCCGACGACGCGCTTGATGCGCTCATCAACTATCATGCAACTGGCGGTTCGCTATTGTTTCTCGGCGACCTTCCACATAAGGACAAATGGTATCCGCTCAGGAACAGTCAGGCTTCGGAGCTCCACCTGACCCGGTGCTATGATGATTTCGCGATATGTCCGGACGATACCGGAGTTGACGCTCTCACTGATAAGGGCCGCGAAATTCTTGGAGCTTTGAAAGACACAGAGTTTTTCTCCGGAAAAACGATTCCCGGCCTCCGGATAACGGCATTTCCACCGGATATTACATCGCCTTTGCTAAGAATTCGTTCTTCAAGCCATGCGGAAACGGTTTTTTCGCTGGTAGCGGTGGAACGCCAATGTCGTAAATTCCTTGGTGCTAAACTCGCGGTTATCGGTTTTATCGGCGGCGAACCAAGAGAGAATGTTGACGGGGCCTATCAGCGGGAGTGGAAATTCGAGCCTGGATTGCTGACACGCCGCTGGCAGGGAATTGATCATGTTGTATTGAAATTAATTGAATGGCTGCAGCCTGTTCAATTTGCCGCTGCGATTGAGATTAAACCATGCCAGCTTGCTGGCGAAGACGATAAACCCTCAATTCTGCTCAAGAATCTGTCGGATGCTGAAATCACCTGCAGCCGGCTGCAATTATGCCTTGGTAATAAAATACTATGGCAAAGCGGCAATATCGCAATTCCTGCAAAGACGCTGCACTCAATAAGTTTACCGCAATTTGAACGAAGTCCAGGAGTTCATCGATATACGTTATTAATCAATGACGACACCACCGCGGCGGCAACAGCTGCTGCAAGAATCATGCCGGCGGATTCAGTAAAACCGGATACCTATGGCTTCTCGACATACTGGTCATTCAGGAAACCGGAGATATCGAATGAATTCAAGTTTTTCTGTGATGAAATGCAACGCCGCGGCTGCCAGTATCTGCGTGCCAATATTCCATGGGAGGATATTGAGCCTGCCCCTGGACAATATGACTGGCGGATTACAGATGAAATGCTGAAATATGCCGGAAAATCCGGGTTGTCGCTTCAATTATGGATGTTTCCGACAACTCGCGGTTCAGGGCTCTCAGACGGCGGTGTTCCCTGGTGGTCACTGGAGGAACCGGCGATAGACCGTCATGGCAACAAAGGATTTTTCCCTAGCTTGTGGAGCCCGTTTTACCGCAATCATTACTTTGCCATGGTAGATCAGCTGACCAGGCGTTATGCTCAGGAAAAAATCTTGAAAAAAATTGTCATGGATTTTGGAAACTCAGATTTTCCCTATGGTTATTACTATTACGTCAATGACACTTCACTTTTCGATTATTCAATTTTTGAACAGCAGGCATTCGCTTTATACCTGAAAGAAGAATTGAAATGGGATTTGGATAAGATTTCATTATGTTTTAATCGTAAATTCAAGCGTTTTGCGGAAGTCCCAATTCCCTTTGTAGAGGAATCCGAGCCATGGCGGCTTTATCTTGGCTTCCGGATGTGGTCACTAAATCAGGGCAATTCGGAGATTAGAAAGATTATTAAAAATAATGCTCCGGACAAAATGCCTCCGGACCCGCCAGGACACGGCCTGGGTTCCATCGCGGACATCAGTACATATTTTTACGAGTCAAAAGCCAAACACTGGAATGAAGAACAGCAATACTCGCCGAAGCTGGTTGAATCTCACAATTTTGGCAAAACCTGGGGCGGCGAGCCGTGGCAGGTGGGTGGAGATTACCGGCAATATGCTGATGCTCTTTTTCAGTCGGTAAGGCTAAACGCTGATTATTTTACCATACCTGGTGCTGATCTTGGACTTTACGGCGACGATATTGCCAAAATAGGATTTATACGCAGGATGCTTGCCGGTGCGGAACGGGACAAACCAGAACTGGCTGTATTTGACAGGGTGGCATGGAATGACTTTACCTCGCTGACGCATATTGCCGCCAGGCTGGATATTCCGGTTGACTTGATTTCAGCCAGACACCGCTATGACTTTTCATGTTACCGGCTGATGACACTTCCTGACTGTGACTATACTGACGGCGGTAGAATGCTCCTGCCGGATGATGAACCGTGGTATCAACTTCTCAGGACAAGTGTTGAAAAAGGATTGAATCTGCTGGTGTTTCCGGAGACATGCGCTGTAGGCAGAGATAAAGTTCAACGTACCTTTCTACGTCAGGTGTTCGGGCTGGAAGGCGTCAAATATGGAGAGGAACTGAACTTGCAAGTGACATTCCCTGAATCATTTGGAGAAGGAGTCATGCACGGCAAGGGCAGAGAGGTTATTGCTGAAGGCAATGTTCTGCTCAGGAATGATTCGGGCAAAGCTATCCTTGTGCAACGGGAATATGGGCGCGGCTCTGTTCTTCTTGCCGGCTATAGCAATTCACCGGACTCGCTTGATCAGGTGTACAACTATGAAATTGATGAAAATATCAAAACGCACACATTGATCAAACTATGCAATTTCCTAGGTATAGTTCCGCAAAGATACCGCACCGGGAACGTAATGGCATACAAGGAACTGATTCATGTCCACGGCAGAGAATATTTCATTATATTCAGCGCCTTGCAAAGACCGGTTACAACAATTGTTCAGATAGCGATTTCCGAGCCCCGGCAGAACGCGTATGACCTTGCCAGCGGCGAGTTGCTCGAACTACGCCGGTTATCCGGCGGTAATTACGAGTTCACCGTGACTCTTTATCCGGGAATGCCACGCTTCCTGAGTTTCCATGATAAATTTTAATCATTTGAAATAGGAGTTTTATATGAAAATCATTCTCGTACGACATGCTGAAAGTGCCGGAGATCCGTTTGCAACTCCGGGCAGGCAGGCTCACGGCTTTCTCTCCGAATCCCCCGGGATTGAGCAGGCAGTTAAACTGCGCAAATATTTTGAAAAAGAAAAAATAGACGTGATTCTATGTTCAAACCTGGGTCGTGCAATTCAAACCGCGGAAATTGCTGTCGAAAAAGGATACCGGAACTTTGTTCTCTGTGATTTTCTGAAAGAATGGATGCCCAATCCGGAACTGAAAACAGCGCCGAGCACCCGTTTTGAGGAAATTATGCGGCAGCAGCGTGAGAATTTCGCCGAAGACACATGGAAAACGGAACTTGGCGAAGGGGCGTTTGACTTGATGGCGCGAATTTGTCCGCCATTGCTGCTGGAATTGAAAAAGATTGGAATCCACGCCAGATACGGGGGATTCGTACCTTCAGATGAAGGACGCAACCTTTCTGTCGCCATATTCGCCCATGGCGGTTCACTCAATGTGATATTATCTTTCCTGCTTAACCTGCAGCCGTTTCCAGTCAGCCGGTTTGCTTTTTCGCTTACCGGAGTAGCAGAAATAGAGTTTTCTGAAATGAATGGTGTATATTATCCACGGTTGAATATTCCGGCACCGTATTAAACCGGATAAAGGGCAGCGGTAATCATTCAGAACAGAAAGAGATGACAATGCAGCATATCCTTAAAATTAAAGTAATGAGTAAAACTACCGGAAAATTTTATCCGGCGGTTATCCGGATATTTGCAGTCAGGCCGGGTTCGCGGGAAAAATCCAACGCCGCCATCCGCGAAATCTTCTCTCCCGGAACTGCCGTGACGGCGCTGGAGAATGGGATCTATCTCGTGGAGGTATCGCATTTCTCTGAAATAGTGCCGGTAAAGCAAATTATTGAAATTCCACATGACGACACGGCTGAATTTATCGTGGAAACATGGTTTGAATTCAGGAAGCACGGCCTTTTTGCAGGCGATTGTCACAATCATGTGAATTATCCCG
>JBAWXM010000181.1:0-10252 GCA_037144075.1 Lentisphaerota bacterium | reverse complement strand
GTTATACTCTGCGCGGTTGAAAATTCAACTATAGATGAATAGGATTGTGGACTGGATTTTTTCGATCCGACTGACAGGCGATATGAATATCGCCGGAAGGAGGAGCGGAAAAATACAACCGCAAGACATTCACCGCAAAGCGGTTGCGATCTTTCGAGTTTGGATTCGCACTCTTCGAGACCTTCGATACCCCGGTATCGGCTGCCTCTCAGAATACGAACCAATTCTCAAAATCTTCGCAATCTATAGTTAAATTTTCAGCCGTGCAGAGTATATGTTGGATATTGGATATTCCGTGTTGGATATTGGATATTGAGTTTGGTTGTGGATATGCCGCGCTAAGCCCTCTGTGTGCTCCGTGGTAAACTTCGTTTTTCCGGTTGAAAAATATTTTATATGGTGCTATACTTATTCCAATGGGTTTTTCATTATTGGGATTCTTATATTTTCGACAGGGAAAACAGCGAAGTTCCGGGACGCAATGAGCCGCGGCGGAATTTGGAATTGAAGAGGAATCAATGTTGGCAGCGCGTAAAATAATCTTTAAATACTACACCATGGTGGAAATCCTGGTGGTGGTGGCAATCATCGGAATCCTGCTGGCGGCTTCGCTGAAAGGCTTTCCCATGATCTTCGGCAAACAGGGTTTGGTGGGATCGGTCAGAACTCTCAGCGGCAAAGTCAGCATGGCACGGTCTTATGCCGTAACCCAGAACCGTTATGTGGCGTTACTGATTCCTGATATTTCCGCCAATACCACAGCCGGAAACAGTGATGTAGCCAGATATCTTTTCAGATACAGCCGGCTGTGTTATGTGACTTACACTACCACTTATAATTTTGAATCCTGGATAGACGGGCAGGAATGGACGCAACTGTCCAACGGCGTCTGCGCCTATATCGAGCCTGCTTCCGGCTACTCAATTAACAGTGTGATAAATATCAAAGAAATTCCGTCTTCCACTGCTTACCAGTCTTCTGCCATTATTTTTCAGAACAATGGTTCCATACTAACGTCAGACAAGTTGGCTGTAAGAGTGATTCCCGCTGTATTTACAGTCGGAGATGCAAGTTATAATCCTACTGTGGACGCTGGGATCATAGCACAGAAGCGCTGGAATATTATGATTAATCCTTTTACCGGAAAGGCCTCCTATTTTTATGGCAAAGAACAGTAAAAATATCATCTTTTTTAATATGATTGAAATTGCGCTGGCGATGGCGATCATCGCTTTCGGCATGACCAGCATCCTCGGCCTGTTTCCGGTCGGCTTGAATGCCTGCCGCAATTCTGTCGCGGAAAATTATTCGGCGGATGCAGTCGAGCAGTTTTCATCCTATCTGAAAGCTTATGCCGAGTCCAGCAGAGCAAATTTTGATAAACTGTTTGGCCCCGCCGGATTTTATACTGAGACTAAGCCTGTTGCAACATCTGCCAATTGCACTGACGCAACGAAGGATTTTTTGCAGGGGATCAGTTTCGGGAAAGATCATTCGGGATTAGCTTATACTCCGGCGCCGATTGTTACCGGCTGGACCATCTTTCCCGCCAAAAATGCGGCACTAACGAATGTCTACTTTGTCGCTTCCGGATCGGGTAATTATATGAATACAAGCGGCGCGGTATTTCCATCCACTGATTTTACCGGCATGATCATGGTGTGGAAGTCTCCAATAGCATACTACCGTCCGCAGAACAATCCGCCTGATTCATGGGCGTTGGCTACTGACAATGCGTATGTTACCGGAGCCGCCCTGAATATTGAAGTAAGCTGGCCGCCGGATGTTGCGGATTACACTGCCCGTCATAAGAAAACTTTTTACATAGAAGTGACCAGGCCGCAACAATGAATAAATACAGAAATAAATATTTTTACACGCTCGTGGAATTGCTGATGGCGATGGCCATCTTCGCGATCATCTCAGTGATCATGATGCGCTTTTTCAATTCCGCCCAGCAGATATGGAGTAAGGCTTCGCAGAAGAATGTAATGTATGCTGACGCCAGGGTGGCGCTGGATATGATGACTCTGGAGCTTCAAGGCGCGCTGTATGACAATAAAATCCCTGTCGCCAGTAACGCGGCAGGTATCTATCCGTTCTGGTTTGAATATAAAGACCTGAGTGATAATACATTTTTCAATAATCCGCTGGCTTATGACGCAGCCGAACTGAGATATAATAAGCGGTTTGTCACGCAGTTGAACTTCATTGCCGCAACAACTTTCAAACCTCATATTAGTGCGTCCGATATTTGCGAAATCAAGTACATTTATCTGCCGGTAAGAAGCTCCACTGATTTAGATTATCCTACCGGTAAATGGGAACTTCTGCCTGGTTCATACCCGATTAAGGGCGGGACATTGATCAGGGCATGCACCGGCAACTTGAAATCAGACGGTGTCACGGCTAATTATACCGCAGGCAACACGAATTGTCTATATAATTTCTCTTTGCTGCCGCATGTTCCGGCTTCGACAAGTCGGGTGTATGATATTTTCAAAAAAGACAGTTCGGAAAACTATTCTCAGGTTATCGACGGTATTGTTGATATGAAAATTACCTGCTATACCTTAAATCTGATCAGCGGATTTTATGAATTAAGATCTTATAATCCAATGAAATACAGCGGCGGATCATTGGCTGTCGTTACGCATTTGATAGATGATACCCTAACCGACGATGATCTGACAACTAATATTGGCTCAATTATTGCCGGAACGCCATTCCCGGTGGCGGTAAAGATTGATTTGTATATGCTGGCCGAACGCGACATGCAGGAATGGCTGACTGCCATTAAAAATTCCAATGCCGGACAGGCGAAAATAATCAAAAATGAACGGATGCGCTGTTTTTCTAAAATTATTTATCTGAGCAGCGGAAAATGAGCTGAAAGGCGAGAGGGAATATGTCAAATACAGTGTTAAAAGAAAATGTCCGGAAAAAATCGCAGAAAGGCGTGGCGCTGCTTTTTGCACTAGGCATTCTGGGACTGCTGCTGGTCATGGCCCTCGGTTTTGCGACCAACTCCATCTTTGACCAGTTGATTGCGAGCAACAGTTCTAACAATTCATCCGCCAGAGCCATTGCCAACTCAGGGCTGGAACGGGTGCGTTTAATTATTCAGAACTACTCTGATACCTTGCCGCTGTTTAATTCAGCTGCTTTAAATTTTACCGACAACGGCATTTTCGGTTACAGTCATTTTCCTGGTGACGCTACCGTTTTTACTTTCGGCAATGCCGGTTATGCCACCGCCAAATCAGATATGCTTTCCGACAACAGATTTTTCGGGACTTATACGACATGGTCTGGTGACATGACGACAAATATCAACTGGATTTATCTGAAATCCGATAACCAGATTATCGGTCGGATGGCTTATATCATTCTCAACCGGGCTGACCTTGATCCCGGCAAGCTGGTTACATCACCTGTTGACGAATCGGTTTCCCCGGCAGCAGAAGAACGGCTCGGCGCGGATCCAAGTGAAATTAATCTGCGGACGATAGACTCCGGCATGACTCAGGCTATGGCACTATTTTTTAATTACACCACCAATGCCACTAATCCCGGGAAATTTAACGGCAACAGTTGGATCAGCCTGCCGTTTTTGTTTAACCAGTTCAGTCTTTCGGACGCGACCTGGCAGGCAAAATTCAACCGGTGGTTTATCTGCAATTCGCAGAACAGCCCGGAAGCATTCTGGATTGATTTAAACGGTGACGGAAAAATAACCTCCAACGAGCAGTTTCACCGGTTTAATCTGGCGCGTACAGATTGGAACACTGCGTTCAATGCCAAAGAGAAAGTGTATGAAAATATCCTGCTGGACAAGAACCCGGTCGCTCCCGACGGAGTGCCGGATCAGCCGCCGAAATTGTATACCAATTCCGGCACCGAAGACGGCTACGGCATTCCATGGCTGGCGCTTTTCGGCTATAAAACCGATGGCACGGTTGATACCACATTAGGCGCTACTTTCGGCAACTCTGCCGCTGGTGTTATTGCCCGCCGCCGCCAGATAGCCGCCAATCTGGTGGATTACTGCATGCCGCTGGCCACTACCGCCACTTCCGATCAAAGTGACTGGCTGTTGAACACGCCAACTTTTACCGGCAACAAGAAAACACCTTATATCAACGAAATTGGTGCCCAAGTGAAATCCGAGGCTGTAATTACGGCAAATGGATCCCAATTTGACCTTAGCGATACAGTTACTTTTAGACTTTACGCTGAATTGATAAATATTTATGACACTACCTGGGCGTCCGCCACCCTTAGTCTAAGGGTGAAAGGAAGTCTTATGTATGATTACCATGTTGGGAAAGAAACAGGAACTAAAAGTTTTACGATTGATACAGATATCAACGCGTTCAATTGGCGGAATGGCTATGGAACTGTTGTTTTTCCGATGACTGCTTTTGATACTACAATATCCGACCTTAATGTTGCGGCTGGACAGGAGCACCTGACTATTAGCAATATAAGATTTTATATTGATAGAGCCATATTGTACGAACCTGGTACGCCAAATATATTTTATGACTATTCTTTGATAAATAAGACTTCTACATTATCGTTTCCCACTTATTCTCCGAGTCCGCCGGCAGCAGGAACTGATACTCAGAATGGCTGGTTTTCTGTTGAAACTGAGGATCCAAGGCAGAATTTAAACGAACTGGATTGGACAATTAAGGCGCCAGCGGTAGATAATACCGGCGCTCACCTTTATGCGATATGGACAGCTGATGACACTTCTGGGGCTGTTCGCGGTGCGGTAAATACCAATTCTAACCCGAGTGGCCGTACTACCGATGCTGAAACAGTTACGGATCCGGCGTTCTCGGCAGGACATCTGTCCACTGCGTACATTCGCGAGGCAGCAATGGTTTCGCCGTGGGAACTGGGATTTATTCATCGCGGGGAGAAATGGCAGACGCTGAATCTGAATAAATATGACGCAACCAAGACGGCTTTGGCGGCGGCAATCACAGTCAATGGTAACAAATATTGGGCGGGCGGCGGCGCTTATGTCTCCGGCGATGCCAATATTCTTGACCAGATCAAGATGAACAGCTCGACCAGTAATTACAAAATTGACCTTAATAACGAATATAATGATCCGGCTTTGAGCCGGCGGATTGTGCTTTACTCCTTGTTCAAGAATATTAAGTCCGGCAGTACAATGCTGAATACTGTTGCCGCGCCTTTTACAAGCGGCGGAACTGCTCTTTCTAATACCGATATCGGTAACATCGTAGACAGCATTTTCAACCGTACCGGAACTGCGGTTAATGCTTATCAGACCAGAGCTCAGGTAGTTAATGATATTATTGCCGGCTCCAGTCCTGTTCCAGGCTATACCACGAAGGCGATGAAAGACGAAATCATGGGCAAAATGATAAATCTGGTAGATTTTGACAGCTACTACACGGTAATTCTGGTGGTGCAGACGATTAAAGACGTAGGCGGACCGGTCGGCACTCCGATTACGATAAATAAAAAATTATCCGGAGATACAACGCCAGTTGCTATTACCGCTGAACTGGGGAAATTTGATTTAAAAGTTGATAACGGCAAGAATTATTATGCCGATGAGATTACGTCCACGTTGAAAGTGCAGGCGCTTGTCCATAAGAAAATTGACGGAACCTGTGAAATATTGAGCATAAAATATATTCAATAAAAAGAGACTGGTACTATGAGAGTTTATGTTGTATGGATATGTTCATTCCTTGTTACACTGGCAGTATTGCAGGCCGCTGACGTGGCTAAACCGGCGACGAAAACAGTAGTTTCTACAAAAACGGCGGCACAGCTTGTCGATATGACGATTTCGCGTGATGGCGTATTGGGCTTTTTAAATGAATCGAACAGGGTTTTTCTTGAAGGTGAGAAAGGCAAGCCAGCGACTGCAATAAAATACATTTCAACAGCAGGGATGGTAAAAGCTTGGTTGAATATTCGTTTCCTGGAAGCGGATACCGAAATTGACCGGGGGTGGTATGAAAGAGTTTATAAAATGCTTGATTACATGGCTAAATCCAAGGATTTTATTGAATTGGCAATGATGAACGGCAGGACGAAGACGCCTGAGTACAAGAAAATATCCGATAATTTTGATGAAGCTCAAAAACGTTTTTCTGAACTGCTGAAAGAGCCGACGCCGGTGGAGCAGAAGAAGCTGGAAAAGCTGCGCGAGGAAAAGCGTAAATGGGAACTTACCCATAAGCGCGAAAAAGCCAAAAGCGGCGGCATTAAAGAAGAGGAGTGAGGCGTGAGGAGTGAGGAGTGAGGAGTGGAGTAAAGACAAAAGTAAAAAGATAAAAGTAAAAAGATAAAAGTAAAAAGATAAAAGTAAAAAGATAAAAGTTTTTAAAACTGGAAAAGTTTGTCCACTGAGGTAATTTCAAAAGTAGTCATAATTCAGGAGCCAGGAGTCAGAATAATTGAAAAACGAACTGGATTTTAGTTAGAATTTCATTCTGAATTCTGGATTCTGTCTTCTGAATTCCTGCAAAACGCGAGTTTTGCAATTGGCTCCACTAATTACACGAATGAATATTTTGCTGTGAATTTGATTTTGCGTCATAAAATCAAACCCACAGCAAGTGCTTCTGTTTTATTAGTGCCATTCGTGGATAAAAAGGATTTTCCGGTGTTCCCGCTCTGCTGGATAAAGTTCCGATTATCATTGCAAGATCATTGCGGCTCTGAAGGTATCCTGAATGCACGGTAAAACATAATTATCCATCCGGCAAGATATACTGAAAAAAAACTTAGCGCAGTGTAAAACAGATATATATTCAATTTTACCGGCCGGGATAGATTAGCTTCAAGCGTAAGCAATCCGGCAGCAAGTAAAAGCAGGAACATCGCAGCACCGAAACTGTACATGAAACTTTGTAATTTTTTGATAGTGCAATGTTTCATGCATGGCTTCAGCCAGTATTCCTTGTTGGGAAGGTTAACCAGGCATGGCGGGAACAGAAAAATCAGTCGCGGCAGGAAATAAAAGATACAAAAAAGGAAAATCTGCAAGCTGGTCATAACGATACAATTGGCATAATTATTCATCCAGCCGTCAGCAGCGCCGTTAATGCCGAAATGACATGCCACTTTGGCCGGCAGCATCGCCGAAACAAGCAGAGTCAATCCCACGTTGGCAATAAATGTCAGAAAATATAGTATGCGCATTTTTTCCTTTTTCATATTTATTTTTCGAATGTGGCTATAGTTGTGTTATACATTTTTAACGTGTACGGCCTGTCGGCGGGGAATGGCATCGGGAATAGCAGACAGACGTCAACCGGTTGCGGCATGTAGCCTTTGTCGTTTTCGAACTTGTTTCCACCCAGCCAGCTTTCGCATTCAGCTTTGCTCCGGCATTCCATCACCCACTGGCCTTCAATCACATAGCGCAACGTAATGTTCAGGCTGATCTGCGGACTGACATTGCTGCCGTCAACACTGTAACAGATATCCCCGTTTTGTTTTGCCTCGGTACAATTGTTGAATTTAAAATCCGAGAATGGCGGCGCACCGGTGAATTTAATATCGGCCAGCGGAATCTCTTTGCCGGATTCCGCCTGGTATTTCAAAATAATTTCCGAGTTTTTGACGGCGGAGGCTGAAAGACGCATATTGCCGCCATTATTAAACACCGTCCGGTCAATAATTCCGGGCTGAAAATTTTTAAGGTAAAAAAGTTCGCCATGCCATGTGAATGCCATTTTTTCATTTTCAGCATAACCGGCGTAACGGGACTGCTCCCGTCTGGCGGCCAGCATATCCATGCTGAATCCGGCGGGAAGCCGCTGATATAATATTAGCGGGTGCAGGGACCGGGCTCCGGCGCATAATTCAAAATCTTTGCTGTTAAGAAAACCGTGGTAGCGCCCGTCCAGTTTATTGGCAACAGACCAGGCGACAGACATGCGTACCGGTATCAGCAGATAGTTGCCGGTGGCGGCCCCGGCCCGGTGCATCAGGACAATCGTGTCTTCGCCGCCAAGTACCATGCAGTCCGGCTGCAGCGAATTTTGTTTGATAAAATCTTTTGAGCAGGGTGATGCCTGCACCCCCTGGAACAGAGGCAGCGCATATACCGGTTCGGCAATCCCGACGCTGACGGTGTTTTTGCAGTAATAACAACCGCCGCTGAATAAGATAAGCAGGCAGACGACGACAGTCACTTTACTGCGCAGAAGCCCGCCGATCCGTTTCAGCAGCGAAGGCTTCTCGAAAACCAGTCCGGCGGAATAATGTCCCGGCGCCGGTAAAGCCTCGCCGACTTGGGTTGACATCTGCCGGTTGGTTTTGAAATTAAACCCGCAATTGATGCATATTACCGCGTCTGCCGGCAATTCCGCATTACATGAGAAACATTGTTTTTTGGGGATCTCCGCCTGTTGTTTCATTGCGCCTCCGGATTTTTATACTCTGCACGGCTGAAAATTCAACTATAGATTGCGACGATTTTGAGAATTGGTTCGTATTCTTCGAGGCCTTCGATACCATGGTATCGAAGGCCTCGAAGAGTGCGAATCAAAACTAGAAAGAGCGCAACCGCTTTGCGGTGAATGTCTTGCGGTTGTATTTTCCCGCTCCTCCTTCCGGCGATATTCATATCGCCCGTCAGTCAGATCAAAAAAATCCAATCCACAATCCTATTCATCTAAAGTTGAATTTTCAACCGCGCAGAGTATTTAATTAATTTAGCGCATAAAAACGAGTAGTCAAAGAGAACTTAGTATAGGAAGCCAATTGCAAAACTCGCGTTTTGCGGGAATTCAGAATCCGGAATTCAGAATGAAATTCTAACTCAAATCCAGTTCATTTTTCAATTATTCTGACTCCTGGCTCCTGAATTCTGACTACTTTTGAAATTGCCTCCAGGCTATGCATATTTCGCTGCGGCCTCTTTTGAGATTTGAGTCCATTCGTAAAGCCTGTTGTCATGCCCCATTTGGGTTTGAAGTTCGCGCAGGATTGTCTGATAATAACATCCTTGCAGTTTCCTGGCGCCTTCGTTGATATATTGTTTCAGTGCGGCGGTGTCATGCGGACATACCACATCAGATGCTTTGTGCCGCCACATGATGCAATGTTTCGTGCCGACTTTGGCAATCAGTTTATCAAGATTGGTCCAGGCGCTGCAAACCATTATCTTCAAGTTCGGGATTGCCAGTACCGGATCCATTTTACTGGTCAGATTTTCACAGCAGCCATAGGAAACGGCGCCGAAACGGGCGAAGATTTTTTTCTGATAATCGAGCAGGAATTCTTCAAACATCGCCGGACTGACCTGGTCGAGTTCCTGTGAATTGCCGGCGATCCAGCAATCTTTCAACGAATAATCTTTTCCGGTAATTCCAGGGCGCAGCGGATCGCTCTGAAACATTGCTTCATCATTGTTCGGCACGATTTTCCCGGCGGCTTCGACGGCATCCAGAAAACGCATTGCGCCTTCACATATAATACTCATCAACCGGTGCACCAGTTCCGGTTCAAGCACCATATCCATCATCATTTGTTCCATCCCCCGGAGATTGGCGGCTGCGGAACAGATTGTGGCAATACTGAAATACCCATGAAACGGCACAATTCTTACCGGCATGACGCCGGACAGCACTTCTTCCAATTGAGCCGCCGCCGCTGCGGTCTTCTGCGGGTTGTAACGATACTCCGGAATGCGCATCCGGTCGAAGTCGGCTGGAGTCTGCAAGGCGGACTTATACTGCCAGGCGGAACCTTCCGTTTCCAGGCTTTCCCTGACAATATCCACACCCCAGATATTGTCAGGGGTGACATCGAAAATCATGCCGGATTTGAAGTAATCGTTAACCGGGGTGTCATCATCTATTTCACGTTTAATCAGCAGTTTCTTGAACGTTAATTCCAGATCCCGCAGCAAAGGATCGCGGCAGCCGAGAGTGGAATCCGGGAGCAATTCTTTCCAAAGTCCGACTGGATTGCACCATACCGGCGAATGATCCGGGCGGCGCAATCCGTTGACATCACGCCAGCGTTGTTTTATCGCGGTCATGCGCGGTTCGCGGGCGATGTTTGCCACTTCGGCCGCCAGTTCACGGACATACTTTATTTCATCCGTCCGGCTGTTAAGTTTGATACAGTCCGCCTGAAAATATTTCTGATAACGATTTTTCATTTTTATCTCCTTGTGATTTGTTAGGTTTTGTCAAAGCCCAGCCCCTTTCTTCTTTAGGGTTTGAGCTCAATTTAATTT
>JBAWXM010000180.1:0-10272 GCA_037144075.1 Lentisphaerota bacterium | reverse complement strand
CCAGGCGATATTTGTGACCGCATATCTTACAGGCAAACTCTATGTCGTCGCGTTTATGCTTTGCCCGGGCGACGGAATGAACTTTGACGATGGATTTGGTGCCGGTTGACGGTTCACGAGAAGTTTTATCCAGAATTTCAGGTTCAGTGCCGTCTGCCACGACCGAATCAAGATCCGCTGATTTATGTGGAACCTGCATGTGTGCGCCGCAATCCTCGCAGCTTAAGACTTCACCACCCAGCGCATCATCGGACTGGTATCTTTTGCCGCATTTTTTGCAACGGAATATTATGCTCATAAACCTGACTCCGCTTACTTGTTACATCGTTTTAGGTGTTAGGTTCCAAACTCAAAACTTAAATCGAAATCTCTATGTTTATTTCCTCGGCTGGATATTCCTTGCCGGGTATTGAATACTCTTTAATTACCCGTAAGAGGACGCACCAAAAAAATAACCGGGGGAATTGCTTCCACCGGTCATAAAAGTTGCTTTGGAGCCGCTGAAACTTAGTAGCTTCTGCGATTGCCGCCGCCAAATCCGCCACCGCTGCTGCGGCGTTCGCCGCCTTCGGGTTTCGGACGGGCTTCATTCACATTGATATTTCTGCCTTCAAGTTCTGAGCCATTGAGAGCCTTGATTGCATTCATTGCTTCTTCACGGTTGGGCATTTCGACGAAACCGAAGCCTTTGGAGCGTCCGGAATCACGATCCATTACTACGCGGGCAGATTCGATCTGTCCGTGAGCCTGGAATGCGTCTCTGAGTGATGCGTCTGTGGTCTTGAATGAGAGGTTGCCGACATAGAGGTTCATTTTTCTTCTTCCTACACGCCATGATTATTATTGTACAACCGAAAATATTTCCATGGCCAGAAACATAATTCGATATTACTCTTTAACCCGGCAGGTAACTCTCCGGTTTTCGCCAGCCTAAACCGAGGCGGACAAAATAGAACAATTACTGGGCGGGATTAATTCCCGTCCGGTAAATTTTGACAACCCCTCATAAATTTATCACTTACAAATCATTATCAAAAATTCTACAATAATTATTATAGCAATAGAAATAATAAAATGCAAATATTTTTTATAAATATTTTGCATTCTGTTAAATTTCAGGTGGAATTTGCATTAAAACCATGCATCGCCCTACTTTAAATCCAGAGAATTATCGTTCAGAATTTTATCATATTGAACAGATTTTAATTCGCGCATAATCCTGTCGTATGATTTTTTAGTTCCGGTCTTCTTTCCGGCTATCTCAGGATTTAAGATCATGGTGGCATGATTCAAGTGTTTCATATAACGCGATAATTCATGCGGCTCGATAAAAATCATCCGGAAACCGTTCTCAACAAGTTTACGGTGAATAACCTTGCCGGCGGTCTGCCCTTCGTCGAAAAAGCCCATGGTATATTTTCTTATCAGTTCAGTCCGGTACATGGCGCAATGGCTGCGCAAATAATAATAATTATCGCCAGTCCCGATGATGCCGCTGCGCTTTCTGCCGGTAAGCGGAAACCATATCCACTGCTGCAAAAATTCTTCGATTACTTTGCCGAAACGCTTTAATGGAGAAACATATTCCAGCTTCCAGCTGCCGACGCCTGCTATTTTATCCGATTGTTCAATTTTGCCGATCAAAAAATCCAGCCAGCCGTCATCGGTTACGATGGTGTCAGTATGAATGGAAAGAACATACGGCGTGTCAACCGACTGCATGCCGGCGTCTAGAGCTTTGGCGTGCATGGCTGCCGGTTCCTCTCCGGCGACATCCTTAAGCTCAATCAGTGAAATCCACTTCACTGACCTCAGATAATCCAATGATTCGCCGCCTGAATCATTGTCAACCGCCAGAACTTTTATCCTGCTCAAGTCAGTATGCATCTTCAGCGACCGCAGGCACAGCTTTGCCAGTTCGGGAGTTTTGTAGTGCGGCAGCAGAATAGTCACCAGCGGCGATGATTTCTTTTCAGTTGTAATTGCCATCTAATATTTCCAAACGCTAAAATTATTCAGATTCACGAAGCAAACCTGATAATATAATCCGATATTGCAGATTTGACAAGACATTATTTTTCACATTTGTCCTTGTCAGGATGTCCGCAATGCTTGGCGCAATCCGGACAGCAACCTTCTTTTACAGTTTTGCGAAAATAACGGAACAGGAAAATTATTGCGCCAAGCACCATTAATCCGATTATGATATATTCCATGACTCACCTCTGCTTTATGGGTAAACTCATCTTTTTCAGAATATTGAACCAATCTGATAAATCAACACTGCGGCGATGAAAGCCAGAACCGTGCTGTAGATGGCGGAAAATGCCGCCCAGCGCCACTTGCCGGTTTCTTTTTTGATGGTTACCAGCGTTACCAGGCACGGCGCATAGGCCATCACAAATACCAGCATGGCGAAGGCGCGGGCGCGCCCCCAGCCGGGGTCTTCCGCAAGTTGCCGTGAAATCGAAGTGGAATCTCCTGCCGCGCTTTCCCCCATGGCGTAAGCGGTGCCGAGAGTGCCCAGAACCACTTCCTTAGCCGCCAGGCCGCCGATCAATGCGATATTTTCTTTCCAGTCGAATCCGGCCAGACTGGTTACCGGGGTCAGGAAGGCGCCGGCCGTCCCGGCAAAAGAATGGCGAAGCTGCTGCTGCGCGGCCTGATTACTCAACGTTGTGGCTTTCTCCTGATAGGCGGCGTACGCTTTAACAACTGCGTCATTGGCAGTTTTGCCGCCTTTTTTGTAAGATTCCAGTTCCAAAGCAAAATTCTGCCTGGTCTTTGACAGTCCTTCAGTGGATTTTTTTAACGGTATTGGATAATTTCTCAGAAATGCATCTGTCTTTTCAAGTTCATCCGCCGTAAAAATGGCCGCATACGGAGTTGATTGAACATGATTTATAAAAATACTGCCGACGGTTTTAATGCTTTCCTCCAGCGGTTTTACATCATGCCTGGGATAATACATCAGCGCCCACAGAATCAGATTGACGGCGAGAATCACTGTTGCAGCTTTCTTGATATACATGTAGGTGCGGTTCCAGGTGTCGATCAGTACGCCGTTCAGCGTCGGCAGATGATAAACCGGCAGTTCCATAACAAATGGCGTCTGTTCTCCTCTGATAATAGTTTTGCGTAAAACCCACGCCGAGCCAAGGGCGAACGCCCAGGATATCATCCACAGCAGAAACATCATCGCGCCTTGAGCGCTGGCGAAAAATGCCGCAATCAGCATGGCGTAAACCGGCATTTTGGCCCCGCAGTTCATGAACGGCGCAACCAGTATTGTGATCAGCCGGTCTTTCTCTTCCCGCAGCGTCCTTGCCGCCATCACGCCGGGAACGGCGCAGCCGCCGGCGCCCAGGCCGCCGGAAATAAGCATCGCCAGAATTGATTTCCCCTGCAACCCGAACGTTTTCAACAGACGATCCATGATGAATGCCACTCTGGCGATATAGCCTGAATCCTCCAGCGCGGAGATAAACAGAAACATGAAAAAGATTAGCGGAACAAAACTCATTACGCTGCCGACTCCGCTGATTATGCCGTCACAAACAAGCGACTTCAACCAGGGTAATTCGATGATATTTCCGGCAAATCTGTTGAGTCCGGAAAAAAATAACTCCAGCAGTCCGGTCGGGCTGGTTCTGGCGCCGTTAAACAACGGAATCCAGTTGATTTCCCTGGATATTTGAAAAACAAAGATGAATAGCGAGTAAACCACCGCGCAGAGAATAACCGGGCCTAAAAAACGGTTGCAGACAAAACGGTCAATCCGGTCGGAAAGCATCAGCCTGGCATTTTCAGACATCAGGGTAGCGGCATGAATTACGCCGGCGGCGAAAGCATGCCTGGACTCGGCGACAGCGGTGGATGAATCCTCGTGCGAATGCTGTTCTATCTGATGTTTGGCTTTCTGCAGCGCCTTTGAAATATTTTCCCACTCCGCGTTTTGACGAATATTTTCCAGCGCCAGCTGATCGTCTTCCAGCAGTTTCAGCGCAATCCAGCGGGACGGCGGCTCGCCGGCAATATATTTTATACAGGAAAGTGCTTTTTCCAGCTCCGGCAGAACGCTTTCCAGTTCATGCGGAAACGCTGTGGGATGCGGCAGTTTTTTTGCGCGGATTGTCCTGATGCAGGCATTTTTAAGTTCATCGAAGCCTTGTTTTCTGCTGGCAACAGTCGGAACCGCTTCAGCCCCGATGATTGATGAGAGCTTCGCGCAGTCAATGGCAACGCCTTTGCGGTCGGCAATATCAATCATATTCAGCGCAATCACCATCGGGATGTTCAGTTCAACCAGTTGAGCGGTAAGATAAAGATTGCGTTCCAGGTTACCGGCATCCACGACATTGAGAATCAAGTCCGGGCGCTGTTTCAGAATATGGTCTCTGGAGACAATTTCCTCCTGGGAATATGCGGTCATGGAATAAATGCCGGGCAGATCGGTGATTTTCACTGTTTCGCCATGAAAATCTGAATCGCCGGAAACAAATTCAACCGTTACTCCCGGATAATTCCCCACATGCTGTGACGCCCCGGTAAGACCGTTAAACAAACAGGTCTTGCCGGAATTCGGGTTGCCGACAACGGCGATTCTATATTCAGGTCTTTTCACTTCTCTGTTTCTACTTCAATCATTTGTGCTTCGGTTACGCGCAGAGCCAGCGAATATCCCTTTACTTTAATTGCTATCGGGTCGTATAACGGAGCATAGCGCTCAACTTTAATTACCGCGCCGCGGGTGATTCCCATATCCATCAGGCGACGTTTGATCGCACTGTCGCCTTTAAGTTTAACAACCACGGCATCGCTGCCTTCTTTCATATCTGCTAATGTCATTTCAAATAACCTTATAGAACGTTATCTCAATAAACTCAATGCTATGCTTAATATAACATAAATTTCCGAAAAAGAACTTCCGGAATTTCAAAAAATTATATCTTTATTTAATGCGGGGTACAGCGGACATAATACTTGCATACTCCTTGCTGCTTCCAGGATTTTCACCAGGCCCGTATGCCCATAGGCCCGTAGGCATCATAGGACAACCACACCGTTTCACCGGGAACTGGACGATGGATATTATGGACACCATGGACTTTATGGACTCTGGTTCGTACAGGCGTCACTCCCGGATCTCAAATCACGCCTTGCGGAATCACACAGAGGGGCGGATTAGCGGCATCTTCGGTCTTATTCTCCTGACTTCCGGCTGCTCCCCTTGGATATTGGATATTCCGTGTTGGATATTGGATATTCTCCCCCCATGCTGTTCATTCTAACTTCCGGCTGCTGTTTTCCCCTTTGAAACTCTTTCTTTCACCACAGAGACAAAGGTACATAGGCACATAGGCACAGAGGCAAAGAGGCAAAGAGGCACAGAGACACAGAGAAATATTTTTTTTCGATTTAAACTTTTATCTTTTTACTTTTGTCTTTTATCTTTTATCTTTCGTTTCTTATTTGATAAAACTGCGGGTACCGCAGTCAAACGCTGACTCCTGACTCCTGAATTCTGATTTGCTACTCATCGCCGGTTATTATTGGTTTGAGGTAATCTATTTCATCGCGCAGATATTCCACTTTGACTCCGGGTTCCGGTCCGAAAAGTATCTTATCGGAGCTTTCGGAGTAAAGCAGTCCCATGGAAACTTTGCCGTCTTTCAGCTTCAGCTCCGCATTGGCTACCCATAGAGAAATCTGTTTCGGACGGGCAATCTGTCCTTTGGTAACGGTTACCGGAACAGTCTTCGTATCCGGCACGCCGCGTTTATGGGCGGCGGTGATTTCATAGGAGCCGGCGTTGATGCCGCGAATCTGGAAAATCTTTGACAGCATCGGATTCTCGCCCTTCTGGGTAACCCCCTGGATTTTGCCGTTCAGATAAATGGTCGTGCCGGGAGGGTTTACGACCAGGTCGATGCCGCCTGTGTTTTTGGTCATGATGAATTCAACCGTGGATTTTTGACCGGAAACAATCACAACTTCCTTAGAGACAGTGTCAAAAGTATTTTTCGCCGCTTTGACGATATATTTTCCGGCAGCCAGTGAATTGAGTTTAAGCGGACTTACGCCGTGCGGTTCGTTGTTTACAGATATATCCGCGCCCGCCGGTTCGGTCGTGATTTCGACAGAGCCGGGCAGATTGCTCATGGCGATGGTTTTATCCACATTCTGATCCCGCAATATGTTGACATAGTCCTCAATTGCCGCAAAACCTTCTTTCTCCAGTTTCAACTGGTACTTGCCTTCTTCAAGTTCGCATTTGAACGGGGTATAGCCGCGTGGAGCGCCGTTGATAAAAACCTGCGCATGCGAAGGTTCGCTGCCAAGCGTCAGCCTGCCCACGTTCGAGTTTAATGAAACGATAACTTCCTGCGGGCGCTCGTCTTTAATGGTCCAGGATACTTCGCGCGCCGCGAATCCTGGTTTTTCCAATTTTGCGGTATAGCTGCCAAGCGGCTGCTCCTGCATTATCAGCGGCGTTGTCCCTCTGGCTGATCCGTTGATAATGACCCTGGCGCCGTCCGGACGGCTGACCAGCAGTATAGAACTGGTAGACGGAATCAGGTCATAATTGAATGTTTTATCCTCTCCGGCCTTCAGCTCAATTCTTTCCCATCTCGGCCTGAAGTTCGGTTTAGCTATTTTTATGATAACAATGGTGGGCGCGGTTCTGGCGCTGTACGGGGTTGTGCCAAGTTCACGATCGTTGATAAAAACAGCCGCGCCATCCGGATTGGAGGTTATCTTAAGAGTTGCGTCCACTCGCGGTTGCGGTTTTTTGGCGCAGCCGGAAGTCAGCAGCATGGACGAAATGCATGCCGCCGCAAGCGATATTCTGAATATGCAATTTAGTATTTTCATTGTTTTTTGCGTTCCTTGATGATTTTGTCCCATTGCCTGTTTTTTGCCTTGAAGGTTTCATATTCTCTGGAACTCTGCGGATATAGTTCCATCAGTTGTGCGCTTACGGCTTTGGCTTTTTCATATTCATTCAGTTGTCCCAGCCGCTGATACTCAAACTTCAAATCTTCCCGCATCTTATTTAAAACCGCCTCAGCCTCGCTGGCGCGCTTTCTGGCTTTATCCCAGGTCGCCGGCTTGGGCGAGAACTGATCCAGATATTCTACCGCCATCTGGAAGCGGGAAATGGCGTCAAGCAGTTTTTCCGGTTTTGCTTCGCGGTTCTGGTAAAGGTCTTCAGCTTTCTGGTATAGTTCTTCCGCCTGCAGTTTCAATTCATCCGGCGACAATGCGATAGTCTGCAGTCCGAAATTCCCGGCAAAATCATGAATTGCGCGTTCAATGGTTTCGAATGCGCCGGGGGCATAAGAATTTTTTACCGTAATGCTGTTGATTTTATCATCATAACTGACAGTCAGGTTACGGATTTCATTCATATTGTCAGGCGCGGCCTCGAACGGCTGCTGCTGCAATGACAGAAAGGTGGTGCCTTCGATTTCCTTTTTCAAGGTCTCAAGCAGCGCCGGATTGACTTTATCAATAGTTTTAGAATAATGCCGTTGAGATTTCAGGTCATCAATATTGAAATAGGCTTTGCCCGCTTCCAGGCGCATGGTGAACCGGAACAGATTGTCCTGCGTCGCCTTGTCTTTTTCATAGTAAACCAGAAGCGGCATCGCAACAGATTTCTTTTCGCTTTTTACCTCCGCCCTGCCTTTCTGGGTTTCCTGGAACATGATGAACAAACCGACAAAGATAACTGCCGAACAGATTACGATCGTGTAAAACAGCAGATTGGAAAACCGGCGCTTTGAGTTGCCCGGATCATTTTTGTCGTGTTCCGCCTTCAATTGCGCTTTGCTGGCAAAAATATTAGCTTTGCCTTTCAGGAGCGCGTCAGAAATATGCTCCCTGGCGGATTCCGTTTTATCTTCTATATAGGAAAACACCATCGCGGAAGTAAGCGTTTTTTCGGACATCGCTTCTTCTTTGTTTTTGAAGATCTGCTTGTTGGTATCCAGCTTGTTCTCATCAGGCTTCACTTCCTGAAATTCTATTTTCGGAGTTTCAGTTACGGTTGGAACAGTTTTGAACGACTGGACTGCGCCTGGTGACGCTTCAGGTTTTGATTCCTGAAATTCTATTTTGGATACTGCCGGTTCTTCAATTGACGGCATAACTGGTTTAAAAGACGGAGGTACGTTTGATGTTTCAGGCTTGAACTCCCGAAATTCTATTTTAGGCGTCTCCGGTTCATTTTCATTTAAGGAAATTGGTTCAAAGACGATTTTCGGCACCTGAATGTCATCTCTGGTTTGCGATGGCTGAATGACCGGAATTGTTTCCGGCGCGAAAGCTGAAGCGATTTCCGCCTTCATATCCTTTTTTTCGCCGAAACGTATAGTTTGATCTCCCAGAGCGAGGATATCGCCTTCCTCAAGCATACTGCTGCCGTCAACAGGCTGATTGTTAATCTTGACGCCATTGGTGCTTTTCTGATCAAAAACAGTCCATTTACCATCGCTGTCGCAGCTTAATCTGGCATGGTAGCGGGATACTCCGGCGGTAAGGATGCTTATATCGTTATCTGTTTCCCGTCCAATGGAAATTTCCGGTTTGTAAAGTTCCGCGTTCTCTCCGGCTTTTATGCCATTGATAAAATATATTTTCATTTATTGCTCTCTTTAAAGGAAATAACTGTTTCCACTTCGAGTTTATTATTCTCTTTTAATTTCTGTTCCGATTCCGCAGTAAGAACCCCGCACAGGTCAACTATATCGCCAATCTGCGTTCCGGTCAAGTCAATAGTTCCTTCCGGCAGTTCAAGTGTGGTTAAAGCATTGCAGCAGCGGACGAACGGCATCCATGGCGGCAGCGCTTTTTTTAGTCCGCAGACAATATTGTCCCTGGTTACAAACACCACATCTATCCGGACTGACATGAACATGGTATGAATGGTGTTGCAGTTACTGAACACCATTGCGTCAAAATCCGCTCCGCTGAAAGTTCTGCCGATCATGCCGCGCATCCGCAAAATATAAGAAATTGCATACAGAGGCGAACGCGCAAGATATTTTTTTTTAGTCAAATTCAAAATCATATATCAAAAAGCCTTAACGTGCTAAGAATTTAAATGCCTGCATCAATATCGGAACCATCAGTATAAGGATCACTGCCGGGAATATAAATATGACCATGGGAAACAAAATTTTCACCGGGGCCTCATTGGCCAGCTTCTCCGCCCTGGTGAAACGTTTATTGCGCAGCATATCGCCCTGTATTTTTAACAGGTTGCCGATGCTTACGCCAAGTTCCTCCGCCTGGATAATTGCGTTCAATACGGCTGTGAGGTCTGATTGCTTGACCCTGAACGAGAGATCACGCAGCGCCTGCTGACGTTTTTTGCCAAGCTGGATTTCCTTGAACGTTCTGCCCAGTTCTTCGCCGAGAGCATCCATTTTCCTTCTGCCGAGAATATCCCGCAGCGAAGTCAGGAAGTCTTTGCCCGCCTCCACCGAAAGAGTTAAAAGGTCAAGAACATTCGGCAGCGCTTTCATGATTTCCAGATGTCGCTTTTTGACAATGGTTTTCAACCATGCCCCGGGGTAAACATAGAGACAGATCAGCAGAAGCATGCCGGGAATAGGATTGCCGGCCATCAGGCACAGCACAAAAAGCGCAAACCCGAACAGCGTAAGCAACGTTCTTACGGCAATAAAATCTTCCGCGCTGATGGCGCTGATATATCCGGACATCAGCAGATGATCCTCAGTATACCGCATTACCGATTTTAAAAGCCGGTGGCGGGCGACAAACCTGAAATTCGGCGCCAGCGGCATAAAGATTTTCACCATGACCGGCAAAGCTTTTCTGACTTCATCGCCGCCGCTTCTGTCAATCTCAAGGCCTTCCATAAAATGGAATATCAGCATCGCGATGCAGGTCACTGAAATGCCTGCCGCAACCGCTGTCGCCAGAGTGATTATAGTTGAGAAATCCATCTATTTTACCAGTCTTTTAGTATCTTAAGGTTTTAAGTTTTAAGTTTTAAGTTTTAGGTTTTAGGTTTTAGGTTTTATCCTGACTTCCAGTTTCCAGTTTCCAGCTTCCAGTTTCCAGCTTCTGCCTTCCGGCATACCGCCCCGCCCACCCGGATTTACCGGGAACCGAACTGTGGACATTATGGACTTTATGGACTCCGGTCGAATGACTGCCATCTCACGCTTTTCCAGCATTCCACAACATCTTCACATCTTCACATCTTCACATCTTCACATCTTCACATCTTCACATCTT
>JBAWXM010000179.1:0-10314 GCA_037144075.1 Lentisphaerota bacterium | reverse complement strand
ATTATGCGTTATCTGCTGACTGTCATGCTGCTGTTTGCTTTTTCATTTCTGTCAAGCGGCGATGAATTGAAAATCGATCCGGGCAATGCGGCGGTTGTACTGCCGTCCGGAGCTTCGGCAACCGAACGTTTTGCCGCAAGTGAACTTGTACGCTATGTCAAATTGATTACCGGCAGAGAAATGCCGGTTGTTGCGGATGCCGCGCAAACGGGGAAATATCTGTTCCTGATCGGCCGCAATGCTGCCGGAAACAATTATTCAAATGAATTTGATACTTCGGTTGCCGGTAAAGGCCCTGACAGTTTTATTATTGACGCAGGCGGACAACGCACGGTGCTGATTGGCGGCGGAGACCGCGGAACGCTGTACAGTATTTACGAACTGCTTGAACAGCAGGGCTGCCGCTGGTTTTTCCCCGGCAGGCTTGGCGAAGTGGTTCCACAAAAAAGCGAAATTATACTCCAGTCCGGCAAACGTAAATTTGTGCCGGATTTTATTCAGCGTTCGGTGGAGGTAGGACAGGCCGAGGGGATTGATTTTGAAGAGACGATTGACTGGGCGGCCAAAAACAGGCTGAATTTCATGTTCAGCATGCGGCTGTTTTTTGTGAAAAAATTTCTTCCGCGCGAAAAATGGGATGCCTGGGATAAACGCGGCGGGTTGCAGGAATGGCAGTGGATATGCCATAATTTTGACTATATGATACCCGGCTCTAAATATTTCGCCACTCATCCGGAATATTACGCGCTTTACAAGGGCAAACGGCTTCAGATGGGCAGCCCGGGGCGTCCCGGCTACGGCGGCGGCAATATCTGCACCACCAATCAGGACGTGATAAATATCTGTGCCAATTTCGCCAATGACTGGTTTGATAAGAATCCGCAGGGAATTTTAGTGCCGATGTGGCCGAATGACGGCGCTATAACCTGGTGCGAATGCGACGAGTGCCGCAAACTCAAAGGTATAAATTTCATGTCCGGCAAACGCGGTTCGATGAGCCGGAGAATGGTGACATTTGCCAACACCGTGGCGAAAGCGGTTGCGGAGAAGCATCCGGATCGTTTCATCCTCTGTCCGGCGTATTCCAATTATGTCATGCCGGAGGATGTGCCGGTGGAGAAAAACGTGCTGGTGCAGTATTGCCTGCATGGCGATTATGCTCACGGGATCGACCGCAGCAAGGAAAACGCAGAGGAGAAGGCCTGGATTGATGCCTGGGCCGCTAAGGCCGCGGGGCATATGGGGGTATGGGAATATTTTCTGCTGGGCGATCATTATTCCGCTCCGACGGAAAACGCCGCCATGCTGCCGGTGGTTTACCGCGCCAGATACACGATTAACTATTTGAAAAAAATCGGGGTCAACTGGTATTTTACGCAAACCTCGCCGAAGTATTGGAAGCATAATATTTTTCCGTATTATGTAACTGCCCGGTATATCTGGCAGGCTGACCGGAACTTTGACCAGTTCGCGGACGATTTTTTCAACAACATGTATGGCGAAGCCGGACCGGATGTGAAAAATTATTATTTGCAGATCGAAAATTCGGTTGCCGCTTCAGACTGGCATCCGTCAGTATACAGCGATGTGGCGGTGCCGTCGCCGAAAGTGTTTACTCCGTCCCTGCTGCAGCAGTGCGCGGCATTGCTGGATTCAGCCGCCAAGAAAAATCTCACTGCGGTGCAGCGGGAAAGACTTAAACTGGTGGAAGAGACATTCAGCAGCATCAAGTCAAATATCGGCACTCAGGCCGCGCTGGGGATTGACCCGCGTGCTCCATGGCGGATTGAACGCGGTCAGGAATTTTATGTCATTAATCCCGATGGACGCGAGCTGTCCGATCTGGACATGAAACGGCTGGTGACGAACGCGATTGACTCCGGTAATTTCAACAAGGATTTTGAACGGATAATATTCCGCGCCAGGAAGCGTCAGGTTCCGGTAGTCACGCTGGAAAATGCTGCTGTAAAGGTGTCCGCCATCCCTGAACTCGGCGGACGGATAATCCGCTTCAGCGACAAGCAGACCGGCAGGAATTTTCTGAAAGAACCTTCGGACGGCGATTCCCTGAAATCTATTGGCGAAGCCTATTTCAACTATGGCGGCTATGAAGAATATATCGGCAAGGCTTTTGCCGGACCGGGCTGGGAAAATGCTTTTACCTGGAAGAAACTATCCGGTGTCGATAATGATTCGCTGATAATGGATGCCGATATCGGTGATTTTCATTTGCGCCGGACTTTGACACTGAAAAAAGGCACGGACCGCGCGGTCGAAGTTGAATCGGTGCTGACTAATAAGACGGCAGTACCGCTGACAACTCAACTGCGTATACATCCGGCATTTAGTTTCGGCGGCGACAGCGGCGAATTCAAGGTTGTTATTCTGGGAGCCGATGGAAAGCTGAAAAATTCCACCGTCAATGCTGAACATGACCGCTTCACGCATGACAATGGCGGCATCTGGGCTGTAATTGATGCTTCGAAGAACTGCGGCATCGCCAGCGTGTTTCCGGCCGGTTCAGCATGGATCTATCTGTGCAAAACCGCCCCGGATACGTTCAATATGGAACTGCTCGGCAAAGAGCAGATGTTGAAGCCCGGTGAATCCATCACATTCAAGCATAAATATCAGATTCTCAAAAACGGTATGGAAGAATTCAACAATTTAGTCAAAGGACGGAAGTAATGATAGCTAAAACATTATTGACTGCGGCTGTGGTTTGCGGCTGGGTACTCATGGCCGGAGCAGAGGATGTAAAGGTTGTACCTGTGCAGCAGAAAGCTCTTACTTTTGGCGAAGGGAAATGCAGCAAGGCGCTTGAAATGACCGGTGCTTCCAGTCTGGTGTTTAAATCAGACCGCATCAATTCGTCCGGAGGAACAATTGAACTCATGGTCAATTTGAAGTCGATTCCGGAAAAGTCCTTCGTGTATTTATTCAGCGTCGGCAGCAATGCCCCGCTCTGGTTCTTTGGCGGTATTGAAAACGGCAGTTTGACTTTCATGTTCCGCAAAAAAGCGGCCGGCGGAAAATATGAATATTACGCCACGCTGAAATCCGCATCCGGAATCAATACCGGGGAATGGACGCATCTGGCTTTCGTCTGGGGATTCAAAAAAGATAAAGAATGCATCATGCAGATATATGTTAACGGAAAAGCCGTTGCGGAGAAATTTGATCAGTCCACCGGAACTCAATGGAGCGCGGCAGATGAGAATTTCTGTATCGGATGCAGTTCCGCCGGTGCCGCCCCGGCGTTAAACGGCATGATTGACGAACTGCGGGTATCGAATTATCCGAAAAAACCGTCGGAAATAAAAGCGGCGTACCAGGATTTTCTGTCCGGCAAGCCGCCTGTTATAGAGAAAGGAACTTTGCTGCTGCAGCATTTTGATGGTGCGTCCGAAGGTTCGGCATCCGGTGAAGACGGCAGTATTCCGCCTGAAGATATGGCTAAACTTACAGAAAAAGTCTTAAACGAAATTTATCCGGAATAACCATGGCGATTGAAATGAATGAATTTCCCGAAAACCGTAAACTGCTTTTGAACGTGGCATTAAAACATGCCGCGGAGATGCTGCATGAGCCGGAAGGTTTTCTGTCCTGCCCGTATATTGACCCGGGCGGCCCCTATTCCCGGACATTGTGGGATTGGGATTCATTCTGGGCTTCCTGCGCCCTGCTTGGCATTGCGGAGAAGATCGAAAATACCGCGCAGGCGGAAGAATTCAAGCTGCAAACGCTTCACTATGCGAAAGGCGCGCTGAAGAACTTTTTCCTGCTGCAGGGGGTGGACGGCAGTCTGCCGATTCTGATTTCGGACAAAAATCCCGACTGGTTTAATTCCCTGACTGTGGCGGAAAACAATATGGCCAAGCCGGTGCAGGGACAGTTCTGCCTGATGCTTGATAAGTATGGCGTCTGGGATGACGATGAAAAGGCATTTTGCCTTAATGCGCTGATCCGTGCGCTGGAATGCCGCAAGCGGCGTTACTTGAATCAGGCGACCGGTCTGTATGTGTGGGCTAATGACGTGGCAATCGGGGTTGACGATGATCCTGCCGCCTGGGGCAGGCCGCCGTTTTCCAGTGCCAATATTTTTCTGAACAGTCTGATGTATCAGGATCTTTCCGCCGCCGCGGTATTCGCCGGGAATTGCGGTGCAGGCGGCGGCAAGTCTATGTTTGAGGATGAAGCTGTGCGGCTGCGCGAGGCCGTCAACTGCTTCTGCTGGGACCGGCGTGACGGCATCTATTATTCGGCGGATGTTCAATGCCGCCAGAACCTCAGTCCGCATCCTGCATTCGGTACTTTGAACATCAATTTAGAACCGTTCTGGCGCTGTCTGCCGGTTAAAGTTATGAGCTGGGTGTCATTCCTGCCTTTATGGTGTAAAATCGCCGGCAGTGAACAGGCGTCGTCAATGATTGAAAAACATTTGCTTAACCCGTCGCGTTTCTGGACTCCTTACGGGATACGGTCACTGTCGGCTGACGAGCGGATGTATTCGCCGGACGTGTCCAGAGGCAATCCCAGCAACTGGCTCGGTCCGGTCTGGATAATTACCTGTTACATGGTCTGGCAGGGCTTGAAGAATTATGGATACGGCGAAAAAGCTTCCGAACTGGCGGTAAATGTCACAAAAATGCTTGCGGATGATTACCGCCGGAACGGACTGCTGCATGAATATTATCACCCTGAAACCGGCAATGGCATTTCCGGTCCCGGTTTTCTGAACTGGAATCTGCTGGCCTGTATTATGGAGTAACTATCATGACAGAAAAAAGAAATTTTGAATTAAGTTTTCCGGTGGAGATTATCAACTGGAATGGCAGGATCATCAGCTTGAAACCGGACAGGGAGATTGCCGCGCAGCTGGAAACGCTGGCAGCAGCTGGGGTTTCCAGCGTGATGATTGCCGGGTTGCACCGCGAGGAACCGCTGGCTTTCGATTTGCCCAAAGCCGCAGTCAGAATCGGAAATATTATTCATGATTACGGCTTTGAAATATCATCCCATCACTGCCTGCTGCCGGTATTTTCCCCGCTGACTGAAAGTCAGGCACCGGTCCGGCAGATCATGGAGGAGACCGTCCGGTTCTGTCATCAGCTTGGAACCAGGACAATGGTTTTCCATCCCGGCAGAATCAGCGGGCGGCATATTGACGTACAATCGATTTTTGCCGGTTTTGAAAATGAAGCGGCGGCACATGGCGTTCCGCGTATTATTGAAACAGTTGCGGAGAATCTCAGATATATGGCGGAAAACGCCGCCGCCGCGGAGATGCGGATTGCGCTGGAAAATGTCGGTAAATTTGAACCGCTGGCGGATATCGGAAAACTGCCGGAATTGATTAGCAAGGCGGATATGCCGAACATAGGGTTTTGTGTCGATTCAGGACATGCCCATGCCTTCGGAGAACCGGTTTCACAATGGATAGAACTTGCCGGAAATAAACTTTTTGAAACACATTTTCACGACAATCACGCCGCTTTGGCCGGCGTGACGTTGCCGGGGGCGTTCATCCCGTCGTCAAAGTATTTTGACCAGCATCTTTTTCCGGGGATGGGCACCATTGAATGGAACGATACGGTTAAAGCATTATTAGAAGTAAAATATTCAGGTGCAGTCACCTTTGAAGTCTCTCTGAACCCGGATGTTGATGCTCTGCGTCAGTACCGGACGATAATTGACTGGTGGCGTCATACTGAAGCGAAAGCGCAAAAAGCTATAGTAACAGGGAAGCAATGAAAATAGACAAGAACATTTTTGAAGACAAAGTTCGTGCCTGCTGGACAGGCAAGGCCATGGGCGGCGGTATCGGCGCCCCCTATGAAGGAGTGCCGTATCAATTATTTCTGACAGCAAAAGACATCTACCTCGACCAGGGGCCGAATGATGACCTTGAACTGCAGCTGGTTTGGATGCTGTATGCCGAAAAATCCGGGCTGGATCTGGACTCCGCCGCGCTTGCCGAAGGCTGGCGGCAGCATATCAAATACGGCATGGATGAATACGGCGCAGCCTTAAGAAATATGCGGCGCGGTTTGACTCCGCCGTTGTCCGGTGCCGTTGACAACTGGTTCAAGGACGGAATGGGCGCTGCGATCCGCGCTGAGATATGGGCGTGCCTTGCGCCGGGACGCCCTGAACTGGCGGCATATCTGGCATCGCAGGATGCCAGCGTGGACCATTGCGGTGACGGCGTATGGGCGGAAATGTTCATTGCCGCCGCATGCAGCACGGCGTTTACCGGCTGCGGCCTGCTTGATGCCATTGCGGAAGGACTGAAACAAATTCCTGCAGACTGCCGGACTGCTCAGGGAATTAAGTTTGTGACCGGACTCCGGCACGGTCATGTTCCTCAGCAGGAATTGCGCAGACGCATCATGGACCGGTTCGGGAGCCATAACTTTACTGATTGCGTAATGGAATTATGCTTTATTACGGCCGCCATGCTGTATGGTGAAAATGACTTTGAACAGACTGTGCTTCAGGCCGTGAATTTCGGCATGGATACTGACTGTACCGGGGCTACATGCGGCGCTTTATTCGGCATTTTACACGGCACTGCAGCTTTTCCCGTGCGTCTTATGGAGGAAATGAATCCGGAAATCACGGTCAGTGATTTTTTACGGGAAATACCCGGCTTGCCGCGTTCGATTGATGAATTCACGCTCCGTATCATTGCGCTGTCTGAGAAAATCAGCCTTGCGCTGGAGACCGGTCCCGCTAGGACTTTTCCGGCATACTGCCCGGTATCATATAATCCGCAGGAGCTGCTGCCGTCGGCCAGTTGGCTGGTAATGCCTGACATCAGTGAGCATGAAGCGCTCGAGATTGAAAAGACATTAATGGCGAGTGGACCAGGGCAGACTGTATATCAGGAAGACCGGCGGATTTTTTACGGGACTCAGCTTGACCTCTCGCCGTATGTCAGTTGCTTTAATCACATGCATCTGTTTTCTTTCGTGAAAATCCCGGAATCCATGGGCGATTCAGTGGTTATGGCCTGCGCTGATACCGGGATCACTGTCTGGATTGACGGCCGGCAGATGTTGAATTATCACGGCCGCCAGCCGGCGCTGCCGGCATTTCACCGGACCGAAGGCGGAAGTACTTTTGCATTCCCGATGACCGGGGATAAATATTATTTGATCCATGTGCGGCTGCTTTTCTGCCGCAGTCCGTTGACGCTGTCCGTGGCGGTCGGTAATACTGACTCGCTTTTTGTCGCCGGCGTTGAATATAAAATTTAGTTTTAGGAGAAAATACGTTTATGGCGGAAAATGTTAACATCAGAGAGATTGCCAGAAAAGCCGGAGTATCGGTGGCTTCTGTGTCGCGCGCGCTGCAGGATTCACCCTCGAATAAGATTTCAGCCGAATTGCGGCAGAAGATTCTGCAGATTTGTGATGAACAGCAGTATTATCCGAATATGCATACTGTACGTATGCTGAAAAACCGCTCCAATACGGTTGCTCTGCTGGCCCCTCCGGAATGTATTCATGTCGAATCAGAATACGATTATATTGACTATAACCTGGCCGGCGTTATTGGCGGCGTGGAAAAGTTCCTGTCCAGTTGCTCCATGTACGCCACTATCGCGTCCATGACAGAAAATTTCATTGCCAATAAGGAATATCTTAAATTCAGCCGCAGCAAAATGGTGGATGGCTTCATTGCATGGGGGCTTACCAGCCGGGATGAATTCATTCATGAACTTATTGCTGAAGGCGCTCCGCTGGTGGCGGTGCAGGGCGGGTTCGGTAAGCTCGGCTGCAGCCAGGTTAACACCATGGATTCTGAAGGAATGAGCCAGATTGTCGAATACATCGTATCGCTGGGGCACCGGCGAATCGCTTATATTCCGGCGCTGGAAACTTCCTTTTGCGGGGTCGAAAGGAACCGAGGGTTTGCTGATGCAATGTCCATAGCCGGACTGCTTCCTTTTATGATCACGGCAGAAACCGGTTTTAATATTGATGTCGGCTATGCCGCCGCAACCAGTATATTTAAAGAAAAGACGAGGCCTACATGTATTGTCGCAGCCAATGATTATGTCGCGCTGGGAGTGATGAAGGCTGCCAGTGAATTCCATCTGCGCATTCCGGAAGATATCTCACTGACCGGGGCGGACGGTATGATGCTGCCTGCTCAGCTGCAGCTTACCACATACATTTCACCATCCTTCCAACTCGGAAACGCCGCGGCAGAGATGCTGTGCCGGATCATTGACAAACCGGCAATGCCACCGGAAAATATCCGTTTGCCGGTAAGGTTTGTCCCCGGCACGACTGTCGCCAGAATCTGACCAGCGCTATATCACTTGAGTCGTGCTTCATGGCCTTACGGCATGTCGCGGTATTGCTTGGGACTCCGTCCGGTGAGCTTATGGAAGGTTCTGCTGAAATAATATGGATCGCTGAACCCGCATAGTTCGGCGATATGATTGATCTGGAAGTTGGTATTTTTCAGGTAAAAAGCCGCCTGCTTGATCCTGATGGTGTTTAAATAGCCCACCGGGGTTTCACCGGTGAATTCCTTGAATTTGCGGAAAAGATGTCCTTCGCTGCACTGCAAGTTCCTGGCTAGTTCGGCAATGGAGATATTTTCCTGAAAATGTTCGTTTAGAAACTGGGCTGCCTGCTGCGCCATGTTGTGAAACTGGCGTTTACGTTCATGCAGTTTGCGGAAGAACAGTCCGATGATGGTCAGCAGCATCCCGTCAAGTTCGGCGCCGGTCATGCTGAAATTTCGGCTGGAAAAACTCCAGAAGCGCACTAATCTCTCCACCAGCTGGTCTGAATGCAGCTGCAGCGCGTGATTTCTGCCGATGCCGGGCAGTTCCGCCCGGAATCCCAGCCAGACGGTGTCCAGTTCATGTTCCGCATGCTCATAGTGTGCGATTCCCGGCGGGACCAGGATTGCCGTGTCCGCTTCCAGCGGATATTTCTCATCGGCGTAAAAACTGCCGCTGCCTGAAACTACCCCGGTAAATTCCCAGTAATCATGCGCGGTCGGCTGCCCGGAATTGCGGATGCCGCGGTAACGTTCCGCGTACAGCGGCATAACACATGACAGACACTCTCCGGCAGGGGATTGAGCCCAGAGAGTGGCTTTAAAATGCTCTATGCGTTCAGTCCTGAAAACTTTTGCCATTGGTTTTACCCGGTTAATACAAAATCATGTGGAAACTATTTTTCATTTCTGCATTTTGCCGTCGTACCGCAGAGAGTCCTGAAGAAACCGGTAGGCGCGATTGCCTTCGATGCGGTGACGTCCTTCAAAGACATCAATTTCCAGATTGGCGTCTTTGCCCCATACCTGATAGGCCCGGCGGGCTTTTTCATATTGAGTCTTGACGGAATCGATCGGGAAAATGCAATCGTGATCACCCGCCTCAATCATCAGATGGCGCGGGGCAATCAGGCCGGTCAAATCGCTGATATCGCCAAGTTTGAGCAGTCCGGGCACAAAATTACACGGACAGTGGTGCACCCCGAGGATGCTTTCGCGGAATCCGCAGAAATAACCGCTGACTACGGAACTCCTGATTCTGGGATCAGCCGCCGCATGAAAGAAGGTCATCATTCCGCCGCCGGAAATTCCCATTGCGCCAATATTATTACCGTCAACTTCATTTAATGACTGCAAATAATCGGTAAGCCGCAGCGAATCGCGGACGCGCATACCGAGCAGGCTCATGCCCAGCATTGCAGCCCATGCCGCGTTGTTCTCGCAGGACGTAGGCGTCGGGTTGGTGACCCTGCCTGCGGTTAAGCTGCTGAAATCATTCTGGCGTTCGCCGAAACAGGCGATTTCCGGGGCGGCGACAATCATGCCGCGGCGGCATAATTCCACGGCAAAATCAGCATGATAGCCGTCCGGAACAAGCCGTTCATCGCCATTTTCCCACAGCCCGACAATGTCTTTGACACCGTACCCGTGTCCGTGATAAGCCAGTACCACTGGAAGCGGTGCGGCCGCGCCTTTCGGCAGCAGCAGATATACCGGCATTTTACTATCCGCCGAGGTGCGGATGAGTATTTTACGGCGGATGAAATCACCGCGGTCAATTTCTTCGATAAGCTCAGGTTCCGGCTTGACATATGGCGTCTGGCGGATGAACCCCAGCAGTTCGACGAGGCGTTCCCGGCAGTCGGCCTGCCATTTTTCCGCTTCCCCGGCGGTAGTCGCCACGAACGAAAACTCCCGCTTGAGCCCGGCATCAAAAGCGCGTAATTCGGTAATCGGCTGCAATTCTTTGATCGTTTTCCCATCTAAAATCAAGCTCATATCATATTCCTT
>JBAWXM010000178.1:0-10362 GCA_037144075.1 Lentisphaerota bacterium | reverse complement strand
AGACTGCATTTGCCTTTCCCTTGCCATCTGCGCCATTCGTTGTTTAACATGTTTTTAGTCCTTAATTTCTTTATTAAATTCAGTCTATGCTAAATATTATAAATCATAACATGAATAAAAGCAACCATTAATTTAATTTTTTTAGAAAAATTATTGAAAAATAGTTAAGGGAATGAAGTTAACCCCGGGAGCACTGGTCGCCTGACCGGCTCTTTTTTAAAGAGTACAGCAAGCATCCCTGCTTGCGTATCAAGCTGGAAGCTTGAGCTACTTTGAATATCCGCAAACATAAAGGCATTCAGAAGAATTGTGATGAATTCAGCAATAGTCAATTTTTTTGCTGCTTGATAAATATTACCCGTCCGGCTATATTGAAGCTAAACTTTAAATAAATGCTGGGCGAGTTGTAATCTGGAAATATTGCCAATGGAGCAAGCTTGCCCCGAGGCATCCAATGTATCATCGCGCTCGTAAGTTCGAAAAAACGGCATAGACCGTGATAATGAACTATTGAATAGTAACTTTAAATAATAGGATTAATGGAAAATGAGAAAAGTGGTTAAGCTTGTTCACGTGGCTCAGGCTATGCTGATGCTGTCAGGTGTTCTGGCAGTCATTGGCGGTCTCGGTTATGCCGTCTGGCGGTCTTGCTTTTTGTTTGCGGCGTGCGGCACAGAGCTAAAAGTAATCATCGTGATGGTGGCTGGCATCGTTATTACTGGCGTAATTCTCTTCTCAATCAATCTTCGATATCAGCGGCGTTTGTCTGTCAGCTCCGAGCTTTACCGGCGTAAAGCGGATGCTTATGCCCGGATGCTTCCGCTTATTGCGAAGATGATCCATGCAGGCAGGAACCGCCCGCTGCTGCTGTCTGATCGCGAGAAAGAACAGTTGAGCCTGATTCTGCTTGAACTGGGGTTGCTGGTTGACGAGGCGCAAGTTGATATCCTGGGAGATTTCCGTCAAGATATTTGCCGCGGAGACATTCCGCTCCATGAAATGCTGTTCATTCTGGAAGACCTGCTGCGCCAAATCCGCCAGGACTTGGGCCATAAGAATACTGATTACAGGGAGTTCTACAGCATGAGCCGCCTATGGATTGACCATTGCGACGAAGTGATTGAGATCATTGAAGACCTGCGGGATGAAAAAAATAACCGCCCTGCCGATACCGGCTTAAAATTGAAATGAACTGTGAAGGCGGGGAACAAAGTTTTAGTCTTTCGTTACTTGTCAATCCGTTCTATAACTCTTTGCATGAATTGTTTCATCGGAAATGGCTAGATAAACCTTATTTCAAAAAGTTGAGTTGCAATATTTTAAAATAAGAAGCAATAAAAGAAGTAAATCAATTAATGTAAGCACAAAAAATGTAAATAAAGTGGACAGACCCCGCACAGAGAATGATGGGTCAGGAAACGCGCAATAAGCTTACCGATTACTGGAAAGACCACGAAGTGACCAAAGATGACGAATATGCGATTCTGACCAATATCATACATCGGGAATGGAGTGGCGTCTCGGTCAAAAAGCATAGGAACATCAAAGGGCTTAAAGCGCAGAATCTGCGTGATCACATGAGTGAGGCGGATTTGATTTTTACTGCGCTGGCGGAACTCTCCACCCGGCATATTGCCGAAAGCGTGGAGGCATCCGGACTGGTTGAGAATGCGGAAGCGGGTAAAAAAGGCGGGAAAATAGCTAAGAACGCGCGTTTGGAACTGGAACAGAAAACAGGAAAACCTGTGATAACCTCAGAAAATTATCTTCCACCTGCGAAAAAAATCAAACAGCTAAAAGAAAAATCAAACCGCGCCGCGCTTAACTGATTCTGTGTTGTTGAGGCTTGATAATATTATCCATCCGGCTATATTTCAGAGTGAATTTAGGAGCCGTCAAGAAATGACCTTTACATCTTCGCGATTCTCCAGGACGCCTTTGTGTTTGCCGGGATTCAAAGTAACTCAAGCTTCCAGCTTGAAGGCATTCGCAAGAAGTGGCTAAAACCACTGGTCCCGCAATCGCGGGATCCCGCGACTGCGGGAATGCTTGCGGTACTCTGTAAAATCAGGGTCAGATTTTACACGAAAAGTCAATGATATTTCTGAAAAAGAGCAAAAAAATTCAATCTTGTCCTCAAAAAAGCAAAATCAAGATATTCGGACAAAATTCCAGGCATGTTTCAAAAATGTTTAGAGATAGTTGACATTTTTTGAGACGTATCCATTGAGAGCCGCAGGCTCGAATCATATCAATCCTTATATGTTTCGTTCCTACGTAACTCCAAATTGAACTTAACCGGCTGCGCCGGGACTTTTTTTGTAATGTAGCGCGGGCATTCCTGCCGGCGAAATGTCAGACAGGAATGTCTGACCTACATTAATTAAATACAAATTCCTATACGATAGATTTTGCGGCATGAATCAGATTCTCTTTAGGATTGCGCAGCAATCCATGGAGTCTGGATTTAGCAGTTGTTTAACGGAATAGCCGGAAAGATAAACAAAGCCGGTACGGAGACCGGCGTCCCCGGGGGAAAATCCGAAAGGGGGGCGGGACTTCCCGGGATCGCCAATCTCCGTATTGGCAGGCTGTTGCTACATCAGAACACGCTGCCATTCGCTTCGTGCCTTGGTATATGTCCCCCGGAAATGCCCCGTTACAAGCGCAGCAGCAGGAAAGCGCCGCGCGGCGGGGATTGTTCAGTGAGTCATTGGCGACGCGATGATTGTCGGGATTCGTGAGCTTTAAAATTTATTTTCATCTTTTTTGATAATTGCCAAAAAGAACTATTGACAAAATGTTAAACATCGCGTATTCTAAATAATAGCACGAGCAATCAAAAGATATCAAAGTGATTATATGATGGAAAACAATCGTAAAGTTACGGTCAAAGATGTTGCCCTGAGATGCAATGTATCGCGGGCACTGGCCGGAGCTGTGCTGAGCAATACTAAAACCACCATCCGCTTTTCCGAAGTCAACCGGGATAAAATTTTAAAGGTTGCCAAGGAGCTGAATTACCACCCCAACCGGATTGCACAGGCGATGAAGACCGGGATTGTGCCGCTGGTGGCCCTGTGTGTGCATGTTGAAAAAAATTGCCAGCATGAAATCAACTTGTATCTTCATGACTTATTGCCCAGCACGGCTTACAGCTTGCAGAAGAACGGCTTTGAAATGATCTTTGTGCCGTATGATAATGCTGAGGAATTGAAAGACAGAGTTAAACATCTTGCTGAAGACAATTTGACGAACGGGATTATTACTAACTTTCCGCCGGAAAATTGCAGTGAGATCACTGATTTTCTGAAAAAAACAGGTTTGCCGTTTGTCATGCTGGGGAATGTTCATGACCCAGCAGCGCCATGTGTTCACATTGATTCGTCGGAGCTGAATAAGCAATTATACGAATACGGTTTGTCCAGCGGTTTCAAAAGAACCATCTGGATTATTGCTAAAAGAAATATCAATGGCGGTATAGACTGGGATCCAGCCCCGTCATTGCTTACACCGTCATGTGTAAAATGCATGATGGAAGATTTAGAATTAAAGGATCCGAATACGCTTTGGGCTGCGGCCGGTGAATTTACCCGCAGAATATTGATCCAGAAAAATGGCGTTTCCGAAAAAAACATCATCTCGATTGAAAACAAGCGGATCATGATTCAGTCGAAGCCGTCCATTTATGTAAAGGAAAAGACCAGTCTGCGGGCAACTACTGCTGCGGAGATGCTGGTGGATTGGATTAATCATGACAGAATTCCGATGTCGCAAACAATTAAAACTGTTCCTGAAGATATTGAATTCATATTGTAAATAAATAGAACCAGTAAAAAATAAGGAGCCATTTATGAAAAAGACAAACAGAAGAAAAGATGTCGGGAGTTCGATTTTCACACTCATTGAACTCCTCGTGGTCATCGCCATCATCGCCATTCTGGCCGGGATGTTGCTGCCAGCGCTCGGGAAGGCCCGCGACAAGGCCAGATCGACGCAATGCCTTAATAACCTTAAACAGGTCTGGACCGCCTCCTATCAATATTCCAATGATAATAAGGACTGGCTGCCATACAGTGATATTCATACATGGCAGGGCGACCTGGTGATGAACGGCTATCTGCCGTGCGGCAAAAACCCGGCGACATTTGAATCCAACACGCCGCCGACCGGAGCCTTGAAATGCCCTTCTGAGACCAGGACCAACAACGGAGCGACAAGCGAATGGAACACTTGGAAAGGTTCACATTACGGCATTGGAAATTATTTTAGATATTCACCAAGCCATGACCCAATATATTATTGGGGCAATCTCAGAAAAATCCCATCTAAATATATGAGTAAAGCAGCGCTGTACGGAGACAAAGGGATTAATAATACGGAAGTATTTACCGGAGCTACCGGCAACCGCGATATGTTCCGGCATCTGAACGGGATGAATGTGGCTTTTGTGGATGGTCATGCGACATGGAAATCCCGGGTTAAAGTTCCGACATACGATTTGCTGGGCAGCAACAGTTGGCAAGACGATGTCTTCTGGTTGTCCTGCTGGTATATTGGCACTAATCTTGTCTACAAACAAATAATTAAAGATTAATACAATTTTTAGACATCCTTTAAGGATATCTAAAAATAAACAGCGAAGGATTTATTATGTTCAAATTCGGAAAAAAACAACTGGTGCGAATAGTGATCTGGGTGTTCGCCGGTGCGATTGTCACATCCGCCGTAACAGCAGACGATACATTTTCAGCGCAGGCCTGCGCTGAATTGATTAAGACGGAGCCGTACAAATCAAAAGGTTTGACCCCGGTTGATTTTAAAACAGTGCCGGGACTGGAATCGCAAGTTATTGCTAAAGATGGTACGGCACAGATGCAGATAGTCTTTAATCCTAAAGCTGCCAATGGGGTGTACTACAAGCAGATTGCCGAACTGCTAAAAGAATATCTGGACAAGGCAACCGGTGCCGATTTCCGGATTGTAACTGCCGTACCGGAAGGGAAAGCAATTTTTGTTGGTCCGGTGGAATTGCCTGAATTGCATCCGTTTTTAGCTAGAGCAGAGAAACTGCCTGCGGAGCATTATCTGGTAGAAAGTTTTGCTAAGGGTATCATTCTTGTTGGTAACGACCATGACAGTTCCATAGATACTGGCAAGGAATTGAACATCTACAATTTCCGGCAGGCTGACGGCATGCTCTACAGTAGCCGAGGCACTCTTTTTGCGGCAGTTGACTTCCTTGAACGCTTCGTCGGCATCCGTTGGTACATGGCCGGATCGTTAGGTTTTTGCGTTCCCGACTTGAGAAATTCCACTTTTCAAATGCCGCCTGTCGCCTATGAGGACGGTCCGGTTTTCTCATGTCGCGCCGCTGCACACGGAGGATTTCTGGATGAGAAATCCGCCGGAAATAATCCAAATAGGCTAGACTGGGAGTTATGGACGAACATATTCACCCGTATGGGTGTCATGATGCCGGTGAATGCGAACCACACTGATTGCAACTGGCACAAATATTATGCTAAAGATCATCCAGAATATTTCGCACTCCGGGCTGATGGCTCTAGAATGATTGGCGAAGTTGGCAAGGAGGTATTTTCTTCACAACGCTGCTACACCAACGAGGGCGGATTCCATGAACATCTTAAAAATATTGAGAAATACTTAAATTCCAAGGCAGATCCGGAGAAGTTTGGCGGACAAGACCTGATGCGCATTCCCAATAAAACCAGCATCTACTGGTTGCCAAATGACGGCTTTCACGGTTGCGCCTGCCTGGAGTGCATGAAGCTTACCGACAAAAACGCACCCTCTGACCGGATTCACTCCCGGCTACTCTGGAGTTATGCCGCCAAGCTCGGAAAGGCGATCAAAGAGCGCTGGCCAGATAAAAAACTGTGTGTTCTTGCTTACGGCTCTGCCGTTTTCATTCCGCCGGATATTGAGCTGCCTGATAACATTATAGTTTCATTTTGCATGCAGGATGTGGCGGATTGCTACATGAAAGAGGCGAAATACCGCCAGGCAAATCAGGCGCGACTGGATGCGATTTACAGTAAAACACACAATAAGGTGGGAATGTGGATTTACTATCCGGCTTGTCCTTCATACGAAAATAAAATGTCAATCCCACTATTTGCGCCGCATGTGCAAGTGGAGTTTTTCAAGACGAACAAGGATAAAATCTATGGCCCGTTTTTGTGTAACGCCACACGCGAAAGCATCAGCATGAACGGTCAGGCACTTTATCTTTACCATAAGCAGCTCTGGAATCCGGACATTGATGTGGACGGCTATCTCACGGAGTTTTACTCTCTGATGTACGGTCCGGCCGCCCAGCAGATGCGGGATTACTACCAGACTACCATTGACCGATGGGAAAAGACCCGGTGGTACTATCTGCCTCCGCCTTATCAACTGTCACGTACGGTTCCTGAAAGCATGATCTGGAAGGAAACTTATCCCCGCGATGTCCGCGATCAATTGCAGAAAACACTTCAGGCGGCACTTAAAGCCGCTCCCGCCGGAAGTATTTACTCTGCGCGTGTTCAGGATATGATTGACGCCACTAAGCTGTTTTTCGAGCAGGGCAAGTTTGCTGACGAAACCGTCAAGCCGCTTATGGATTGCACACGTTTCGAGTTGCCGCCGCAGATTGACGGCGCCACCACTGAATGGAATGGCAAAGCCCCGGTCGTACTTAAAGGCTGGAAAGGAGAAGCCGTATCTGAAAAAACCGAGATTTTCACGGGATATGACAGCAAAAACATTTATATCGCCGGCAGAGTTTACGAATCGCAAGGCATGATTCTGCCCGCCGATAAGAACAATAAGAATGATATCTGGAAAAATGATTTGATCGAAATATATCTCTGCCCTGACCAGATTGGATTGGCCCAAGCCGGAATGCCGAAGTCCGAGCAGTTTTATCAAATCGCACTTAACGGCGGTGGAACAGTCGCGGTTTATCGTAAAACACTTCATCAATTAAAAGCAGTGCCGATGGATAAATTAGATTTTACATATGCGGTAAAGCCGATGGAGAAAGGTTTCCAGTTTGAGATTGCTATTCCATATAACAACATGAGTTCAGAAATCCCGGTTGCCGGTAAGTCCGAATGGTTCGCCAATTTTTACCGTAACCGTCCGCGCGGCGAAGACAAAGGTTATCAGGCGTGGTCGCCGACCATGGGTAAATCTTTCTTTGAGACTTCAACTTTCGGCATTCTCCGTTTCCCATCCGCGACGTTGTTCGCTATGGATTTCGCGAAAGCCGCCATTAGCATACAGGACTGGACGAAAGTTGCTGTTCCCAAAGATGCTTCGGTTTGTTTGCAGGACGGTAAGGTTGTTGTCAACGTGAAGGCGCTGCCGGAGCTTACCGCCAGCGCAACCACCAGTGTCTTCTTTGATAAAATTCCGAAATTACCGCTGGACAAGCCGGTGAAGGTGGAATGGGCATTCCGCTGGAAGGGCGCTGGGCTTAAAGAAGTAAATATGTGCGTAAAATCTTCTTACAATCAGGAGCACAAACGGGATGTGGCGTCGAAGACAATTCAAATAGTACCGGTCGCCAATAACGGGATGAGCGACTGGCTGCGCGGCTCAGTGAAAGTGCCATCCGGCACGGCAAAATTCAGCGATATAAGTTCCTGGGATTTGAGCCTGAAGTTTGCTCCCTGCGCCGACTTTACTATCGAAATTGATTATATCAAGGTTCTGCCCGACGAGCAGTCGTGACACGTGAAACATAATTAATGCACGCAATAAAAGACATTAGGATCTAATAATATCTAATAATAAATTTATCCCCGGTTTAAGCTAAAAAAAAGTAAACTAATAAAACGTAAGGAATGATTAAAAAATGAAATATAAAATCGGTAAATTCTTTGTTCGGGTATCTACGGCTGTCAGCCTGACGGCATTGTCTGTTTGCCCGCTGTCTGCGACAGATCAAGCTTCCTCAGCGACGCCGGAATCTGAGCTATTCAAGATGGATTTCGCGAAAGCCGCCATTAGCATACAGGACTGGACGAAAGTTCCTGTTCCCAAAGATGCTTCGGTTTGTTTGCAGGACGGTAAGGTTGTTGTTAACGTGAAGGCGCTGCCGGAGCTTACCGCCAGCGCAACCACCAGTGTCTTCTTTGATAAAATTCCGAAATTACCGCTGGACAAGCCGGTGAAGGTGGAATGGGCATTCCGCTGGAAGGGCGCTGGGCTTAAAGAAGTAAATATGTGCGTAAAATCTTCTTACAATCAGGAGCACAAACGGGATGTGGCGTCGAAGACAATTCAAATAGTACCGGTCGCCAATAACGGGATGAGCGACTGGCTGCGCGGCTCAGTGAAAGTGCCATCCGGCACGGCAAAATTCAGGGATATAAGTTCCTGGGATTTGAGTCTGAAGTTTGCGCCTGGTGCTGATTTTACCATCGAAATTGATTATATCAAGGTTCTGCCCGACGAGCAACCATGATACAAAAATCATAAAGAAACCAATTATCCATACTGCCGGTGACCGGAGCAGGTAACTTTTTCCGTACTTTATTCAGCAGCCATAATCGGGTTCATATTTTGTATTTAATCAGATGGTATTAGAAGGATTTGTCCATGACACATATTCCTGTCATTCAATGCAGCATTTCCGTACCGGGTGGCGGCAAAAAATACCACTGCGGTACTTTGACTTATACCAAAATCGGCCTGGTGGTGATTTTCGCCTGGCTGCTGTGGGGGGATTTTTGTCTTACGCTGATGGAAGCGGTAGTTCCAAGCGTGCTGCCTTTGAAGCTGAAGTCGCTGGGATGCTCAAACTGGATGATGGGGCTGATATTGTCCTCAATCCCAGGGGTGCTGAATATGACGATCTGCCCCTACGTCAGTTTCAAGAGCGACCGCTACCGCAGCCGCTGGGGACGGCGCATTCCTTTTATTCTATCTACGCTGCCTTTTCTATGCATCAGTCTGTTCATGCTTGGCTGGAGTGATGAAATCAGCGTATTTTTACAGCATCATTCCCCGGCGCTGAGAGAGTACGCACCGGCGACCGTAACAATCGGACTGATTGCGTTTTTCATGGCGATGTTCCAGTTTTTCAACATGTTCGTCAATTCGGTTTTCTGGTATCTCTTCAATGACGTGGTGCCGGCGCAGTTTATTGGCCGCTTCGTCGGATTATTGCGGATTGTCAGTACCATGGCTGTAACGCTGTATAATTACTTTATTTTCAAATACGCTGAATCGTATATGCGGGAGATTTTTATCGGCTCTGCTGTACTTTACTTTGTTGGTTTCGGCCTGCTCTGTTTTATGGTCAAGGAAGGCGAATATCCGCCACTGGAAGGCGAGCAGGACAAAGACAACAAGGGCATCGGGGGGATTAAAACTTACTTCAGGGAAGCTTTTTCCCATAAACTTTACTGGATGATATTCGCGGCAGCCGGATTTCAGAGCTTATGCAACGGGGTTAATGCTTTCGGCGTGTTTTTCAACCGGGAGATGGGGTTGTCGCTGGACCATATCGGCAAGCTGGCGGCAATCGGCGGAGTCGCGGCAGTGGCGGCAACCTATTTCTGCGCCATTTTCGTTGACCGCTGGCATCCGGTGCGGATTGTTACCTATCTGACAGTTTTTTCCCTGATCTCTTTTTGCATGAACGGGGTATGGGTTTTCGTCACTCTCCCGGGGAACTATTTTTTCTGGCTTTGTCTGGGCGGGTCTTTGATCGGAGTGTTTCAGAGCACCTTGGCCGGCATGGCGGCCTCTTAGCGGGGTCTGTCCACTTTATTTTAATTTTTTACTGCATATATTTATTGATGTATCGTTTATTTATCCATCTTATTTTAATATTTCCAGCCGCAGAATTTTAAAATAAGGTTTATCTAAACTTCAAGCATCGTGGTCAGATTTTTTTGCTTGTGTTTTCGTTGCTTGAATATCGGGAACAATATGTCGCTCCGCTGAAATTTAGAGTACCTCAAGCTTCCAGCTTGAGAAGAATCGCACCGGCCACTCTATGAGTGGTCCCGCGACTGCGGGAATGCTTGCGGTATTTTAGGGGGGGAATCGCAAGCAGGATGCTTGCGGTACTATTTAAAACAAAGCCGGTCTAGCGGCTGGCGCTCCCGGTGAAACAAAATCATGAATATCCAATATTCCGTCCCGCAAAGCGGGATCCCGCATGGGGGGAGAATATCCAATATTCAACTGAAACAGCCGAAAACTCAATATCCAATATCCAACAAGGAATATCCAATATCCCGTCCCGCAAGGCGGGAAATATCCAATATCCAACTGAACAGCCGAACCTAAAACCTAAAACCTAAAACCTAAAACCTAAAACCTAAAACCTAAAACCTA
>JBAWXM010000177.1:0-10373 GCA_037144075.1 Lentisphaerota bacterium | reverse complement strand
GTCCGGGTTTCCCCCGCAAACAAATAATTGTTTCCAGTTACTTGCCGCCGGCGGCTCGCCGGGCGTGATCCAACGGCGAGGCGTTGGTCGCCGGAACGGCGAAATCAATAAAGCCGGTCAGGCGACCGGTGCTCCCGGGGTTTACTTCATTACCTTCATGTTCTTCATGGTGAAGTGTATTTGTATTTTTCCGTGTTTTTCAGTGTATTCAGTGGTGAGAATATAAAGCCGGTCCGACGACCGGCGCTCCCAAAAAAATCCGGTTGTGACGGAGCACAACCCTCAAAGAGGAATAAAATCATGAATATCCAATAACCAACACGGAATATCCAATATCCAAGTAAAAAAATAAAACCCTGAAGCCAAGTAGGCCATTTTCGCCGAAACTGGCTCAAAAGGCGGTTTTGGCAAAACCGCCATACTCAAGGCAGGAATTTTCAATATCCAAGGGAAACAGCGAAGTCCGTAAAATGCAATGACATTTTGAGTCGTCCAGTCCTCTGATGAAATCATTGTCCAACCCTTTCATATCGGCAAAATCGTTGATATTGACATATTTTATCGCTTTTTATGCTTTATTTTCATCAAAAAATACAGTATAATCATTATAGCGATTTAAAATTGAGAACATGGAGACATCAAACATATGGATGGCTGGAACGGCATCGACGGATCCTCAACGCAAGAAGAGAATGAGCTCAGGAAAAAATACATCGGGTATCGTTATGCCGATTTGGATTATTGCCATGCGGGGAAAGCGGCATTGGAAAAGTTGCTCGACTGGAAATTCGGCATTCGGATCCACTGGGGGATTTATTCCGTTCTGGGCGACAGCCGCGAGTCCTGGAATCTCTCCGAGCGCAACGATCCGGCTTACCGGGCACTTTATGAAAACATCTATAATTGCTGGAATCCGAATGGTTTTGATGCGGACCAATGGACAACTCTCTTTCGAGCGGCCGGATTCAAGTTTTTCACGTTTACCACCAAACATCATGACGGATTTTCGCTTTTTGACACGGCGACGCGCATCAAGCGCAGACGTGATATGCAGACTGGAAATATGGTCGGATGTGATTTAAAATACAGCATCATGGAGACGCCTTTCCGGCGGGATGTTACCCGGGAACTGGTCGATGCCGGGCGCCGGGCCGGACTTGGTGTCGGGTTGTATTATTCTCATATTGACTGGTTTGACTCCGATTTCAGGGTGGATCAGTGGAATTATCAGTATGATCCGGAGTACACCCGGCAAAGTGATCCGGCGGGCTACGCCCGTTTTATCGCCCGGCACCGCGAGCAACTTCGGGAACTTTGCTCCAACTACGGGAAGCTGGATATTTTGTCGCTGGATATGGCATTTCCCGGTTTTGCTCCCGGGTTTCAACTGGCCGACGGGATTCTGCATATGGAACAGGGGGAAGCATGCGGTATCCGCCGGGATTTGGTGGAGACGGTCAAAATGATCCGCAATCTCCAGCCGGAGTTACTGGTCCGCCACCGCGGCATTGACCCTTATGGCGATTATCAGACTCCGGAGCGGGTGGTTCCGTCGCTTGAAGACCCGGAGGATAAAAGCTCCGTTCCGCTGCCGTGGAAGGTTATTTATCCCGGATCGCGTCATTTCTCTTATCAGCGTGACGATGAATATAAACCGGCGAGCTGGATTATCAACAATCTTATGGATATTATTTCCAAAGGCGGCGCTTTTCAAGTCGGTTACGGGCCGGATGGAAACGGTGTATGGGACGGGCGCTGCGTTGATCGCATGCTTGCTGTCGGCCGCTGGCTCAAAGTCAATGGCGAAGCGGTTTACGGAACCCGCGCATGCGCCCGTTATAATGATGGCGACTCCATCCGATACACGAGGAGCAAGGATGGTAAAACCGTTTACGCGGCAGTGTTGAATTGGAAGCTGGACGGAAAAAAAGTAATACTGGAGCATATTGAGTTGTTAAATGAGGTAAAAATTACCGTGCTCGGCCTTCCCGATCAAGTCAAATGGGAGCGCCGGGGCGATGCTGTCATGCTCTTTGTACCTGAGAATTTTCAGTACCGGATTCCGGTGATGCCGGAGACCTTTGTTTTTAAAATTTCCGGTGCAACGGTAAGGGGTTGACTATGCAAAAACGTAAATGCGGTCATTCGGATCTGGAACTTTTCCCGCTCGGTCTTGGCTGCTGGGAGTTTGGCGGCGGCGACTACTGGGGTACGAGCAGCCAGCAGGATACCGACCTGATCGTGGCTAAAGCGATTGATTCCGGCATCAATTACTTTGACACAGCCGAAGTCTATAATGACGGACGCAGTGAAACTTCTCTGGGCCTGGCGCTCCGGCCTTTTCAGCGCGACCGGGTAATCGTAGGCAGTAAAATTGCCCCATCCAATTGTTACCCGGGGGAGATTACGCGCCACTGCGAGGCTTCGCTGGCACGGCTCGGAACAGATTATCTTGACCTTTATATGCTGCACTGGCCGGTCAATGCCATTTCGCTCAAGCATTTTACGGACGACCTCCCGAAGATTGCCAATCCTCCGGGATTGGAGGCGGTGCAGGCGGAATTTGCCCAATTGCGCAATTCCGGCAAGATCCGCCACTTCGGCGTCAGCAATTTCAGCCCTGAGCGGCTGGCGGAGCTGACACTGCAGCCGGCAGTCAACGAGTTACCTTATAACCTTCTTTGCCGGGCGATTGAATTTGACTGTCTTGATGTTTGCCGGCAGCAAAACATCGGTATCATCAGTTATATGACGCTGCTGCAAGGGGTACTGGGTAAAACATTGACGGATATCGACACTCTGCCGCCTCAGCTTAAACGGACACGCCACTTTGACAGTCGCCGGAATCCGCTGGCACGGCATGACGGTCCGGGAGCAGAGGAAACGTTGCGGGAAACTTTGTCGGAACTACATAAGGAGGCGGCCCGGTCACACTCGCTGCTGCCGGAGCTGGCCATACGCTGGGCCGTCAGCAACTCTGATATTTGTTGTGCATTGGTCGGCTCCCGCAGTCCGGAGCGGCTGGAGGCAAACGTCCGTGCCGCGCAACGCGTGCTGCCGGCTGATGTCGTACAATGTCTTAACCGGATTACCGAACCATTGAAAACGGAACTCGGCCCCTCTCTGGATTATTACGAAAGTATTGAAAACAACAGGACTTAAAAATGAAAATTGCCAAATTTGAATTGTTTAAAGTTCCGCCCCGGTGGCTGTTTTTGAAAATCACCACCGATGACGGCCTGGAAGGCTGGGGGGAACCGGTTGTCGAAGGCCGGGCGGAGACAGTCGCCGCCGCCGTGCGGGAGGCGGAAGGATTGCTGTTAAATCTGGATGCCGGACATATCGAAGATATCTGGCAAATCCTTTACCGGAGCGGATTTTACCGGGGCGGTCCGATTCTCTCCAGCGCCATGTCGGGAATAGAACAGGCGCTCTGGGATATTAAAGGCAAATCACTTGGAGTCCCCGTTTACGATCTTCTGGGCGGCCCGGTGCGGGAGCGCATCCGGGTTTACTCCTGGATCGGCGGCGACCGTCCCGCAGATGTGGTGGCGGCGGCAAAAGAGAAGGCGGCACAAGGTTACAGCGCTATCAAGATGAACGGAACGGAGGAGCTGGATTACCTCGACTCATATGAAAAACTGGATGCCGCAGTGTCGCGCGTTGGTGCAATTCGAGATGCGCTCGGCCCCAAATTTGATATAGCCGTCGATTTTCACGGGCGTGTGCATCAGGCGATGGCGCGGATTTTGATGAAAGAACTCGAATGCTTTCGATTGCTGTTTATCGAAGAACCGGTACTGATTGAGAATCTGGACGTCATCAAAGAGTTGCGCCGTCACACGGTGACCCCCATCGCCACCGGCGAGCGTAATTATACCCGCTGGGGATTCAAAGAGATTTTGCAAAGCGGCGCGGTGGATATCATCCAGCCGGATTTATGTCATGCAGGCGGCATTCTCGAAGTAAAGAAGATTGCGGCCATGGCGGAGTGTTATGACGTCGCCGTCGCCCCTCATTGCCCGCTGGGTCCGATTGCGCTGGCGGCGAGTTTGCAACTGGACTACGGCACTCCCAATGCGGTGATTCAGGAGCAAAGTTTGGGGATTCATTACAATCAGGGTGCCGACCTGCTGGATTATCTGAGTGACCGCAGCGTCTTTGAATATCGCGACGGATTTGTTTACCGCAATAATCTGCCGGGACTGGGGATCACCATCAACGAAGAAAAAGTGCGCGAAGCGGCGCGGGTCGGACACGACTGGAAGAATCCGCTCTGGCGCACCGGGGACGGCGTTGTCGCCGAATGGTGAAAGATATGCTCAAAGGAATTTCACCTCTGATTGCACCGGAACTTCTGATGCTGCTCTCTGAAATGGGACATGGCGAGGAGTTATTGCTGGCCGACGCTAATTTTCCCGCCGGAAAGTTTTGCAGCAAAGTAATTCAACTGCCCGGAGCAGATATCCCCGCACTGCTGGCGGCGGTGATGCCGTTGTGGACTTTGGACTACAAAACGCAACCGCTTTATATGCCGGCCAGTTCCAACGGGTGCGACAACCGGGAACTTGCGAAACTTTATCTTGACATCATCAACCGGTCCAATTGTGATGTTCCCGGTATGGAGTTTCTGTCCGGAGAGGAGTTTTATACCCGGGCCGGGCGGGTTCGCGTCTGCGTAGTGACCGGCGAGCGCCGCCGATTCGCCAATCTTATTATCAGAAAGGGGGTGCTGTAATATGCGTCAGTTATTATCCGACTTTACCGCTTCACTTCAGTTCTGGGATTACACCATCACCCGGGGGCCGGGACTGCTGGAGCAGCACATGCATCACTATTGGCAGATGAATCTTGCCGATACCGGAGAGGCTTTTTTTTATTGCGAAAACAAAAAATACCATGTCAAGCCGTGGAATATTTTGATTATTCCGCCGCAATGCCGCCACAAGATCATCTATCCGTCCGGGGAGTTCGGCTGCTTTTCTTTTAAATTTCATATGCGCGCACTTGAAGGCGGTAATTTTGAAGCGCTGTATCTGTCGGAAAGCCGTGAAACCCGGGCGCATATCAGTATCATTCAAACCCTGGTCCGCGAGCTTTTTCCGGAGCAAAAATCAGGGGAATTCCGGGACGTCCCGGTAACCGGAGAAGACAACTATGTGACCATTCTGGAACCACTGCTGCAGGCAATGCTGGTCCGCTACTACCGCAACCGCAACAACCAGTTGACGATGGCAGGGGAATTGCGGCAGCTGCTGATTGAAAATAACGGCCGCCCGTTTTCGCTGGAGGAAGCGGCGGGGCATTTTTCTTATTCGCCCGGGCATTTTTCGGTTCTCATCAAAAAGGAAACCGGACAGGGCGCCAAGCAATTCATCGACCGCGAAAGAAGCCGCATCGCCTGCCATTATCTGGAGTTCACGCATATGAACGCCAGTGAAGTGGCGTCATACATGGGGTTTCCGGATGTATTGACCTTTTGTCACTTTTTCCGGAGACAGTGCGGTTCTTCGCCGGGAGCATTTCAAAAAAAAATTCACACAGGCATTCAACTATCAACGAAAATAACCGAAAGGACTCAGACATGAAAAGGAAAGGCGCTCTAAAATAATAACATGAGTGAGCCGAAACCGGTACAACGCGGCACATATGGAGTGTGCCGCATAAAATAGAGAAATTAGCAATATTAACTAAAAGGTGACAAATGAAAACGAAGAATTTTACGCTCATCGAACTCCTCGTGGTGATCGGCATCATCGCAATTCTCGCCGGAATGCTGCTGCCTGCGCTGAGCAAAGCCAGGGAAAAGGCCAGACAATCCGATTGCGCAAGCAGAATGAAACAGATTGGCACCGCTTTCTCTTTATATCAAAATGACTATGACGGCTATTATGTGCCAATAAACTTTAATAACCCGATTAACCTGAATGCATTGAACTGGGCGTGGTGTTTACAATCTAACAAATATCTGCCATCACCTAAAATCTTTATGTGTCCGTCAGCGACAATGCTGACCGATCCGAAGACATTCGGTCCTGATAATTGTGTTGAACGGCCTACTGCCCCGTCCAGATATCAGTATATTTCCATCGGATACAACTATGATAATGGTTTCGGACAAACTTATATTGGCACTATGACCAGCAGTAATAGACAAAGTTATACGCCGTGGAAAAACAGCAGAGTCAAAAAACCTTCAACCAAGATATTGCTGGGAGATACCTGGCGGTATGCCGGGACGATAGCCTATGGGGTGATAAATGGCACTACGAATCCGACTTCAACATCTCCTGCCGCGGATGTCATACATGACCTGCACAGCGGGTCCGCAAATATTGTCTGGGGCGACGGACACTATGCGCCAATAAAAAATGCCATGTTCGTTACGAATATCGGCATGGTAGGTCAGGCAACCAGCGTTGAATATTATTACAGAATCACCAATTATTACGGATTATAATTCAGCCCCCTAAAAAATGCTACATTATTAAGGACAGACAATGATTAAGATGCTGCTGCTTTCCGCCGGACTGTCGTGTATTTTGTTTTCAACTATGGCGCTGGAACAGGATGTGGTTTTTTCAGCGCCGTTCAGTAATGATTGCAGCGCGGAGACGTCTGCCGGAAAATTTTTCCCGGTTTCCGGCAAAGGAGAAATAGTCCGAATACAGAATGCCGCCGGAGTTAAAATTGCCGGCGGGGATGCTGCCGTTCTGCTTTATCCCGGCGCCGATATCCTGCCATCTGATGAAGGGACGATTGAGTTCAACTATTACCCGATGCTGAAGGAAGCGGTTGCCGCGGCCGGCGGTAAAGATGTGTCAGCAACACTTATTTCAATAAAGTCATCCACCGCGCCGGATTATGCCGGTTTAAGCATTGGAATCAATGCCAAAGATAACGGAAAAAAGTTCTATCCATGGGTGATAGTTGCTGGAAAAGACGGCGGTCAGATTTTTCGCCAGCAGGATATTGGCGATGCAAAATGGTACAAGTTTACAATATGCTGGAACCGGAAGAGCGTCTCGCTTTTTCTGGATGACCGCCTGACCGGCTCGATGAAACGTCCCTCTGAACTTTTCGGCAGCAGGAATATCGGCATCGGCGGCTATGGTGTTGCAAAATGTCACGGGGTCATTTCCGACTTAAAAATTTACCGCAAACCGCTTAAAGCAGGCGAAATTGACACGGCAGCGTTTTCATTTCCCGGACGCAAAGGCAATGCAGAACTGACCACCAATGCATCAATTCCAATCAAGGAGAATATTTTTGCGGCCAAAGTTGTAACCGATGCTCCGGCAATCCTGCGCATATCCTCCGGAATATTTAAAGTGGTGGCGGGACACGGGTATGCGGTAAACTTTTCAGACCGGCCGGTCCGGTATTTGTCCGCAGATGCCAAAGGGGTTATAAACATAGAATTTGAACGCGAAGATAATTGCAGTTCATTTACGATAATTCCATGTGATACGAAGAATCTTCTGGACGGGGTTGAATGGGACGGACAATCCAGCCCTGCCCCGAAATTCGCACTGGAATGGGGGCATGAGAGCGGCAAGACCGATGCCGGAATGCCGGCTGCGCAATCGAGCGTCGGTACTTTCAGCCGAGATCCGGCGGTATCCCGCAGCGGAAAGCCCGCTTTCAAGATCGATAAGACCGCTCAATCCGGAGAAGTTTCATGGAAAACCAGGCCAATCCGGGTGAAACCCGGTCAGAGCTATCTATTTTCCGGCTGGTATCATCTGAGTGAACCTAATTTCGGCGCTTCCGGAATGTTCCGCATCATTCTGCCGGCAACCGGCGATAAGCCGGAAAAGGTATTTGACCCGGTTGAATTCAATCCGCTGGTTGCGCCGCTGTATGGCTCACAATGGCGCTATATACAGGTTACGTTTAAAGTGCCGGAAGGTTATAATCAATTGTGTGCCATGCTCAGCTTGCGCGGCACGCCTCAGGTAATCTGGTGGGATGATATAAGCCTGCGTCCTGCTCCGGCTCCGAACAGTTTCCCGGTGAGCCCCCTTTCCGCCGAGGAAAGCAGTCCAACCATTCCAATTGAAACTGTCCGCAAAATGTGGCAGGAGCGCAATCCGGTAAAAGTTGAGATCAAAAATTCCGGTGATTTCCCCTTGCTTTATGTAAATGACAAGCCGGTTCCCTCGCTGGCGTATAATGATTTCACGGTTAGAACCGAAGAGACCGAATATAAAACTTCGCTAAAAGCCGGAATCAAATGGCATTTTATCTGGATCACTCCCGGTTATACTTATGATAAAGACTGGTGGCAGGGGAAGGGTAAATATGATTTTTCGGAAGTCCGGAAGAACATTGAACTGGCGTTGTCCTACTGTCCGGATGCGGTAATAATGCTGAACGTCAGAATTACTCCGAACTATCGCGAATGGGGCGCGGAGAATCCGGACGCGGTATGGTGCGATTATGACGGCCGCAAGGTATCCGGCCACAAAGAAAGTATAACCAAACCGGATAAACTGGGTAACGGACCCAATGACCGCTGGGCTTGCAGTTACAGCGCTGAAGAGTTTCGCAGCACCGTCGCCGAAGCGTTACGCGATCTGGTCAAACATATTAAAAGTTTTGATTGCGGCAAGGCTGTTGCCGGTTTTACCTTTCATTGCGGTACTGACAATCAGTGGTATCCCCATGTCAATTTTAAAGGATTTGATTTTTCGCCCGGGGCGGAAAAAGATTTCAGATTATTCCTTCGTGATATCTACGGCAACGATGTAAACCTTTTGCGTCAAGCCTGGCAGAATCCGGCAGTAACGTTTGAAACCGCTAAATTTGCGCCGTTTGAATTGCGCACTAAAGGATGGTTCCTTGACCCTAAAAAAGGAACAGACCGCTGGATTATTGACTCCAACCGGCATAATGATCTCGGCGCAATGAAAGCGGCTAATTATTTCGGGAAAGTCGTCAAAGAGGAATTTGGCAGAAATATTCTTATCAATATTTACTCGCCGGATATTATTTCGGGATTTTGCGGGCGTTCGAATCAGAAAGCACTGTTTGATGATAAATACATTGATGGATTTGTCAGCGTTCCAGACTATGGCCGCTGGCGGATTCCCGGCCGTACCGGCAATTACAGTTCCGTTGTCGGTTCGCTCGGATTGCACGGCAAAATATTCCTTTGTGAATTGGATTATTACACTCATACTTCCTGGAAAGCTGCAGATGCCGCGACCCAGATCCTGTTTCGTGGCGGGGTTAATGACGAGAATGAGTTTGTCAACCAGGGCAGACGCGATCTGGGAATGCTGGCGGCTCAAGGACAAGGCGGCTGGTTTCTGGGATTGAGCCGTAACTTGTTCGGTACCACGAAATATGTCGAAGCGGTAAAAGAAATGGTCGCCGCGATGGAATTAGCGGCAAAAAATCCAATGCCGGAAGATCGCGGACAAATCGGCGTATTTATTGATGATGAACTCCGTAATTATGCCGCCTTCGGGTTTTGTCAAAGCTTAAACAACATTTCAGTCGGATTGCCGCGGCTGACACTTAACCGTTCCGGTGTTTCCTGGGATGCGTACAATCTTGCCGATTTAACGAACCCGAAGCGGGCGAAGTACAAAGTTAATCTGTTTCTGGCTGCGCCGACGATTTCCGCCGCCCAAATTGAATGGGTAAAGCAAAACTTGCAAAAAGACGGGAATATCGTGATTTTTGTCAGCTCCGCCGGAATCGCCTCTGATAAAGGTACATTCGAGAATAACATCTTACAACTGACCGGAATGAAGGTAAAATACAATCCGGAAACGTCCTCTCATTTCCGGATAAAACCATTATCCGGAGTCAATGATAAACTTGCCGCCGGATTGAAAGACAATGTTTTTTCCGAGACCATGCAGCCGTTATTTTATATTGATGACGAAAGCGTGGTTGCGCTCGGTGAGATTACCGGCACAGGAAAAACCGGGTGGGCAGCTAAACGTTTTAAAGACTGGACAAGCATTTATATTGCTGTTCCGGGTGCATTCACTCCGGAGCTGATAAGAAATATTGTCCGTGAAGCCGGGCTTGAACCGATTGGCCCATGCAATGATGTAACTTATGCCGGCAACGGTTTTATTACAATTCACGCGCTCAGCAATGGCAGTAAAACATTGCATCTGCCGGGCAAATGCGATCTGCTTGATCTCGTTAGCGGCAAGTCTGCCGGAAAAAATATTGATACCATCAGTTTCCAGATGCAGGCCGGAGAAACCCGCTGGTTCAGAAAATCCATTCCGCAATGATTTAGGCGGGCTTTGCCCGCAACCCGAAAGACAGGGAAGTCAGGGAGTCAGGAGTTAGGAGTCAGAATAAAACTTAAAACTTAAAACTTAAAACTTAAAACTTAAAACTTA
>JBAWXM010000176.1:0-10438 GCA_037144075.1 Lentisphaerota bacterium | reverse complement strand
CGCACCGAGGCCGAAATGTCGCTGCTGTGCAGAAAGCATTTTGAGGTTATGGTAAAAGCCAGGATTTATCCTGAGGCGGAAGCGCTGGTCAGGAATACCATTGCCGCAGGCTGTCTGGCGGTTCTGCTGACCGCCACCAACCGGCTTATCGCCAAACCGCTGGCGGATTATTTCGGCATTGACAGAATTATTGCCACAGAATTGGAAACTGACGACCGCGGACGCTTTACCGGCAAATTTGCCGGAGTATATGCCGCCGCGCAGGGCAAAGTTACCCTGGCGGAAAAATTCTGCCGCGACAATGGTTTGTCCTTGAGCAATGCCGCATATTACGGCGACAGCATTAATGACCGTTTCATTCTGGACGCCGTGGGTTTTCCGTTCGTCGTCAATCCCGGCGCCGAGTTGAAAAAACTGGCTGTGGAAAAAGGCTGGAAAATATTATATTTCGGCAAGTAACTGTCAATTATGTTTTTGCGCTGACAGCACGAAGTTAAGACAGAATTGCATCAGTCACCCCAAATTGAGGAGTAATTTATGAGAGTCATTAAGTACATCATGATCCTGTCCGCGCTTTGTGTCCTCCAGGCTTGCGTCCAGACAGCCGCAACCGGATCAATCCCGGAGCCCGTGAAAATAACATCGGTTGAGGGCATTACCGAATATCGGCTGGCAAATGGCCTGAAAGTGCTGCTTTTTCCTGACCCCAGTAAACCGACGATGACGGTGTCGATTACTTATCTAGTGGGCTCCCGCCATGAAAACTACGGGGAGACCGGCATGGCCCATCTCCTGGAACACCTGGTCTTCAAGCCCACTAAAAACTACAGCGGCGAAAACGGCGCTAAAACCCCGAAGGACATTCTTGACAGCCTCGGAGCCCGTTTCAACGGCACGACCGATTATGACCGCACCAACTATTTCATCAGCTTTCCGGCGTCTGACGAAAACCAGAAAACCATTTTCGCGCTTGAAGCGGAACGGATGGTCAATTGCATGGTCGGCGCAGATCCGGCGAAGGCCGCGGAACAGCTCAAAACCGAAATGACCGTGGTGCGCAATGAATTTGAGGCCGGCGAGAACAGTCCGTTTTACGCGACAATGAAACGAACCGTCGGCGCGGCTTTTGAATGGTCGAACTACGGCAAACCGGTCATCGGCTGCAAAGCCGACATTGAAAACGTCAATGTCGAGCGTCTTGGCGCTTTTTACCGCAACTATTACCAGCCCGACAATGCGGTACTGCTGGTGGCAGGCAGGATGGACGAAGCTAAAACCCTTGCGATGATAAACGAAATATTCGGCCGCATTCCCAAACCGTCCCGCATACTTCAGAAAACCTACACCGTTGATCCGGTGCAGGACGGCGAGCGGCAGGTTACGGTGCGCCGCGTCGGCGATACGCCGGCAGTGCTGATAGTGTACAAAACTCCGGCGGGCAGCGACGAGCAGGACGCCAGCCTGGATTTGCTGACTAAAATCATGACCAGTCCGCCGTCCGGTCGTCTCTACAAAGCGCTGGTGGAAACCAAAAAAGCAGTATCGGTGTTTGCTTTCACCAGTTCGACCGCCGAACCCGGTTACCTGCTCTGCGGGGCAATGCTGCCCAAGGGCGGCAATGTGGATGAAGTGCGCGATATAATGATACAGACGCTGGAAAACACTGCCAAGGAACCAATCACCACGGAAGAGGTTGATCGCGCCCGTCAGGAATACCTGACGCAGGTGGAATTGATGCTTAAAGATTCCAGCAGACTCGGAATCAGTTTAAGCGAGTATATTGCGATTGGCGACTGGCGCATGTTCTTTCTGAGCCGCGACCGCGTTAAAGCAGCGACTCCGGCGAACATCCAGCAGGCGGGCGCGGCATATTTCAAAAGCGCAAACCGCACTGTCGGACAATTTATCCCGACGGAAAAACCTGACCGCGCGGAAATACCCGCCGCAAAGGATGTGACTGCCATGACAAAAGACTATAAAGGCGGGACGCCCATTGCCAGCGGAGAAGTTTTAGACACTGCTCCCGCCGCCATTGACAGCCGGACTGTCCGCTTTACTACTCCTGCAGGACTAAAGTGCGCTGTTGTGCCCGGAAAAACCCGCGGCAATGCGGTGAGCGCCGCCATCCGCCTTCATTTCGGGGAGGAGAAGGCATTGCAGGGTAAACGCATTACAGGTTCGCTCTGCGCATCCATGCTTATGCGGGGAACTGAAAAGCACACTCGCCAGCAGATTAAGGATGAGTTCAACCGGCTTAAGGCACAGGTCAGCATCGACGGTTCCGCTGAAGGCTTATATGTTCAAATCAGCACGGTGAAAGAGAACTTTGCCGAGGTAATGAAACTGGTGACTGAAGTTCTGCGGCAACCAAATTTTCCGGCGAATGAATTTACGCTCCTCGTCCATCAGAATATTGCCGGGATCGAATCTCAGCGGTCGGAGCCTGCCGCGCAGGCAGGCCTGGCATTCATGGCCCATCAGCACCCGTATCCGGAAGAACATGTGCGGCACATCGGCGGCTTTGACGAGGATATTCTTGCGCTGAAAGCTGACAAGGTGGAGCAGGCTAAAGCTTTCCATGCCGCATTCTACGGCGGCAGCGGCGAAATGGCGGTCGTGGGCGATGTGGACGCCGCCGGGGTGAAGCAACTGGTTGGAGGACTGCTGGGGGATTGGAAGCCGGCCGTCGCCTATGTCCGCATTCCGCGCCAGTTTTTTTCAGTTGAACCAATTAACCTCAGCCTGGAGACGCCGGATAAAGCCAACGCGTTTTTCATGGCCGGCATGGGTATAAAGATGCGGGATGATGATCCGGATTATCCCGCCATGATGTTCGCCAACTACATGCTGGGCGGCGGCACATTCAAGAACCGCCTCGTGCAGCGCATCCGCGAGAAAGACGGCATGAGTTACGGCGTCGGCAGTTGGCTGGATATTTCCAGCGAGGACGCCGCCGGCGACTGGATGAGCTATGCCATTCTGAACCCGGCCAACAGCCGGAAGGTGGAGGCTGCATTTCAGGAGGAACTGGCCAGGGCGTTGAAGGACGGTTTCGGCGTCGAAGAGATTGCCGCCGCCAGGCACGGCTGGATGCAGAACCGCGAAGTCGGAAGGGCCAGGGAAAGCGAACTGGCAAACCGGCTGGCCGGACTGCTGCTGACTGACCGGACTATGGCTTTTGAAGCCGATCTGGAGAAAAAAGTTGCCGCGCTTGATAACGAACAGATACTGGCGGCATTGCGCAAGCATTTCAAACCTGCTCAACTTTCGATTGTCAAGGCCGGGGATTTCAAGAATGCCGCCAAGGCAAAAAAGTAATCATTCGGTGATCTGGTAAGCGATGAATTCTTTATCGGACAACTGCTTAAAGATGGCGAAGTACGGATGGCTGCTGCCCCACATGTAGTTAGCCAGTTCCATGAATTGCGGGCGCGACCAGTATTCTGACGGGGCGCGGCGGGCAATCTCCAGCAGCTTATTGAAGAAGATTGTGCGGCCGTCTCCGGTTATTGTCCGCGCATCGGCGTCGCCGCAGGCCTGGCGGATGCGCCGGCTGAGGAAGGGATCTTTAAGCAGGCCGCGCGCAATCATTATGCCGGAGCTGCCGGTGGCGCGGAACATGGCTGCCGCATCTTCGGCGGAAAATATGTCGCCATTGGCAATCAGCGGAACGTTCCCGGCAAGTTTCACCGCCTTGAGAATACGCTCAAAGCCCTGACTGGTTTTCCGGTACATTTCGTTGACCGTGCGGAAATGCATGGCGATAAAATCCAGTTTGACGCCTGATATGGCCCGCTCAAAAATGCCTTCCATCTCCGCTGGATCTTCATATCCGGCGCGCAGCTTGACGCTCAGAGAGAATTCAGGACAGGCATTGGCGGTCTGCTCAATGATTTGCCGCATGAGTTCAGGTTTGCGCAGCAGAGAGCCTCCGGCGCCGCTGCTTATAACCTGCTTGCTGGGGCAGGCGAAATTCAGGTTGACGCCGGCAACTCCAAGTTTGCGGAAACGCGCGGCGGCGGCGGCAATAAGCTCAGGGTTATTGCCCATCAACTGGACTATCACGGGCAGGCCGGTTTCAGCGAACGGCCGGATGAAATGCTTCAGTCTGGAATCTCGCGGAACGTCGGTGGATATCCGCAGAAACGGCGTGATCCAGAAATCAAACAGCGCCAGTTCTGAAACCGCCTTGCAGAACAGCGGATGCATGATGCCTTCCATCGGTCCCGGCATGATCCTGGAAACATTGCCGCCGCCGGCGAGCGGCAGCGGTTGCAGTAAATCTTGAAGCGGCCTGATTGATGTTCCAGGCATGGTTACTTCTGACATTTCGGGCAGAAGCATGAGGATCTGCCGCCGAGTACGGCTTTCTGAACAATCGTGCCGCATTCGGGGCAAGGCTGCCCGTCTTTGCCATACATTTTTAACTGCTGAACAAACTTGCCTTCGGAACCGTCCACCTGCTTGTAGTCGGAGATAGTCGTGCCGCCTGCTTCAATCGAGCGTTTAAGCACTTCTTTGATGATCTTGACCATCTTTACGCACTGGGCGCGGGTTACGGCGGACGCCTTGCGGAGCGGGCTGATTCCGCTGAGGAAAAGCGACTCCGCCGCGTAAATATTGCCGACTCCGACCACAATCTTATTGTCCATGATCGCATTTTTGACCGGCATTGAACGTTTCTTCAGGTTGTTGTAAAGGTAATCCGGCGTAAATTCGTCGCTAAGTGGTTCCACCCCCAAATTTACCAGCACGGAAGGATGAGCGCCGGGAGCGTCCAGCAGACAAGTTTTAATGAAGCCGAAACGGCGCGGGCATTCATACCGCATGGTCATGCCGTCGCTCAAATGGAAGAATACATGATCGTGCTTTCTTTTTGGCTCATCCGCAGGAACTATTCTGATCGCGCCGGACATGCCCAGGTGCATGACAAATGCCTGGCGATTTTCCAGCTCAATGATGATATACCGCGCCCGGCGGCGGACAGCAACGATTTTCTGTCCGGTAAGTTCAGGGCGGTTTTCCAGATCCAGCGGATAGCGGATGGCGGCAATAAAGGTCTTGATGGCGGTAAAATGTTTGCCCGTCAGACTGGCGGACAAAGCTCTGGTGATAGTTTCGACTTCCGGAAGTTCAGGCATGGTATTGTTCCTTATTATTGTCCCGGCAGGGAGATACCTTTGATTTTTTTGAATAATGACACGGCGTAGGAGTCGGTCATTCCGGAGATATAATCGAGGATATTCATCAGCCGGACATAGGAGCTGTCCAGCCATTGCGGATCGTCCTCATTGCGGTAGCGTTTGGGAATCAGCAGCATCAGGCGGCTGTTGCGGTACAGCGGCCTGCCGCCGCTGCGTCTGGCGGCGGCAACGTCGTTGACGCTGGTGGTAAAGGCGTCCAGCAACCCCTGGGTAAGCTCAAAACCGGCGGCTTCAATCTCCACCGCCCGGCGATAGGTATAAACATCTTCATAGCTGCGGCTTTCGATCTTTTTCAACGCCTCGGCAGCCGTAATCAGTTCTATCAGCGGTTCCTGGAGTTCGCCGTGAAGTATCTGCTCATGATGTTTTTCAAAGCAGCCGGTGAGCTGGTTTACGAGCTTGCCGATGGTCCTGGCCCGCATCAGTTCAACCCGGCGTTCGGGCTCGCTGATATCTTTAAGTTTCCGGCGGAATTCGCTGTCGTCAATGATGCGCATGAACAGCGTTTCAAGCTCTTCATAAGCAATTATCCCAAGCATGTGACTGTCTTCAAAGTCAATAATGCGGTAGCAGATGTCGTCGGCGGCTTCCACCAGGTAGGCCAGCGGATGGCGGCTCCAGCAGTAGGCGTTGTCGCGGATGCGCTTCAGTCCGGTGGTTTCGGCGACTTCGGCAAACAATTCCTTGTCCATCTGGAAAAAGTTGAACTTTTTAGCGGAAACGCCGGACGGCGGGTTCTCAATCAGCGAGGCCATCGGGTATTTGGTAAACGCGCCGAGCGTGGCGCAGGTCAACTGCATGCCGCCGGGATTTTCCGGCATCTGAAGCCGGGAAAGCACTCTGAACCCCTGGGCATTGCCCTCGTATCTTTCAATATCGGCACATTCCTGTGGCGACATTCCAGCTTTCATTGAAGCGGCGACGCTGGAATGACAGAACCAGTGGCGGATTGCTTCCTCGCCGGAATGCCCCAGCGGCGGATTGCCGATGTCATGGGCCAGGCAGGCGGCGGCGACGATCGCGCCGATATCGCTGGGCTGAATTGAGCCCACATCGTGGCTCTTACAGATAAATACTCCGGCGTTGGCGCCGATTGAGCGTCCGATGCAGGCCACTTCCATGCTGTGCGTCAGCCGGGTGCGGACGTAATCGTTCTCGGCCAGCGGAAAAACCTGCGCCTTATCCTGCATCCGGCGGAAAGCGGAGGAAAATACGATACGGTCAAAATCCTGCTGAAACGGCGATCTGCCCATGGAAATCGCGTCAGCGTCAGCCTTGCCCAGCCGTTTTGATGAAAGAAGCCGCTTCCAGTTCATAAATAGTAATTCCTGTGTTGTTCATAGCCAATAGCGTAATATAAACCGCTTTGTCAGGAGTTAAAATTCTTATTCAAGCAAAGAATTCGTTTTTTTAGCATTGGCTTTAAAACAGAGCCGGTGTAAGTTATAAAAACACCAATTAACCCGGAATCGAAATATGGCGGACAGCACAGGATTAAGCATAGAAATGCGACGCGGCTGGAAATGGCGGCTGCGCGCTTCCGGATTGCTCGACTCCTGGTTCGACCAGTATGAACAGCACCTGAAATCATCGCCGGTAAAATCCAATCCGGTACGGTCGGTATTCAAGGTGAATGACCAGTATTTCGTCAAGCTGGACCAGCCGCGGAATCTGCTGCATAAACTGCGGGCGTACTTATGCTGCAAATCCCAATCCGAGTTCAATACCGCAATACAACTGGAGAATGCCGGGGTACCTGTGGTCAAATACCTTGGCTGGGGGCGGAGCGGCTGTTTGAGCATGACCTTTTCCGAAGCTGTTCCGGACGCGGTTACCGCCTGGGAATTCTGGGTGCGCGAATATATCCTCGGCGGCAAAGACCATACTGCTTTCCTCGATAAGCTGGCGATATTTCTGAAGATGTTCATTTACTCCGGCTTTTTTCATCCCGATTTTCACCTGGGCAACGTGCTTTACAGTCCTAAAACCGGGCAGTTTGCGCTGGTTGACGTATACGGTGTCTCCAGGCCGGAATGCCTTACTGTCAGTCAAATGGAACGCATGTATAAGATCATCATGGCCTTCCGGGACATAATCAGCGATGCCGAGGCGGAAAAACTGGCGCTGTTCATGGGCATCCGGAATACGCCGGAAGATGCCGTGCTCTATTTCCACTCCGCATTGAAAGCGGAAGCCGTATTTCTGAACGGCGAATGGCCCAGACGCCGCAAACAGATACTTGAAGGTTACAGGAAATTTGTCACTTCGTCATCTGTTGACGGCCGGGAATATCTGCTTAGGCACTCCTTATGCGCCGAACCGTTAATTCCTCCGGCGGAACTGTCTCAGTCGTTAAACTCCGGCAGGCTGGAAAAAGTCATATTGTCTGCTGATGAGGCCTTAACCGTATGGCTGAAGTCATTCCGTTTGCAGTTTTACGGGATTCCGCACCGTCAGCCGCTGATTCTGGAAAAAAACGGCAGCCGGAGTGCGCTTTACTTCAATAAAATTGAAGGTAAAATTCCCGGTTCAGGCATTCCTGAAGTTGCGGAATTTCTCAAACGCTGCGCTTGTTTTTCAATCAGCCCCGGTCATGAAAATCTTCTGCAAACCGCAACCGGCCGCATATTGATTAACAACCCCGCCTTAATTGACCTGGAAGTTTAATTGCGCTCCATGCTTCCACCTTTGCGGCAAAACTCGCCGCTGCATTGGCCGGACTGGTGGACGGCATCACATGAAACTCCAAGTCCGGCAAGTTCATTGTCCGGGTATGCTTCATAAACAGCCGGTGAGCCGTCTGTCCGTTGAAAAACACTTTTTTGACGCCGGGATGTTCTTTGAAAAAGGTTTCGAAGTCATTCGCCTTTTCCTTCCTGATGTCCGAGTCCATGCTGCCGGGTCGCTGGCAATTATGCACCGTGTCCCACAGCGCTATGTGGTTTTCAAGCAGCCTGGATATCCTGGTTTCATACGGCGCCGCCGGATCAAAATCATAAATCAGCCCCATGATTTTCCAGAAAATATTCCGGGGGTGGGCATAATATTGCTGCTGACGCAATGATTCTTCGCCCGGTATTGAGCCGAGAATCAGTTTGTCCGCGCTTTTGTCCGCAAACGGCGGAAACGAATATATTTTTGACATCTTAACCTTTGCTTATTCTTTGCTTCCCGGATTTATTCCGCCTTCCGCCTTCCTGCCTTCCAGCTTCTAGCTTCTAGCTTCTAGCTTCTGGCTTCTGGCTTCTGAAAAATTACCCTTTGACTACCGCCAGCGGACTTAATTTAACTACTGGCTCGATCAAATCCAGTTCCGACTTTATCACTTCGTCAATATCCTTGTAGGCCAAAGGCGCTTCGCTCAAATCCAGCAGCCCCTTGTCTCCGCCTTTTTTCCATTTTGAACGTAATTTTGACCAGCGGTCGAAAGCTATTCCGTTCATTGCCCTGTCGCACTCCTCCACGGATAAATTGCGGCTGGCTTCGCCTCTGCCCATTTTACGGCCTGCGCCGTGCGAACATGACATGAATGAATCGGCATTGCCAAGCCCCCGGACTATATATGACGAAGTTCCCATACTGCCGGGAATAATGCCAGTCTCGCCTTTCATCGCTGAGGTCGCGCCTTTGCGGTGAATCCATACTTTTTTCCCGAAATGTTCTTCCATTGACGCATAATTATGATGAATATTCACCTCCTTTTTGAACCCGGCGCTGCCGGCGGCTTCAATCAGCGCCTGTTTGAAGCCCTGCATCATCCGCCGCCGGTTTTCCAGCGCGTAACGCAGCGCAAAATTCATATCCCGGATATAATTATGCCCTTCCTCGCTTTTTGCCGGCAGAAATGCCAGGTCGGAATCTGGCAGGCTGACGTGGAACTGCTGATTAAGTTTTTTCGCCTGCCCGTGGTATAAACTTGCAATCCGGTATCCGAGATTCCGGCTGCCGGAATGAATCATCAGCCAGATCATTCCGGCTTCATCATGCTGCATTTCAAGAAAATGGTTGCCGCCGCCAAGCGTTCCAAGATTGCAGCGGTCCAGCCTGCTTGGCCATTGCGGCTGTTTTTCGCCTTTAAATGATTCAATATACTGTTCAAAGCCGTCCCACTCCTCCGGCTCCCGGCGGCTTACGCCTTCACCGACCGGCACCAGCGCTTTAACCGTGTTCATCACTGCGCGGCGCTTGCTCATATCGGCGAAAAGTTCTGCCGGAACACTGGTTTCCACCGCCACCATGCCGCAACCAATATCCACGCCAACCGCATTCGGGATAACCACATCTTCACAGGCAATGACTCCGCCAATCGGCATCCCGTATCCGACATGGCAGTCAGGCATAAGCGCGATGTGATGAAAGGTCGCAGGATGCGCCGCCAGGTTTGCTGCCTGTTTCAACGCGTCAGGCTCTATTTCTTCACACCACGACTTTACCGGTATCTTCATTGAATCGTCAAATTTCACCCATTTCATAATATTACCTTGTATTACCTTCTACGGCTTTCAGACCGCCTTAATTTAACTCCATCTAAGGCATGGAGCAATACCTCATCCGGAGATTTTAGAGAGTCACTGCGCACAACCATTTTCAAATTTCTTATTTCCAGGCCTTCTAAAACTTTATAACTCCCGCAATTTAGATCTTTAGAACTCCACTTTTCAATTGTCATTTTTAATTTTCATTTCCAATTGTCAATTGTCTTTTTACTAATTAGATAGTTTGTCAACCCGAACGGGTAAATCAGGCTCAGATAAGACGAATGCAGTTTTAAAAGTCATGATTTCCAGGCGTTTTTTATGATTGCGCAGCAATCTCTTGTGCGTATCTGGAGCATTTGGAGTACGGCGGCCATGTGCCCGATTGGGATGTGGTATAATGCCTGGAAGATTCAGCCAATACGGAGCCTTTGTGTGCCGGTTCATTACATACCTTCAGGTATGCGCCTCGCCGGCAATTCTCAAAATAACTTCATGTTTCCGCGCCTGCGGGATAAGACTGCCTTTTCTTATCCTGTATATCCTGAGTATCGTTAAACCTTCATGCTTTTCATCTGCGTTCATCTATTTCATCTGAGGATAACATTTCCCCCTTTTTTTCGTGTCCACGCTCTGCGGATACCTTTCGTGGTTAAGGGGTATTTTGCGATGCCGCGCTAAACACTTCATGGTGAACTCTATTTGCTCAGCAATTCCGAATGAAAAATAGTTCGCGCTGATTCGACCGAGGATTAGAAG